>JAFYTP010000012.1 GCA_017558775.1 Bacteroidales bacterium | reverse complement strand
GTCGTCATCGACTTCACCTGGCCGGACGCGTTCCGGGCCAATTACCCCTTCATCGCCAAGAACTTCAAGGCCGCGGTGGTGGGCACCACGGGCTGGAACGACATCGAGGCCGATGTCTTCAAGGCCTTCGAGGAAGCCGGCACGCCGCTCATCTACGCGTCCAACTTCTCGCTGGGCGTCAATGCCCTCTTCGCCGCCGTCGAGCGCGTGAGCAAGATGCTCAAGGGCAATGGCTACACCCCCGCCGTCGAAGAGACGCATCACATCCACAAGCTGGACGCCCCCTCCGGCACGGCCAAGAGCCTCGGCAAACTGCTTGAGGACGGCCTTGGCGTCGAGCCTGAGATTACCGCCCATCGCATCGGCGAAGTCCCTGGCATCCATACGGTTACCTACACCTCGGATGTCGACAAACTCACCCTCACCCACGAAGCTTTCGGCCGCGAAGGCCTTGCCGCCGGCGCCGTTGCCGCCGCCCTCATGACCGAGGGGCTGAAGGGTGTCCATGAATTCAAGGAACTGCTGTAATGAAACGTCTCGTCCTCCTTTTCCTCCTCGCCGCCTGCAGCCTCTCCGCCGCGGCGCAAAGCGAGCGATACAACCAGTTTAAGGAGTATCGCAACGACGCCGACACGCTCCAAATGAAACAGATGCTGGACGCGTGGGGCGACAAAGACCCCGAGTACTATGCCGCGTGGGTCAACTACTGCGCTGTCATGGCCAATGAAACCGAGGATCCCACCTGGTCTGAGATGGGAATCAACTGGGCCAAGATGGGCCGCGAAGCCTATCCGGACGACGAACTCCTGCTCTACAAGCAGGCAGATGCGTATTTTGACTGTGAAATGTTTCAAGATGCGCTTCCCATCCTCCTGGATATTGAAGAGCGGGGCCTTGGAGATGGCACATCCTGGTATAAACTGGCCATCATCTACTCGGCCAAGAACGATCGCGAAAAAGCCCGCTTCTACCTGAACAAGATGATCGAGTTGGGGGATGAGTATGACCGGGCAACCGGTCTGGAAATCCTGGCATCTATCGACCAGGGAGAGCACATGCTCGACTCTCTCGCCCTCCATCCGGACCACGCCGCCATCAAAGCCCTCTCGCAAACACCGGCATACCAAGAGCTTACCGCCCGTTTCGCCGCTTGCGACACGACCTTGACCCGGGAGGAAATCGCCTCCGTGTATTACGGAGCCGCCTATCACCATGACTATAATTATGTGGTAGCGGAGTGCGAGGACATTCGGGCTATGGCAAGCGAAGGTAAAACCAAGGAAGCGAAAGATGCGTTGAACGCCAAGTTGAAGGAGTATCCCGTCTCCTTGTTCCTGCTGATATCCCTCTATAACCTGGCAGAAACCGAAGAGGAACTGATGCCCTGTGTCTGGAAGGCCCAACAAATCCTCAGCGTCATCGACAACTCCGGCAAGGTGGGCGATCCGGAACGTCCTTTCCAGGTCATCTGCATCAATGACGAATACATCGCACTCGAGCAGATCTTTAAAATGCAGGAATTCAAATCGCAGGCGGCCGTAAGAGGGCTTGCAGACGATCCGCTGGACCAGATGACCTTCGTGAATCCCTACGGTCTGGAAGAAACCCTCCTCTTCTGGCTCACCCCGCCGTATTGGGAACGGCTGAACCGCCTGTTCGGGGAGAGCAATTAATCCGTTTTATTTCGTAACTTGCAACCGCTAAAGAAAGAAGGTTATGCTTACTCTTAAAGGATGCGGAACGGCACTGTTCACGCCGTTCAAGAATGGGAAGTTGGACGAGGCCGCATTCGCGGCGACCGTCCGCCGGCAGGTCGATGCCGGAATCCATTTCCTGGTGCCGCTCGGGACGACGGGCGAGACGCCGTGCCTGAGCGTAGCGGAACGAAAGCGGGTGCTTGAGCTTACGCGGGAGAACGCGCCGGGCAAGCCGTTGCTCGTGGGCGGCGGCACGAATTCGCTTACGGCCACGCTGGAGAGCATGGCGCAGCTGCCTGACGCCGATGCTTTCCTGATTGTCGTCCCTTATTACAACAAGCCTAACCAGACCGGCATTTACGAATACTTCAAGGCCGTGGCCGGAAGTACGGAGAAGCCTGTCGTTATCTATAACGTGCCCAGCCGTACGGGCGCGAACATCCAGGCCGAGACGACGCTCCGCCTGGCGGAGGAGATTCCCAACATCATCGCCGTGAAGGAAGCGTCCGGCAATTACGCGCAGATCAGCCAGATCGTGCGCTGCAAGCCCGCCGGGTTCAGCGTGCTGTCCGGCAATGACGACGAGACGCTGTCGCTGATGGCCACGGGTGCCGATGGCATCATTTCCGTAGCCGCCAACATCGCTCCGCGCGAGATGGTGGAGATGGTGGAGGCCCTGCAGAAGGACGATATGGTCAAGGCCCGCGCCCTGCACCACCGTCTGTTCCCGCTGTTCAAGGCCTGCTTCGTGGAGCCGAACCCCATCCCCGGCAAGGCCGCCATGGCCCGCCTGGGCCTGATGGCCAATGAACTCCGCCTGCCCCTCGTGCCGGCTACCCCCAAAACTGAAGAATTGATGGCTAAAGTACTCGACGCCTTATGGAAATAACCCTCGAACGTTTCAACGAAGTCATTGAAGGCCTGGAGAAGGGCGAAATCCGCGTCGCGGAGAAGAAGGACGGCCAGTGGATCGTCAACAAATGGGTGAAGGAAGTGATCCTCGCCGGCTTCAAGCTCGGAGCCGTCACCGACATGTCCCAAGGCCAGTTCCCGTTCTTCGACAAGGCCACCTTCCCGGTGCGTCCGTTCAAGGCCGAGGACGGCGTGCGGATCGTCCCCGGCGGATCCAGCATCCGTCGCGGCGCCTACCTCGCCCCCGGATCCATCGTCATGCCCCCTGCCTATATCAATGTAGGCGCGTACGTGGGTGAAGGGACGATGGTCGATTCCCACGTGACCATCGGCTCCTGCGCCCAGGTGGGCAAGCACATCCACATTTCCGCAGCCACCCAGATCGGCGGCGTGCTCGAACCCGCCGGCGCGATGCCCACGATCATCGAGGACGGCGCTTTCATCGGCGGCAACTGCGGCATCTATGAGGGCACCATCGTGGAGGAAGGCGCGGTCGTCGCGTCCGGTGTCATCATCACCTCCTCCACCGCCATCTTCGACGCCACCACGGGCGAATTCATCCGTCGCAACGCCGACGGCCGCGTGGTCGTTCCCCGTAACGCCGTGGTCGTCTCCGGCTCCAAGCCCATCGTCCGTAACGGCAAGGCCCTCGAGAGCGGCGTGCACCTCTACTGCCCCGTCATCGTCAAGTACCGCGACGAAAAGACTTCCGGCAGCGTCCAGCTCGAGGATTTGCTTCGATAAATTTCCTAAAAAGTTTTTAACAACCGGCCACATCCTGCGTCTTAAGGATGCAGCCGGTTGATTTTTGATATGAAAAAGTTACTGATTTCCCTATTGATGGTCCTGAGCCTCGGCACTGCCGCCTGGGCCGGCCAAAGAACCCAAAGCCCGCAACTCAGATCGCTGGTCTCCTCCTACAAGGGAACCGAAGGATTCGAAGTCGTCGACTTCGGCGGGGTCGCCCTCGGCCTGCTTCGGGCCGCCGCCCGGACCGCCGTCGAAACGGAAGAGGACCGCAGGGCCCTGGAACTGTTCAGAGGCATCAAGCGCCTCACCGTCGTGGACTTCTCCGAGGCCCCGGACCATGCCCGTGAAACGTTCCTCCGTAAGACGAAAAGGATCCTTGCCGATGGTGAGATGCTGATGGAAGCAAAGGACAGCGGTGAAACAATCCGCATCTACGGCAACTCTTCGAAGGACGGCAACCTCCTGGAAGACATCGTCATCCTGGCCGAAGACGCCCTCCTCATCGTCCGCGGTACCATCCGGGTCGACCAGATCGAAGCCCTCATGAATCAGGTCGACTGATGACGGACGCCCGGTTCCATACCGTCTGGATCCCCCTGCAGGAACGCTTCTACCGCGTGGCCTACTACCTCCTGGAGGACAGGGCCGACGCCCTGGACACCGTGCAGGACCTGTATGTCAAGCTTTGGAAGATGCGGGACTCCCTGGACCTGGTCCGGAACCCGGCCGCCTACGGCGCCCTCCTGGTGCGGAACCTTTGCATCGACAGAATCCGGCGGGCACGGCCTTCCGAGCCCCTGGAGGACAATCTCCCCGGACAGCCCTCGCCCGACGAGGGACTGGAAGCGAAGGAAACCCTCGGGACCCTGATGAAAGCCGTGGAACGCCTCCCGGAAAGCCAGCGGAGACTGATTAAGCTCCACCTCCTGCAAGGCTTGTCCTACGATGAAATCGCCGCTGAAACCGGCCTCTCTCCTTTGAACATCCGCGTCCAGGTCAGCCTGGCCCGCAAAAAACTGAAACAGTATGAAGACGCTTGACGAAATGACCCGGCTTTCCGCCGAAGACCTGGAAAGGATCTCCCTCGACGAAAGCATTCCCGTACCGGAGGAACTCTCCGGAAAGGTGCAGGCAGCGGTGCGCAAACCCGTCCGCTGGATGCTCCCCGCCGGCATCGCGGCCGCCGTCGCCGTCCTCGTCACGCTGGGCCTGACGTGGGAACCCGCTCCCAAAGACACCTTCGACGACCCCTATCTGGCGTATGCCGAGGTCGAGAAAGCCTTTGCCAAAATATCCGGCACCGTCGCCTATGGCGCCGAGAAAATCTCAGAATCCGAACAAACCCTCGATAAAATCTGCTATTGGAAATGAAAAAGATCTATATCCTCGTGGTGATGCTCCTGGTGAGCGTTTCCGCCCTCGCCCAGAACGGGCGTTCCCTCTATAACAAGTATTCTGACGAGCCCAACGTGGAAGCCGTGTACGTCTCCCCCGCCATGTTCCGCCTCATCGGCAAGATTCCCGATGTCGAACTCCAGGACGAAAACGTGAACTTCGGCCCGATCATCAAGTCCCTCACCGGCCTGTACATCCTGTCCATCTCCGACGAGGCCCTGGCCGCCAACCTGGCGGACGATGTGAACCGCTTTATCAAGAAAGGCCAGTATGAACTGCTGATGGAAGCCAAAGACAGCGGCGAAGTGATGCGCTTGTACACCGTCGGCGACGACTACATTGTCAACAGCCTCGTGATGCTGGCCCGGGAGGGGACCGAAACCAGTTTCATCTGTATCGACGGCGACATGCCGCGCGAAGAACTCGAGAATCTCATCGCCAAAGCCGTGGATGACAAATAGAGTCCTTCGCTTGGAAGGACAAAGGGAGGTGCCAGCCATGGTGCCTCCTTTTTTTTGCAAAAAAGTGAAAAAAGTTTTGGTAGTTTGCAAAATATCACTACCTTTGCAGTGTACTATTTTACTAATACACGAAACAATGAAAAAGATCATTACCCTTTTCGTTTGCAGTTTTTGCTTGATTATCAATGCGTTCGCCGCCCGCCAGGCGATGAGTGAGCTTCGCGGGACGGTGGTCGATGCAGCCGGTGCGCCGGTCGGATTCGCAACCGCATTCCTTACTGATACAGAGGGCGCCGTCATTTGCGGCACCACCGCTGACGCCGACGGCCGCTTCGATCTCAAGGCCGCTCAAGGCTCCTATACCCTGACCGTTTCCCTCGTCGGCTACAAGGACGCTTCGCAGTCCGTCACGCTGAAGGATACCGTGACGGAACTCCCCCCTATCCGCCTGGAAGAGGACACCCAGATGCTCGGCGAAGCCGTCGTGCAGGCCGTGATGCCCAAGACCAAGCTCACCGGCGAAGGCCTCGCGACCTCCGTGCGCGGTTCCGTGCTGGAGAACGTCGGCACGGCGAATGACGTCCTGAAAAAGGTCCCGGGCCTCATGAAGGGCCAGAACGGACTGGAAGTCATCGGCAAGGGCACTCCTCAAATCTATATTAACGGTCGCAAGATGAACGATCCCACCGAGCTGGACCGCATCCTCAGCCACGAAATCCAGAGCGTGGAGGTGATCAACAACCCCGGCGCCCAGTATGACGCCACCGTGCGTGCCGTCGTCCGCATCCGCACCATCCGCCGCCAGGGTGAAGGTTTCGGCTTCAACGTGAACCTCGTCGACGAGCAGTCGCTTCGCGTCAAGGACTTCAACGACCCGAGAGCCTCCTTCAACGCCAATTACCGCACCGGCGGTGTCGATATCTTCGGCGGTGTGAACTACGCCCAGGCCAGCCAGCGTCAGATCAGCGACATCCAGCAGGAGACGACCGGAAATCCGTCCTACAAGCAGGAGGAATACCTGACGGGCGACTTCGTCGACAAGAACGCGGGCATCATCAACGCCGGTGTCAACTGGCAGATCTCGGACAACCAATTCACCGGTTTCAAGGTCGATTACAACCGCGGCCTCGACTACAACGAGTACACCCTGATGGAAGGTGACATCTACCGGAACAACGCGCTGATCGACCATCTGAAGACGGTCAACACCGGCAAGAACGGTGCCCGCATGCCTTCTTCCCTGGGCGCCAACGCCTACTACAACGGCACCTTCGGCAAGTTGGGCGTCGACCTGAACCTGGACTACTTCCAGCAGAACGACAACAAGCTGAACACCGCCGTCGAGAACAGCGACATCCAGGACGCCACCGTGGTGACGGAGTCCCTTTCCGATAGCAAGCTCTACGCCGCCAAGCTCGTGCTTTCCTATCCCATTTGGATGGGCCAGCTGCAGGTGGGCACGGAAGAGACCTTCTCCCGCACCAATGACGATTACCGCCTGTCCGGCGCCGACATCCCGGCCTCCAACTCCCGCGTGAAGGAAGACAACGCCGCCGCGTTCGTGAACTATGCTTTCATCCTCGGAAAACTCGGACAGATGAGCGCCGGTGTGCGCTACGAGCATGTGAACTATGCCTACGAGGACCTGCTGGGCAATGGCAGCTTCTCCAAGAAGTACGACAACCTGTTCCCGTCGGTCTCCTTCGCGGGCGCTTTCGGCCCGGTGCAGACCATCCTCAGCTACAGCGCAAAGACCAACCGTCCCGGTTTCTCCATGCTGTCCAATGCCATCCGCTACAATAACCGCTACACCCTGCAGGGTGGAAGCGCCACGCTCCAGCCGATGAGCATCCAGTCCCTGTCCGCCACGGGCCTCTGGAAGTTCCTGACCCTCGCCGTGAGCTACGACCGTGAGAACGATCCCATCATCATGTGGGCAAACAAATACAATGACGAAGGCGTCATTCTCCTCAAGCCGTACAACGAGAAGAATCCGCTCCGGGCGCTGTCCGCCTTCCTGGTCGCCACCCCGACCATCGGCCCCTGGTCGATGAATTATACCGCCGGCATGCAGAAAACCTGGCTCACCGTGGGGGACACTTCCTTCAACGACAAGCCCATCTGGATTGCCCAGCTGAACAATACGCTTACGTTCAAGAAAGGCTGGCAGGTCGAACTGGGCGGAGAATACCACAGCCCCGGCTACGCGCAGAACATCATGATCACCAACCACTACCTGGACCTGAACGCGGCCATCCAGAAGACCCTGCTGAAGGACGGTTCCCTGGTGATCCGGCTCGAAGGCCGCGACCTCGCGAACAAGGGCTACAACAACATCTTCAGCGACCTCGGCCACTACAAGATCACGCAGAGCGTGCACATGGACACCCAGCGCGTCGTGCTCTCCGTCCGCTACCGCTTCAATACCGCGGCCAGCAAGTACAAGGGAACAGGCGCCGGTCAGGACGCCAAGAGCAGAATGGGCAGTTCCAAGAATTAAAAGATTCCCACCAACCGGGCAGGCCCGGTAAGATATACGTCGGTGAACTTTTCGTCCGGTCCGGGCGTGAAGTTCACCGACAACCAGTCTTGGCGGGCGCGAAGGCGAGTATCAGGCTTGCCAATATAGTAAGCGGCTATCGCGCAGGCCGTGAGGCCGGTGCCACAGGCGAGGGTTTCGCCCTCGACGCCTTTTTCGAAGGTGCGGACATGGAGGCCGTCGGGGGCGATGTGAACGAAGTTCACGTTAGTGCCGACGGGCGCGAAGGCCGGATCCCAGCGGAGGGCCTTGCCTTCCGTGTCGATGTCAACCTGCTCGACGTCATCCACGAATTTGACGAAATGGCGGGTGCCGGTATTCAGGAAAAGGCCACCCAGCATGGGCGTAACGCCATGGACATCAATCATTTTGATGCGGACTTCCCAAAGGCCGTCCTCCGGACGCTCCAGGATTTCTCCGGTATGGAGCCCGTCCGGGGCACGGAAGAGGAACACGTCGCCGGAAGCCGGGCGGATGCCCAGGTAATCGGCAAACGCGACGATGCACCGCCCGCCGTTTCCACACATCATGCCGCCGGAACCGTCGGGGTTGTAGAACTCCATGGTGAAATCGACCTCAGCATCTCCTGAGCCCAAGATCATCAGACCATCGGTCTTGAACTCCTTGCACAGTTCCTCGATCCGGGCAACCTCCCGGAATGCGGAGACGTCGCCTTCGCGGCCGTCGATGACGACGAAGTCGTTGCCGGCGCCGGAGAATTTATAGAGTTTTTGTTCCATCGATTCTTTTCTTGACAATCTCGCCGAGCAGTTTCATGCCCGGCTCCATCTTCTCCTCCGCGACGAAGGAGAAATTGAGCCGCATCGTGTTGCGGTGGCTGCCGTCCAGGTAGAAGAAGGAGCCGGCGACATAGGCGACACCCTTCGAGAGAGCTTCGTCGTACATTTCGATGGTATCGACACCCTCCGGAAGCGTCAGGAAGAGGAACAGGCCGCCTTCGGGGTAGGTCCATTTCACGCCTTCCGGCATATATTTATCCAACAGGCTCACCATCAAGTCTCTGCGGCGGCGGTATTCCGCCTTGGTCTTCACGAGGTTCGCGTCCAGCGCACCGCTCGTGAGGAACTCCGTAGCCATATACTGGTCGAAGACCGGCGGGCACAGGTCCAGGGCCTGCTTGCAGATGTAAATCTGCTCCAGCAGCTCCTCCGGGCCGATGATCCAGCCCAACCGGAAGCCCGGCGCGAAGATCTTCGAGAAGCTTCCCAGGTGCAGCGTGCGCTCCGGAGCCAGTTCGCGGATCATGGGCACGTCTTCGCCGGTATAGCGGATTTCGCGGTAGGGGCTGTCCTCCACGATGATGATATCCAGCTCGCGGGCCAGGGCGACGATTTGCTCGCGCTCCGCGAGCGACATCGTCTCGCCCGACGGGTTGTTGAAGTCGGGGATGACGTAGATGAACTTGTAGTGCGGCTTGGGTGCGGGCGCATCGGCACAAACCTCGCCCGGCTTCGGAGGACGGACGGAAGAAATCGGGCGCACATCGGCCCGATAGGCCTTGAACGACTGGAGGGCGCCGAGATAAGTCGGCTCGGTGGTCAGAATGACGTCGCCCGGGTCCACCAGGATGCGGGTGCATACGTCGATGCCCTGCTGGGACGAAGTCGTGATCTGTACCATCGACACGGGCACATTATAGCGCTTGGCGATGGCCTCCCGGAGCTCCGGAACACCCTGAGTAGCACCGTATTGCAAGGCCTTAGTACCGTATTTGTCCAGCACGAGGCCCGGCAGGGAGCGCAGGTCCTCTACCGGAAAGGTCACGGCCGCCGGATAGCCGCCCGCGAACGAGCAGATGGCGGAAAGGTCCACCTTCCGGAAGATTTCACGGACAGGGCTCCGCATGAAGGAGGGGACGTCGCTCGAAAATAAATGTCTGTAGTTCATAAGGATGTTGAGATTCCGGGTCAAGCCCGGAATGACAAAAAAGTCAAGCTCGGAATGACAGGCTATTCCCGCGTAATATGCGCCCCGAGGGCGTTGAGGCGGCCTTCGATGTCCTCGTAGCCGCGGTCGATCTGTTCGATGTTGTCGATGGTGGAGGTGCCCTTGGCGCTCATCGCGGCGAGGAGCATCGCGATACCGGCGCGGATATCGGGCGAAACCATCCGGGCGGGCTTCAGCGTCAGCCGGTGGTCATGGCCGATGACGACGGCGCGGTGCGGGTCGCAAAGGATGATCTGGGCGCCCATGTCGATGAGCTTATCGACAAAGAACAGCCTGGACTCGAACATCTTCTGGTGGATGAGGACGCTGCCCTTGCACTGGGTGGCGACGACAAGCATAACTGACAGCAAGTCAGGGGTTAATCCCGGCCAGGGGGCGTCCGCGAGGGTCATGATCGACCCGTCCAGGAAGGACTCGATCTCGTAGCTTTCCTGCGCCGGCACATAGATGTCGTCACCCCGCTGCTCCAGGTTCACGCCCAGGCGGCGGAAGGCGTCGGGAATGATGCCCAGGTCGTACCAGGACACGTCCTTGATGGTGATTTCGCTCTGGTTGATGGCGGCCATGCCGATGAAGGAGCCCACCTCAATCATGTCGGGCAAGATGCGGTGGTTCGTTCCGAAAAGCTTTTCCACGCCGTGCACCCGCAGGAGGTTGGAACCGACACCGTCGATGAATGCGCCCATCCGGTTGAGCATCTTGCAAAGCTGCTGCAGATAGGGCTCGCAGGCGGCGTTGTAGATAGTGGTGGTGCCCCGGGCGAGGACGGCGGCCATCACGATATTGGCCGTACCGGTCACGGAAGCCTCGTCCAGCAGCATGTAGCGGCCGGTCAGGCGGCCGTTGGAAGTCAGATGGAAAGCCCGGCGCTCGGCGTCATAGTCCATTTCAGCGCCCAGCTTGACCATGCCGTCCAGGTGCGTGTCCACACGCCGACGGCCAATCTTGTCGCCGCCCGGCTTGGCGAACCACGCATGGCCGAACCGGCTCAGGAGCGGTCCCACGACCATCACCGAGCCGCGGAGCGCCGCGCACTTTTTCACGAACTCCTCCGTCTCGATGTACGCGGTGTCCACCTCGTCCGCCTGGAAGCGGTAGGTGCCCTTCTCGAGCCGCTGGACCTTCACCCCCATCCCCTTCAGCAGGTCGATGAGGTTCTTCACGTCCAGGATTTCCGGGACATTGGAGATGACGACGGGGTCGGCGGTGAGGAGCACCGCGCTGATGACCTCCAGGGCTTCGTTCTTCGCGCCCTGCGGCGTGATTTCTCCGGACAGCCTGTGTCCGCCTTCGATGATGAATCTTCCCATAATCTTAAACGTGTTCGACTTCAGGATGGAGTTCTATGCCGTATTTTTCCCGGATGGTGCCGATGACTTTCGTCTCCAGGGCGATAATCTCGTCCGGGGTGGCGTCTCCGGTAGCATTGACAATCACAAGCGGCTGCTTGGGGTACACCTGCGCGCCGCCAAGCTTCATTCCCTTGAATCCGCACTGGTCGATCATCCACGCCGCCGGGACCTTCACCCGTTCGCCCACGTCGTAATGCGGCACTTCATATTCTGGGCCGTTCTCCTTCTTCGCGATCGCTACGATCCGCTCGAAATGCTCCCGCTCGATGACGGGATTGCAGAAGAACGACCCCGCGCTCCCGATCTCTTCCGGGTCCGGAAGTTTCGTCCGACGGATTTCGATGATGGTATCACGGATCATCTGCGGATTCAGATGCCCGATCAGGTCGGGCATGACGGAAGGTGTACGGTCGGGCATGACGGGGGTGTCCGTTATTCCGGGCTTGACTTTTTCCGTCATTCCCGGCTTGTTATTTTCCGTCATTCCCGGCTTGACCGGGAATCTAGCCTCTAGTGCCTTGCGGACACCACCATAATCCAACTTGGGCTCGGGGGTGGTGGAGAGGCGGAAGGTAACTGCCGTGATGATGTAACGGCCCTTCCAGTCGGTCTTGAAGAGGGAGGTGCGGTAGCCGTAGCCGCAGGCGGAGCCGGGGATGTCCACGAAGGTGCGGGTGGTGCGGTCGAAGGCATGGACCGTGTCGATGATGTCCTTCGCCTCCACGCCGTAGGCGCCGATGTTCTGCACGGCACTGGCGCCCACCTCGCCGGGAATCAGCGAGAGGTTCTCCGGGCCCCAAAGGCCTTCGGCGGCCGCCCAGGCGCAAAAGTCGTCGAAGACGACGCCGGCGCCGACGCGGACGAGATTCCGGGTCAAGCCCGGAATGACGGTGTAACCCTTGTTAGAAAGGTGTAAAACCGTCCCCGGGAAGTCCTTGGTGAAGAGGAGGTTGGAGCCGCCGCCCATCACAAAAATGGGTTGCGGCAAAGCGTCGAAGTCCAGCGAAAGCAGGTCTTCCGGGTCCGAGATTTCCACATACGCGCGGCAGGACACCTTCATGCCGAAGGTGTTCCGCCGGGAAAGGTCGTATGCGTCGAATCGTTCGGTCAAAAGCTATTCGGGCTTTACGTTCAGGGCGATCTGGAGCTCGTCCAGCTGGACCTGGTCGATCTCCGACGGGGAGTCGATCATCACGTCGCGGCCCTGGTTGTTCTTCGGGAAGGCGATGTAGTCGCGGATGGAGTCAGAGCCGCCCATCAGCGCGCAGACGCGGTCGAAGCCGAAGGCGAGACCGCCGTGCGGCGGGGCGCCGAACTTGAAGGCGTTGATGATGAAGCCGAACTTCAGCTCCGCCTCCTCGGGACCGATGCCCAGGACCTCGAACATACGCTTCTGCATGTCGGCGTTATGGATTCGGATGGAACCGCCGCCGAGCTCGTTGCCGTTCAGGACGAAGTCGTAAGCATTGGCACAGACGCGCTCCAGGTCTTCCTTCGCGTTGGAATAGAACCACTTCTCGTGCTCCGGCTTCGGGGCGGTGAAGGGGTGGTGCATCGCGTAGAAGCGCTGGGTCTCGTCATCCCACTCCAGGAGCGGGAAGTCCACGATCCACAGCGGAGCGAAGACCTTCGGGTCGCGGTAGCCGAGACGGTTGCCCATCTCCAGGCGCAGGACGCCCAGCATCGTCTGGACCTTGCGCTTGTTGTCGCCGGACATCACGAGGAGGAGGTCGCCGGGCTGCGCTTCAGCGGCGGCGGCGATCTTCGCGAGATCCTCGGGGCTGTAGAACTTGTCGATGGAGGACTTGTAGGAGCCGTCCGCATTGACACGGATGTAGATGAGGCCCTTGGCACCCACCTGCGGGCGCTTGACCCACTCGGTGAGCTCGTCCACCTGCTTGCGGGTGTACTCGGCCGCGCCGGGAACGGCGATGGCGCCGATGTAGGCCGCACCGTCCAGCACGCCGAAGCCCTTGCCCTTGGCGACGTCGGTGAGCTCGTGGATCTTCATCCCGAAGCGCACATCCGGCTTGTCGGAGCCGTAGTTGTCCATGGCGTCGTACCAGGTCATCCGCGGCAGCGGGTTGGGGATATCGACATTCAAAACATTCTTGAACAGGGTGCGCATCATGCCCTCGAAGGTGTTCAGGACGTCTTCCTGCTCGACGAAGGACATTTCGCAGTCGATCTGGGTGAATTCCGGCTGACGGTCGGCGCGGAGGTCCTCGTCGCGGAAGCAGCGGACAATCTGGAAGTAGCGGTCATAGCCGGCCACCATCAGCAGCTGCTTGAAGGTCTGGGGGCTCTGCGGCAGGGCGTAGAACTGGCCCGGATTCATGCGGGACGGGACCACGAAGTCGCGGGCACCTTCCGGCGTGGACTTGATCAGGTACGGGGTTTCAATCTCCATGAATCCCTTGGCGTCCAGATAGTTGCGAACCTCGTGAGCCACGCGGTGACGCAGGGTCAGCGCCCGGCGGAGCGGTCCGCGGCGGAGGTCCAGGTAGCGGTATTTCATCCGCAGGTCGTCGCCGCCGTCGGATTCGTCCTCGATGGTGAACGGAGGCGTGACGGACTTGTTCAAAATGTTGATGGCGGACACCTTGATCTCGATGTCGCCGGTGGGAATCTTATTGTTCTTGGCCGAGCGTTCGACGACTTCGCCCACGGCCTGGATCACGAATTCACGGCCGAGGGAGGTCGCCGCCTCCACCAGATCGGCGGGAGCATCGGCTTCCACCACGAGCTGCGTGACGCCATAGCGGTCCCGGAGGTCGATGAACGTCATGCCACCCAGTTTACGGGCTTTCTGGACCCATCCGGCGAGCGTCACCTGCTCCCCTTTGTTGCCGATGCGGAGTTCTCCGCAAGTGTGTGTACGGTACATAGTTTAATTACTCAGTTTTAACCTACAAAATTAGCAAAAAAATATGAGTATCTTTGCAGGAGTAACCGATTTGATATGGAAGTACGCGCCAAGAAGGCCCTCGGCCAGCATTTTCTTACGGACCAGCGCATTGCGCAGGCCATCGTCGATGCCCTTGAGATTCCGGGTCAAGCCCGGAATGACGTCATGGCCGGCGTGACCGGCCATCTGATGGATGTCCTTGAGGTTGGCCCCGGCATGGGGGTATTGACCCAGTACCTGCTGCAGCGGGAGGACATCGACCTGAAACTCGTGGAGATCGACGGGGAGTCGGTGGACTACCTCCTCACCCACTTCGCGGGGATGCAGGGACGGCTCCTGCAGGCCGATTTCCTGAACCTGCGGCTGGAGAAGATCTTCCCGGAGCGGTTCTCCGTCATCGGCAATTTCCCTTACAACATCTCCTCCCAAATCTTCTTCAAGATCCTGGACTACCGCGAACGGATTCCCGAGGTCGTGTGCATGATCCAGAAGGAGGTCGCCGAGCGCATCGCCGAGGGGCCGGGCTCCAAGACCTACGGCATCCTGTCGGTGCTGCTGCAGGCGTGGTATGACATTGAGTATCTGTTCAGTGTGGGCTCCGGCTGCTTCGCCCCGCCGCCCAAGGTGGAATCGGCCGTCATCCGCCTCACGCGGAACGCCCGCACCTCCCTCGGCTGCGACGAAAGCCTCTTCAAGGCCGTCGTCAAAACCGCCTTCGGCCAGCGTCGCAAAACCCTCCGCAACTCCCTGAAACCCATCATCTTGGAAAAGGCAGAACGCTGCGGCTGGGACACCGCCGAATTCATGGGCGCCTCCTCCGACGCCGGCTCCGACGCCCCCGAACTGGAGCTGATGCTCCTCGAAGACGACGGCCGCATCAACCGCAAAAAAGGCAAGAAAGCCCGCGTTGGTGACCAGGCAGATTCCCGCGTTTCAGGCATCTGCACCACCGCCGCCAACTCCCTTTCCACCTTCCTCTCCGACCCGGTCTTCGAGCGCCGTCCCGAAACCCTCTCCGTCGAAGACTTCATCGCCCTGACGAACTTCCTCGCCTAGAGCTTTGCAACAGTAGCCGCAAGTTGCTCACCGAGGCCGATGGTGTAACCTTCGGTCAGGAAGAAGACGTGGTTGGAGGAGTCGGCGAGGATGACGAGGGGGAGGCGGGAAGGGGCGCCGGAGGCGCTTTCAGGACCGACTTTCATTCCCTTTTCAATACCCTTTTGCACAGCACCTTCCGTATCCAGGCCCAGAATGATGGTCGATGGCAGGATGCCGTAGCGGCCCTCGGACATTTCCACCTGGAGGCGATGCATTGCCGTCTCAGAGGAGCACAGGAGGATGATCGGGCGGCCCCAAGTCTCAAGCTTTTCCCGCGCGGCGGCTAGGTCGCGGAGGACGTGGTTCGTCGGTTCCTTGCCGGGCTCCAGGATGGCGAGGGCGTAATAGCCCTTGCCGATGGTGGAGAGGACAGATTTCTTCGCTTCACTCGGAGTGACAGCGGAAAGGACGTCGCCGTCCTCGGTCTTGGCAAAGGGAACCGGAACGAACTGAGCTTCAGCGTCGAAGGTGCCGAGAACGGGGACTTCGTCCACGACGGAGCGGAGGACGAGCGGGGCCACGGTTTCCTGCCCGGCGATAATGTCGATGAAGGCCATCGTCACGGGAACGGAGCCGGAAGGGAGGCGGTTGCCGGAGACCAGCAGGTAACGGCCTTCCTCCATCGGGAAGCCGTCCTTGAATACATGGGCCCAGTCCACACCGCCGCCCATATCGACCTCACCCTCATCGAATTCCATCAGGCGCGGGCGGCCGTTCTCTATCTTGGAGATGGAGAAGTGGCCGTAATAGCGGGGGTTGTCGACAACCTTGTCCGGGGTGTAAGTCAATTTCAAAACGCCCTTCGGGGCGGCCACGGCCGGACCGGCGCCGTCAAAGTCCACGTCCAGCCAATCGCCGTCAGTGCGGTACTGAATTTTGCCGTTCACGGGATTCTTCCGTGCGTCGATGCCGAGAGTGCGGGCCAGAGCGACGAAGTAGATGCCGCGGGAGCGCGGGCTGGCGAGGCCGCTCTTCTGGACACCAATCGGCGAGGCCGGGATGTCCCAAGCCAGCGGGTCGTCAACCACCTCGATCTCCCTCCGGACCCAGCTCACCAGCGAGTCCGGATCGGCCAGCAACTGCCGGTGCTCCTCGTTGAGCCACTCCTTGAAAAAGCCCTTGTACGGACTCAGGAACTCGTTTTCGACGCGAGGGCCGATGAGGGCTTCCTGGTCGTTGTAGCTGTCCAGAAGATTCTCCAGCGTGATGTCATGGAAGTCCTTCCGGCTCAGGCTCAGGAAAAGATGCTCCACGCGCTCATGCTCATCGGCCTGGGCCATGAAAGCCTCAATCGTGCGCCAGTTTCCGCGAGACCACTCGATGGGAAACACCATGTGATGACCATACCCGTATTTCTGCGTGAAGGCCAATGCTTCCTCATGTGTCGGGAACGTCGCCTCGTACGCATGGCGGAGGGAGTCTTCGCGGGCGGCGCGGCGGTCATTCTCCGCCCGCTGCTCCGGCGTCACCTCCGGCAGCCGGACATTCTCCGCCGGCGGCACGATGTCGAGAGATTCCGGATCAAGTCCGGAATGACTAGGGAGGGTTGGCCCAGAACCGTCATTCCGGGCTTGACCCGGAATCTCACCGATGGTTATGGTTACCTCCGTATCCTTCCCGAAGGAGCACTTGGCGTAGCCATAGGCGCCGTCCTTCGAGGCCCAGACGAGGAGGTCGCCGAGGCCGGAGGAGAGGAAGGTGCGGCCGTCGGCATCGGTGTACTTCGAGACGGCCGGATAGAACTCCGCGTAGTTGTAGATGCAGAAATCGACACGGGCGCCAGGCACGGCGTTGCCATCGGCATCAACCACCCGGAAATCGGCCCGGGCGGTGGTGGCGTAATTGTCGATGAGGTTGATTTCCGTGTAGTTCGGGCTCTCGAGCACAACCTCCTCGGGACCGTCGTAGCGGCCGAAGACTTTGGTGTGCATCAGCATCGCGCGGGAGGCGGGCGCATTGAACCAGCCGAGGTCCAGCACCGGCTCCGGCTCGCAGGCGCCGATGAAGTGCCATTCGCCATCGGCCCAGGCCTCAACCCAAGCGTGGTTGTCGTCCGTATGGGCCCATCTCGGGGTATACACCTGCCGAGCGGGAATACCCACGGACCGCAGCGCTGCAACGCAGAAGGTCGATTCTTCTCCGCATCGGCCCAGCGCATTCTGCACCGAGGCCAGCGGCGACGAGGTCCGCGCGTCCGACGGCTGATAGGTCATTTTCTCGTGGCACCAGTGGTTCACTTCCAGGATAGCTTCCTCCATCGACATACCCTCAACCCGCGGTTTCAGTTCGCGGTAGAAAGCCACGCGCGCCGTGTCCAGATTCTCGTTGTTCACCCGGATGGGCAGCACAAAGTGGCGGAACTCCCGCTCCGGGACGTTCCAGCCCATCTCTTCCCGGATTTGGAACGACGCCCGCACCTGGTCCAGGAAATACTCCGCCGGATAATCCACCGCATCCGCCAGCGGCATATAGGCATACAGGAACTCCAGCGCTTCGCGCTCCGCGACGGTCAGGTCGCCAGATGCCCGATCAGGTCGGGCATGACGGAAATTACGGGCCTCATAGTCCGCATGCACCGTTTTGCGATACGCCTTATCCGTCATGAAATGCGCCTCGCGGCCACCGTTGCAGGCCGCAAAAAGGACCAGAGAGAGTCCTAGAGCAAAGTTTTTCACCACCGTGTTCATCATGGCACGAATGTACGAAACTTTTTGGGAAAATCGGACGGATGGTTTATCTTTGCGAATATGAAAAAGTGGATTCTCCTCGCGGCGGCCCTGCTGGCCGGTATGCTGGCCCAGGCGCAGAACAACCGATACTATGTCGGTGGCAATATCTCGCTGGGCGCCAGCAACTACGGCACCAGCATCGTTGTATATCCGGAAGTGGGCAAACGGGTGAACCAATATCTGACGGTCGGTCTCGCCGCCGGATTCGACTGGAACAACGTCTACAGCGATTCGGACTTCACGATGGGCGTCATTCCGCATGTGCGCGGATATCTTCCCGTCACCGAAAATTTCGGTTTTACCGGCGACACCTATTTCGCTACCCGGTGGACCCGCCGGAGGGGGTATGATCCGCTCATCAGCAGACAGACGCTGGGCTTCCGCCCGGGCGTCTATTTCCCGCTCGGGAACGTCGTCCTGTCCACGCAGGTCGGTTTCTTCGGCTGGAACCGGACGGACTACGGTAACGGAAACGCGAGCTCCGGCTGGCAGGCCCGCCTGGAAGCTCGCGATATCGTGATCGGAGTCTTGATGAACCTATAAAATCAGCTTGTCCAGCTCCGCCCAGTGCTCCGGCGTCATCGACCCCGGGGTGAAGAGGCATATACCCGCGGCGCCGGCGTCCAGGGAGCCCTTGACGGCCGTGGCGATCTCGGACGGGATGAGGCCATGGCCTTCCGGGTCCTTGATTTCGGCCTTGCGCTGCCAGTCTTTGCAGATGAACAGACCGGAGATGACCGGGACGTCGCCCGCGGCCTTCACCTCTTCCGCCGTGACATCGGCCAGCCATTCAGCAGGCTCCAGATAGAAGTCGTTGTAGTTCATCGGGAAGACCATGTCGATGGGCCATTCATTCCACTGCTGGCGCACCATCGGGACGGCATAGGAGTCCGGGCCCGGGAACACATCGGCACTGACCTTCTTGCCCAGGGCATGGACCGCATCGCAGACCTTCGTCACCAGTTCGGTGACCTTGCCACAGCGGAAGGCCGTCCATTCAGGCACGGCCTGCGGATCCTCCGCCTCGAGAATGTCGATGCCGGTTTTTTCCTTGAACTCCGACACGCAGCGCTCGCAGTAGCAATAGTCTGCGGGCGGGTACGGGCCGTTGGAGAAGTCCAGGCCGTACTTGTCCCAGAGACCGCGCGCCAGGATGGCGTCGGCATAGCGGATGTAGTCCAGCTGGACATAGTCCACATCGGGGACGGCCGCGATGGCGGTGATCATCGACACGATGAAATCCTGCACCTCCGGGTTCGCCGGATCGAGGGCTTGATAGTACTGCACGTAGGCGGGGAACTCGTCGGCGCTCTGGCCCAGCCGGTTCACGGCGTACCACTCGTGGGGCTTGCCGCCCTGCAGCATACAGGGCTTCCAAGCATGGTACTCGAGGCCTTCCTCATGGGCAATCTTGGCCACAACCGGGATATCGGCGAGGTCCGCCTGGATGCAGACACCCGTGAACCCGTGGGATTTCCAATCCTGGAACTTGGCCCTGACGGCCTCCAGGTCAGGATTCTGGCCAAGGCCCTCCCATCCGTACACGGGGATGGGGGCCTTCTTTTCGGAACAGGAGGCCAGCACGAGCAGCGCGGCCACCGCCAACAGCAGTTTTCTCATAGTTCTATTCGAGTTGATTTACGATTTCCACGTAGTTCTCGTGCAGGACCGGGGACGGAAGCATCGGCACCGTCCGGACCGGGATCAGGCTCTTCTGGCCATAGGAGGCGTTCGAAGCCCGGTCGCGCACGGGATCGGTCGGGTCGTCCTTCGCCCAGAAGGTGTTCACATTGTACGTGCTGCCGCTCAGGGTCATGATCCGCTTCACGATGATCATCCGCTGCCAGGTGGAGAAATAGAAGCGGTTGTCGATCATGCAGCTGATCCGCTCGCTGCGCCAGCGGTTGAACATATACACGTCCGCACCCTGAAACACGCCGATCCGGCCGTAACGGCTGTCCTTGGCCGTCAGGGAAGAGAGGACGTTCAGGTTGTTGTCCAGCAGGTCCGATTTCCAGCCCGGATTGTTGTATGTCGCAGAGATGTTCAGCGAATAAGGAACTTCCCAAGAATGGTCGCTCATGGTGGACCCGCTGGCGGAATTAGCTTCATACCAGTACTCGTCGCCCAGCCGGGAAAGGCAGTGGCCGCCGAACTCGTGGACCAGCGTATTGCGCCAATCTCCGATGTTCTGGCCCATCTCCGCAATGTCCTCATCGGTCACCTGCCGGGTCCCCGTGCCAGTCACGCTGGCCGCTTCCGTCTCAGGATATTCCCAGGCCATTCTCGCGCCGTCATAGGAGATAGGCACCATGCAATAGCCCTTGCCGTTGCTCCAGGATTGACAGATGCCGCCATACCGGGAATCGTTGATGATCATCAGGACCGGGACTTCGTTCTCATTGTGGATTCCATTCGCGAGATCGGGGCAGTTCTCGGACACGAATGAATAAATGAGGCTCTCGTTCGCCGACATGTCATCATAAGAATTCTCGCCCCACTTGGCGCCGAAATAGCTGTCCCGCTTCGTCGTGATCCTTCCTCTTCCGTTGGTAATGCTGGCGCCGGACTCGTTCGAGGCCACTTTCAGGATCCAGACATTGAAATACTCCCGGTAGTGGTTGAAAGGCTCCGTGGCCATCAGGGCGTCGATGCCGCTCTTGGCCAGCATCTCGTAGGTGTCGAGCTCGTCGGCGGTGAAACCTTCGGGAATGACGGCGATCGTCACCGGCTTCGGCGCTCCGGCGCTCGCGGCCATATACAGGACCGGCGCGTTGTCATCGGGCACATCCGTGAACTCACTGCCCAGGTCGATGGTGCCGAAATCGCTCATCCCGCCGCGCGGGAAGGTGAACTCGGAAGCCGTCTTGGTCGTGGAATGGCCCTCGCCATCGGCAAAGATCATCTGGAATCCGGCCTGCGTTCCCGGCATCAGCACGATATAATAGTCCTGCCCGGCGACGAAATCGCCCGCAAGCGTGACGGTACGGGAATGGACGTCCGAACTGAAGCCAATATCCTGCATCACCTCCACGAACCCTTCCCCGTCGGGCACGGCGATAGCGTCACCAGCCACCGGACTCGTCGCCTTGATGGAGACCTTCTTGACCTGCGAAACCAGGCTTCCGCGCATCTTGAACCGGACGATCGACACCAGGCTCTGGAAATGGACGGGATCGTCCATGTTGGGAGCGCTCGCATAAGACATCGCCAGGCCGTCGGCAATCCTGCCCGGAAGAGCCGGCTGCTCGACCGGAAGGTTCACGCCATAGACCAAGGTTTCACCGGCAAAGCCGTACTTGTCGGCACCGGGATAGAACACGTCGTACGGCGCGGAATCCGGGAGGCCGTATTCCGCCGAGAAACTGGCGGAAGCGCCGCCATTTACCGTGGTGAAGGGAGAATAGTACAGTGCATCCTCCTCAGCATCATAGCCATACATCTCGAACGTATCGTTCGCGGACCACACCGGCGTCGCGGCGGTTTCCGCCTCGTTCACCACCACCGTGGAGCGCGTCGCGCCGAAATCCGCCATGATGGCGTGGCTTTCAGCCGCTCCCTTTCTCATCTGGGAAGACAGGTCCTTGATCACCCAGGGATCGTCCGCTTTTGTCGATGCTTCCGGTTCCACGACCGGCTCATAGGACTTCGCGCAACCGGCCAGCGCGAGAAGGGCCGCAGCCAACCACAGTCTATTCATAATCATCCTCCTCCCCGAGGCCGTATGCTCTGGAATGGAAAGGATCGGAATGTGAGATCGGATAATCATCGCCCGCCGTCGCCTGCGTCGACAGGATAGATTTTTCCTGCATGATGATGTCCACCTCGCAGGAAGGGGAGTCGTACTTTCTCATAACTTCTTCTATTCGTTTCAACAAAAATATAAAAAAATGCCGGACCCCGTACAGGAGCCCGGCATAAAATTGCCAATGGAAGGAGGATTAGTCCTCTTCCTGCTCCTGCGCGGCGTACTCGGCGAGGAGCTTGGTCTGGACGTCGGCCGGGACCTGGACGTACTCGGCGAACTTCATCTGGAAGGTCGCGGAACCACCGGTGAGGGAACTCAGGATGGTGGAGTAGCGATACAGCTCGGCGAGCGGAACGCGGGCGTGAAGGACGGTGAAGCCCTTGTCCATGTCCTGGTTCATGATCATGCCGCGACGGGTGTTGAGGTCGCTCATGCAAGGACCCACATACTCGTTCGGGGTGATGATGTCCACGTTGTAGATCGGCTCGAGGATCTTCGGACCGGCGGCCTTGAAGGCCTCCTTGAAGGCGTTACGACCGGCGATGATGAACGCGATTTCCTTGGAGTCCACCGGGTGCATCTTACCATCATACACATACACGCGGATGTCGCGGGCGTAGGAACCGGTGAGCGGGCCCTCTTCCATCTTGGACTTGATACCCTTCAGGATGGCGGGCATGAAGCCGAGGTCGATGGAACCACCGACGACGCAGTTGTAGAACTCCAGCTTGCCGCCCCACTCGAGGTCGGTGATGTCCTGGCTCTTGAAGTTGAACACGGTGTCCTTGCCGTCGATCTTGAAGTTCTTCGGGGCTTCCTGACCTTCGACGTAGGGGCACACGAGGAGGTGCACCTCACCGAACTGGCCGGCGCCGCCGGACTGCTTCTTGTGGCGGTACTGGGCGGTCGCGATCTTGGTGATGGTCTCGCGGTACGGCACCTTCGGAGCGTAGAGCTCGATGTTCTGCTTGAACTCGTTGTTCACTCTCCACTTGACGTAGTTGATGTGCTG
>JAFYTP010000011.1 GCA_017558775.1 Bacteroidales bacterium | reverse complement strand
CATGCTGAAGTCGAAAAATTCGAGCGCCGGCATTCCGCACGGCTTGAAGCCGCTCCACCGCCCGTATCCGAACGCCGACACCGAACCGAGCAGCACCGACCAGCGGACGCGGCATCTGACCGGGGCGGAAGCCCTCGTTGGTCATGCCGTAGGTCATCACGATGATGAACGGGTCGATCTTGCCGTCGGCAATGAGGTTGTCCATGATGAGGTTCGCGTGGCCCTGGTTCCACCAGGCGTATTCGTTCTCACCCCAACCGTGCTGGAGATAGAGCACAGGGTATTTCTTCTTATTCTTGTCGTACTGCGGGGGCGTGTACACCCACGCGACGCGGTTCTGCTTGGTGCTTTCAGACCAGAAGAGGACCTGCTGGACCTTGCCGTGCGGGACGTTCTTCATGGCGTAGAAATCAGCGTCGTGGGCCGGGATCTCGATACCGCTCTCCCAACGGGTGGAGCCGTAGTAGTTGTTGGTGCCCGGATCGTTCACCACGCCACCGTCGATGGTCAGGTGATAGTAGTGGAAGCCCTCGTCCATGGGACCGGCAGTGGTGCCCATCCAGGAGCCGTCTTCGGCCTTGCGGAGGACGGTACCGCCGGAGCCGCCGAGACCGAGGCTCACGATGACGGAGGTAGCCTTGGGGGCGTCGACCTTGAAGCGGGCGTAGCCCTGGGAGTTCACCATCGGATACTGCTGACCGGGCTGGTTGAGCTCGTTCGGCTTGAAGTCCTCGAGGACGACAGCCTCATCCATCTTGGGATCGAAGCCCTTGACGGCGAGATAGGTCTGCTTCGGCTTGACGTTCTCGTCGAAGAGGAGGGGATAGTTGTTGGTACCCAGCCAGGAGTCCTTATCGGAGACGTTCCAGAAGGTGACGCAGTCGATCACGTCCTTGTGCTTGCGGAGCACCTTGAACAGGTTCACGTACTGGTCCTGCTGCAGGGTCTTCTCCCAGTCGGAGATGTTGGCAGCGCCGCGGTTGAAGCGGAGACCGCCGCCCATGTCCTCATTGACACGGATATCCAGCTCGGTGAGGTGGATGTGGTCCACGATGGTGGAATAGAGGTTGATGGCGTCATCGACTTCCTTCATGGACGGGCCGTACACGTTGTAGTGGGCCTGCATGCCGATACCGTCGACGGGAACGCCGGCATCCTTCATCCGCTTGACGAGGTTGTAGATGCGCTTGCTCTTGGCGGGCTCGGCGTCATTGTAGTCGTTGTAGAACAGGAGGGCGTTCGGATCCGCCTCGTGGGCGTACTCGAAAGCCTTATAGATGAATTCTTCACCGGCGATCTTGTACATCGGGGAGTCGCGGAGCTCGGGGCGGCCCGGCCACACGGGGCTGTCGGCCACGGCCTCATTGACGACATCCCAGCAATAGACCACGTCCTTGTAGCGGTTGACGATGGCCTGGATATGATGCTTCATGTTCGCGTAGAACTCTTCTTTCGGAAGGAGGTTGCCTTTCTCGTCCTGGTACATCCAGGTGCCGATCTGGCTGTGCCACATGAGCGTGTGGCCGCGCATCTTGATACCGTTCGCGCGGCAGAAGTCCGCGATCTTGTCGGCGTCTTCCCAGTTGAACTCGCCCTTCTTGGGCTCGGTCGGCTGGGGTTTCATGGCGTTTTCAGCGGTGATGCTGTTGTACTCACGGAGGATGACCTTGATCTGGTCCGGGTCGGCGACGTTGCGGTTGTTCACGGCGACGCCAATCTTGAAGTAGTCCTTGTAGGCGTCCTTCAGGCCGTCAGTTGGTTCGGGAATGGTTCTGGGACCCCACTGGGCCCCGGCAGGGAGTGCGCAGAGAAGAAGGGCGCAAACTCCGGCAAAGATTGTTTTTTTCATCAATTGATGTGGTTTGGTTCTTTCTGCTTACGAAGTTAGCTTTTCGCGTGCATATCCGCAAACGCGTTTCTTTAACAAATCGTTCAAAACCTTTGGAAAGAGCCGAAATTGAAAGCATTTGTTTCCGTTTTTAAAGCGCGCGGCGGTTGGTGGTCAATTCGTTTTTTCTTAAATTTGTTGCGATGAAAACTGGAAAGATACTTGTCGTGGACGACAACCTGGGCATCCGCCGGACATTGGAAATCCTCCTGCCCGTGCATTTCGCCGAGGTCCGCACCCTTCCTTCGCCGGCTACGCTGGTCTCCGCGCTGGAGCAATTCCGGCCGGACGTGGTGCTGCTGGACATGAATTTCAATACCGACATCAACACCGGAAACGAGGGCCTCTACTGGGCCGGGGAAATCAAGAAAATGGCCCCGGAAGTGGAGGTGGTCCTGTTTACCGCCTATGCCGATATCGCCCTGGCCGTGGAAGGCATGAAGCGCGGCGCCTTCGATTTCCTCGTGAAACCCTGGGACAACACCAAGCTGATCGAAGTCCTCACCGCTGCCCGTGACAAGGCCCGGAAAGCGAAAGGACATGTCATTCCGAGCGTAGCGAAGGAATCCATGTATTGGGGCGACTCGAAAGCCATGACCGCCATCCGCAAAACCGTCGCCAAGATAGCCCCCACCGACGCCACGGTGCTTATCACCGGCGAGAACGGTACCGGCAAGGACGTCCTGGCCCGGGAAATCCACGCCCAGAGCCTGCGCAGCGGCAAGCAGATGGTCGCTGTCGATGCCGGGGCCATCACCGAAACCCTCTTCGAGTCCGAACTCTTCGGCCATGTCAAGGGCGCCTTCACGGACGCGCACACGGACCACGCCGGCAAGTTTGAACAGGCCGATGGCGGCACGCTCTTCCTCGACGAAATCGGCAACATCCCCCTGCACCTGCAGGCGAAGCTTCTCCGCGCCATCCAGAACCGCAGCATCGTCCGCGTGGGCGGTACCGAAGCAAAGCCCGTGAATATCAGGCTGATCTGCGCCACCAACATGGACCTGGAAGCCCTCGTCCGCGAAGGTCGCTTCCGCGAGGACCTCTATTACCGCATCAACACGGTCCATATTGCCCTCCCGCCCCTGCGTGAGCGTAGGGATGATATCGTCCCGCTTGCAGAACGTTTCCTGGAGCGCTTCGCCGAAAAGTACCATCGGTCCGTATCCGGCCTCGACCCCTCGGCGCAGGCCGCCCTCTCCGCCGGCTGGTGGAGCGGCAACATCCGCGAATTGCAGAACTGCATCGAAAAGGCGGTCATTCTGTCCGAAGGCAAAGTTTTGACGGCGAATGACCTCCAGATAGATGCCCGATCGGGGTCGGGCATGACGGGTATGTCGGGTTCGGGCATGACGGGTATGTCGGGGATGGGCATGACGAATACCGTCATTCCCGGCTCGACCGGGAATCTATCGATAGATGAAGAGACCCAGGTCCGCGAAGCGATGGCGCGCTGCAACGGCAACATCTCCGCCGCGGCTAAGTTGCTGGGCGTCAGCCGCCCGACGATGTATGCGAAGCTGAAGAAATACGGTTTGTAATGACCCTTTGGCAAATCATATTGCTTGTCGTCCTCGCCGTGATTGTCGCGGCGGTCGTGACCGCCATCCATGTGCGGCGGAGCGACATTAAGAAGGTGGCGTATATGATGGATGCCCTTGAGGATGGGGAACTGAACTTCCGATTCCAGGATAAAAACAAGTTCAACCGTACGCTGAACCGTATCCGGACCATTTTCGAGCGGCAGCGGCAGCAGCATGAGCAGGATTCCTGGACCAAGCTTATCCGCGTGCTCACGCACGAGATTATGAATACGGTGTCGCCGATCGCCTCCCTGTCCGACGCGATGGCAAGGTCCATGGACGAGAACGGGAAAAGCGAGCTGGACATCAAGGCTGGCCTGGAGACCATCTCCGATTCCTCGAAGAACCTCATCGGCTTCGTGCAGACCTACCGGCAACTCTCCGGCGTGGCCAAGCCCGTCCGCAAGGCGCTGGAACTGCAGGAACTGATGGACCAGGTCATCTCTTTGAACAGCGAGTTCATCGCCTCCTGCGGCGCCGTCTGCCGGTATCGGCCCGAAGAACCGGACCTGGTCATCTATGCCGATGAAGGCCAGATCTCGCAGATTTTCATCAACCTCATCAAGAACGCCTTGCAGGCGGGGGCGAAGCATATCGACATTTTCGCCAGCATGGGCAAGGACGACGACGTCATCGTCCGGGTCGCCAACGACGGCGCTCCTATTCCCGTTTCGGCGCAGGAACAGATCTTCATTCCTTTCTATACCACCAAGAAGGAGGGCTCCGGCATCGGCCTGAGCATTTCCCGGCAGATCATGCGGGGCCATAACGGCAGCATCGACCTGGTCCGGAGCGACGAATCCCAGACCGTCTTCGAATTGCGTTTCCGGTAGTCTCCGGACTGTAAACACTGTAAAGTGTAAAGCCAAAAGTGTAAAGAGTTGTAAAGGCCTTTACACTTTTTTCTTTTGTCTGTTTTAACGTATTCCGCTGGTAGTAAACGTGTTGCTATTTTTGGCACGGGGGATGATTCTGGGAAAGGCAAAACGGAATAAAAGTTTAACAAATAAAAACAATTGATCATGAAACGCATTTTTGTTCTTCTGATGGTGGCGATGATGAGCGCCGCGATGGTGAATGCCAAGACAATCCGTGGCTATGTTTCCGATAAGGACGGGAAGCCGGTCGTGGGGATGAAGATGGTGGTGGAGAATGCGGACAATCCTTCCGGAAAGAGCATCGCCGTGACGGACGAGGAAGGATACTTCTCCGTGAAGGTTCCGGACAACATCGACACTTCTGATCTGGTCCATGTGTTCGCGGGCAACGGCGCGAAGGTCCTCCAGTATCGGGAGACGGCGACGGGGATCCGACTCGTGGTCGAATCTTCCCCCAAAGGGGAAAGAGTCCTCGCTCAGAAATAGTGTCAATTGTAAAGGAGAGTGTAAAGAAAGTGTAAAGTCTTTACAGTTCTTTACACCTTTATATTTTAGTTGAGTAGTTATAAATCAGTGCATTAAATCATTTGGCACGGCAAGTGCATGGAAAAATGCCGGTTAAACAAAACTTGCATGAAAACCTTGTTCATTAATTGTGTGGTTCTGCTCTTGGCGCTCGTCGGGATGACAAGCGCCAAGGCGCAGAATGTTATGACCTTGCACGACTGCATGGAGTATGCGGTGTCCAACTCCACGAAGATGCGGATCCAGCAGGCCGCCACCGGCGACGCGCAGATTGACCGCCGGGATGCCGCGCTCAAGCTGTTCACCCCGTACCTTAACGCATCGACCTATGCGTACTACAACTTCGGCCGCAACATCGACCCGCAGACAAACACCTATTTCAACACGACATCATTCCACAACAGCTACAGTGTCAGCGCCGGATACGACCTGTTCAATGGTTTCCAGGCGGTGAACAATCTCAAGATCTCCAAGACCGGAATGCTGATCGCCGAATCGCAGGAAAAGCAGGTGGAGGCCGATATTTGCCTGGCCGTGATGGAGGCGTATTATAACGTTGTGTACTACAAGCGCCTGTGCGACGTCTATGAGGAACAGGTTGCCAATGCCGAAGCTTCCCTGAAAAAGGCCTCGAGGCAGGAGGAACTGGGCCAGAAGGGCCATGCCGATGTCATCCAGATGGAGGCCGACCTCGCCGAGCGCCAGTATAACCTCACCAATACCTACAACCAGTACCGCGACCAGCTGATGGTCCTCGCGGACCTGATGTTCTGGCCGGTGGACGAGGAACTGGTCATCGATATGTCGATGCCGGAGTGGCAGGTGGAACCCGTGGCCGCGGACGCCGTGGTCGATTTCGCCCTGGACCACAATCCCGCTGTCCAGATCGCTTCCTGGCAGCAGCTGAACGCCAAGCGCGAGCTGAATACCGCCCAGTGGCAGGTGATGCCGACGGTGAGTCTGTATGGCGGCTGGAGCACGAACTATTTTACTTACCTGGGCTCCGCGGCGAACCCTTTCTTCGACATGTTCAAGAACAACGGCGGTGAATATGTGGAATTGTCGGTGTCCATCCCCATCTGGAACCGCCTGAGCAAGCAGTCCGCGATTTCCCGCAAGCGTCACGCGCTGGAGAAGGCGACGGCCGAATACGACCAGAAGCGTCGCGAAGTGGAGAGCGAGGTGCGCCGGGCCGTCCAGGACCGCGACGGCGCCATGACGGCCTACCTGCAGGCGCAGCGCAAGGCCGAAGTCCAGGAAGAAGCATACACCCTGCACCTGAAGAAGATGGAGCAGGGCCTCATCTCCCCGCTGGAATTCCAGACGGCGAGTAACAACTACCTCAAAGCCCAGTCCGATGAGATGAACTCCCTGTTCAAGTATCTCATCAAGCAGGCGGTAGTGAAATATTATAACGGAATAGAATATTTAGCGCAGTAGATATGGATAAGATTATCGAGAAAAAGACCGGATGGAGAGTGGCTTTCACGAAGAAGGCACTGCCTTGGTGGCTGGGAGCGTTGCTGCTCGCGTTCATCGTGTACTTGATCGTGCGGCCGAATAACAAGACGTTGCGCGTGGACAAGGATACCGTGATCGTCAGTAATGCCGTGATGGGGGAGTTCAACGACTATATCCGCATCAGCGGGCGCGTGCAGCCGATGACGACCATCCAGCTGAGTCCGCAGGAAGGCGGCATCGTGGAGAAGATCCTCATCGAGGAAGGTTCCCCGGTGAAGGCCGGCGACCCCATCCTGATCCTGTCCAATGACAACCTGGACCTCCAGATCCTGAACTCCGAGGCCGAGCTGGCCGAGAAGGAGAATATCCTCCGCAACACGCAGATCCAGATGGAACAGCAGAAACTGGAAGTGCGGCAGAACGTGCTGGAGTACGGAACAAACGTTGAGCGTCTCCGCCGGGCCTACGAGCAGCAGAAAGCGCTCTACGAGGATAAGCTGATCGCCAAGGAGGATTACCTCAAGGCCGAGGAAGACTATCGGCTCGCCAAGCAGAAATATGACCTGATGCGCGAACGCTCGAAGCAGGACAGCCTGTACCGGGGCACCCAGGTGGACCGGATGGCGGAGAGCCTGGACAACATGCTGCTGAATATGCAGATGATCCGCAAGCGCAAGAGCAACCTCATCGTGAAGGCACCCATCGACGGTGAACTCGGCCTCCTGGACGTCGTCCTGGGCCAGAGCATCAACAGCGGCACGAAGATCGGCCAGATCAATTCCGTGGGCACCTACAAGGTGGAGGCGCAGATCGACGAACACTACATCGACCGTGTCGTGGAGGGCCTGGAGGCCACTTTCGAGCGCCAGGGCGAGACATATTCCACCCTTATCCGCAAGGTCTATCCAGAGGTCCGCGACGGTAAGTTCAAGGCCGATTTCAAGTTCTCCGGCGAGCAGCCCGACAACATCCGCAGCGGCCAGACCTATTACCTGAACCTCCAGCTGGGCCAGCCCGAAGAGGCCGTCATCATCCCGCGCGGCACCTTCTACCAGAAAACCGGCGGAAAATGGATCTATGTGGTCAATAAGGATGGCACCAAGGCCGTCAAGCGCGAAATCCGCATCGGCCGCCAGAACCCCCAGTACTACGAAGTTCTGGAAGGTTTGGAGCCGGGTGAGAAGGTCATCACCTCCGGGTATGACAATTATGGGGACAGTGATGTGTTGGTGTTTTAATCTTTGAGGCGATAATGATTTTCTTACTGAAACCGTTTAAGATCGTTTTCTTGCTTCCGTTCCTGATTGTCCTATGAAGAGTTTCTGGAACTTTCTGAAAAAAAACAAGCTGTACGGGGCGATCAACCTCGTGGGGCTCACGGTGTCGATGGCGTTCGTGTTGCTGCTGGCGGTGTATGTCCAGCGGCAGCTCTCCACGGATTCCTTCCAGGAGAACGCGGACCGGATTTATGTGATCGCCAACGATCACTCAATCAATTCGGCTTACTGGCTGGACAAGCGATTGAAGGCCAGTTTCCCCGAAATTGAAAAGGGATGTTTTGTCGCCGATATGTCGTCTGCCGTCGCTTTCAACATTCATGATGAAATGGTTTATGGCAGTGTAATGGCGGCCGACAGCTCTTTCTTCGAGATGTTCTCCTATGACTTGATTTCGGGAAACAAGGCCGACTGGGCGGTTTCCTGGGATCGCTGCATGCTCAGCCGGGAATTCGCCAACGCCCATTTCGGCGACAAGGATCCCGTCGGCCAGACTATCGTCATGAGCGAAATACAAGGCATAGAATACACAGTCTGTGGCATCTACGAGGATTTCGGCAACTCGATTCTCAAGGCCCCTGACGTGCTGGTCCGGGGCGAGTTGTTGCCGAAAGTGAATTCTGCCCACAACGAAGACTTGGGCAATGCCGCGGCGGGCATTTGTTTCGTGATCATCAATCCGGCAACCGACCTGAAAGAGTTGCAGGGAAAATTGCTGGACTGGATGGAGGAGAACTACTGGATTTACAAGGCCAGTTGCGACAAGGTCCGCATCATTCCGCTCAGGGATATCTATTTCCTGGAAGATGGTACCCAGGACTGGACAGGCACGATTCAGTTCGGAAACCGGAATTTCGTGAATCTCCTGCTGGGCATGTGCCTGCTGCTGTTGGCATTCGCTGTCCTGAACTATGTCAATATGACCACCGCCTTGATGGGTTTCCGGGCCAAGGAAATGGCGACCAGGCGGCTTGTCGGCGCGGATAAGCGCGGCATCTTCCTGAAGGTCATCTCGGAAAGCACCATGATCTGTGGAATCTCGATGCTGTTGGCCATCTTGCTGGCCGAGGCACTTGCACCGACAGCCTCCCGTATCCTGGAGTATCAGGTGTCCATCTTCAAGGCGGTGACGCCGGTCAACGTATTGCTCGTCTTTGGTTTCATCCTCGTTCTGGGCGTCATTTCCGGTATCGTTCCGGCTTTGCTCATCCAGCGGGCGGAGCCCATCGAGATTGTCCGGGGAACGCTCCGGCACAAGACCAAGACGCTCTATAGCAAAGTCATCATTGTCCTGCAGAATGTCGTTACGGTCGTCATGCTGGTCAGTGTCCTGACGATGGCTCTTCAAATCCGGCATATGATTACCGCCGACCTGGGATACAACACGAAGGATATCCTCGTGATTGGCAATGAATTCGGCACGGTGGAGAAACTGCGCCCGCTGCTGGACCGGCTTCGCGCGGAAAGCTGCGTGGAAGAAGTCGGCCTGGGCAGAGCCATTCCGCTTACCGGAACCAACAACGTGACCATGGAGTTGGCGGACGGGAACTGGGTTTCGTTCCAGCAGATCGTGGGAGATGACGGGTATTTCGATATCCTGGGCCTGAAGATCAAGCAGGACAATCATCAGCAGCCGTCCTGGTGGCTGAACGAATATGCCTTTAAACAGATTGGCATTGAAGAAAGCGCGACGGAGTTTTTGGCGGCCGATAGCGATACATACATTGTTGGAGGAATCTATTACGATTTCAAGATCCGCCCCTTGGAGGCCGATCAAAGCGCTGCCATGCTTTATAACTGGCACGAGTTCCCTGACGATAATTTTCCTTGGACGTTGCTGGTAAAGACGACCGGCGACAAGGTATCTGCCCTGCACCAGGTGGAAGCTGCCGTCGCCGAGGTTTTCCCGGGCAAGTATTTCGATGGTGAATACATGGAGAAGATGATTGCAGATGGCTTCTGCGACGAGAGCCGGGTTCTCAGGATTGTCTTGATTTTCACCCTGTTGTCCATTCTGGTGAGCGCTCTCGGCCTTTTTGCGATGAGTTCCTATTACATGCAGCAAGAAATCCAGAGCGTGTCGGTGAAGAAGGTGTTCGGCGCCGATTATGCCGGCGTGCTGAAGGAATTGGTTCTGTCGTTCATGAAGATGGTGGGGATTTCCTTCGTCATCGCCATTCCGATCGCCTGGTTCATCATGAACCATTGGCTCTCCGGGTATGGACACCATATCGACCTGTACTGGTGGATCTTCGCGGTGGCCGGACTGATCGTCGCCCTCATCGCTGCCGTATCCGTCCTCTACCAGAGTATAAAAACCGCCCGGACCAATCCGGCCGAAGCATTGAAGAAAGAATAAAACAAATTAATATCCATCAACATTATGATTACTGTCAACAACCTTAGCAAAGTCTTCCGCACGGAAGAGATCGAGACCACTGCGCTCAATGGTGTTTCCTTCGAAATCAAGGACGGCGAGTTCGTCGCCATCATGGGCCCTTCCGGCTGCGGCAAGTCCTCGCTGCTGAACATCCTCGGCTTGCTGGACAACCCCACCAGCGGCAGCTACAAACTGCTGGACACCGAGGTGTCGAAACTCAAGGAGAAGGAGCGCACCAAGTTCCGCAAGGGCAACATCGGCTTTGTGTTCCAGAGCTTCAACCTGATTGACGAGCTCAATGTGTATGAGAACATTGAGCTTCCCCTCCGGTACTTGAACATCAGCGCCGCCGAGCGCAAGCAGAAGGTCACCGACATCATGAAGCGGATGAATATCAGCCACCGTTCCAACCACTTCCCGCAGCAGCTCTCCGGCGGTCAGCAGCAGCGCGTCGCCATCGCCCGCGCCGTCGTCGCCGGTCCGAAGCTGATCCTCGCCGATGAGCCCACCGGTAACCTCGACTCCAAGAACGGCAAGGAGGTTATGGACCTGCTCAAGGAACTCAACGCGGAAGGCACCACCATCGTGATGGTGACCCACTCCCAGAAAGACGCCCTCTGCGCCCAGCGCACCATCGACCTGTTCGACGGACAGATCGTCTCCGACGTCAGAAACGAATTGTAAAAATGATTAGATGCCCGTCAGGTCGGGCATGGCAAAAGCGTATGAAGAGCTACCTCAAATTCCTTTCCCGCAACAAGCTGTACACTGCCATTGAGTTCATTGGACTGGCGGTGAGCCTCGCGTTCGTGATCCTCATCGGGTCTTATGTGCTGCAGCAGCGGAAAGCAGCCCACGGCTATCCGGAGTGGAAGAATACCTATGTAGTCGGTACCACTTATGGATCCGTGGAGATGGCACCCCGGACCGGTTTAGCCGGGCTGTTGAAGGAGAATGTCCCCGAGATAGAGAAGGCTACAGTCTACTCGTATCTGGGAATCGGCGGAAAGGTGGGGGATGTCCCTCTTCATAATGCGAACATCGCCGGGGCCAATGCGGACTTTCTGGATATGTTTCCGATCAAGTGGGTATCCGGGAATCCCGACGAACTTTTGGAGTCGAATACCGTGGCCATCAAGGAGCGGTTCGCCCGGGAGATGTTCCCGGGAGAAGATGTCATCGGCAAGGTCTGGGAGTACGGCGAGCAGACGAGTACCGTGGTCGCCGTTTTCCGGGACTTGGGATCTCCGATTTTCCGTGATGACAAACTGGTCCTCCTGCAGATTAAGGATAATGGCGAGCTAAGCCGGGGATATACCGGCGGAACCACCTGCATCGTCCGGAGCAACGAGTCGGAGGACAAACTCACGGCCGACATCGATGCCGTGCTGGAAAACCATCTCAGGAACAGTTGGGGACGCGATGAAACGAGGGCGATGAAAAACGGGTCCATCGAACGGATGGACCGCCTGTATTTCTCAGATTTGAACCGTGGGGACCAAATCTTCCTAAAGGGTAACAAGTCTCTCCTGAAGATGCTGTCGGCCGTGGTGCTGTTGCTTCTGTTGTCAGCGATCTTCAATTACATCAATCTTAGTTCTGCATTGGCCGGACGTCGCGTTAAAGAAATGGGAGTGCGAACTGTTTTGGGTGCGTCCCGAGAACAGATTGCGTGGAACTATCTCAAAGAATCCCTTGCCTTCACCGCGGCTTGTATGATGATGGCGGTCCTTCTGGCCTATGCCTTCCGGCCGGTCTTCACGCATTATATCGATGCCCGAGTTGTCAATTCGCCCATTTCCGTCCCTTTTGCCTGGCACTGGGATTTCGGAACGGTCGCTATGGTCATCGGCCTGACGCTTGTAATCGGACTGGTCGCCGGATGGGTTCCCTCGCGCATCGCGGCCCATTTCGATGCTATCCGAGTTATAAAAGGCGATTATCGCACGACCTCGAAACGGATTCTGTCCAAGATTTTCATCGTTTTCCAGACGGGCTTGTCCGTCCTGTTGATTGCATTCTCCTTGATTATGGAGCGGCAGTACAGCCATATGATTCACCGGCCGCTCGGGGCGAATGTCGATGGCCTGTACTATCAGTACCTTGTGCGGGGAACGGGCCATGAGGATGCCTTGAAGGCCTTGCCGTTCGTTTCTGAAATGGACCAGACCAATGGTTTTCCGGGACAGCCGTATATGACTATGTCCATACAGGAAAAAGAAACGGGCGGCACCATTAACTGTGCTTTTGTGTACTGCGGTCCGGAGGCGTTCCGGATGTATGGTTTCGAAGTCGTGGAGGATTTCCACGCGCCGAATGGAGACGGGTATTGGCTCTCGGAATCGGCATACCGAAAATTCGGAACGGATCCGGCCGAGCCCAAGATGCCGGATTTCCTGGGCGAGTGGTACCAGGGACCGGTTGCAGGTGTCGTCAAGGATTTTGCCTTGACGGATGCTGCTCATGTCAATGACGACTTGCTGGGCATCCTGTCCGTATATGACGATCTGGACTCACCATTCCGGGTCCTTCGGATTGAAGGGGACCGCAAGAAAGCTGAGAAGGAGCTCCAGGCACTGTATAAACGGTTCAGTATCGAAAAAGACGGATACGAGGGCATACCGGGAATGAACGGGTTTATGAAGGACCAACTGGATGCTAGACTGGGCGAGGCGGAGAATTATATGCGTCTGATTGAACTGTTTATGGCACTCGCGGTCTTGGTTGCGCTGCTTGGCCTGCTGGCCATGTCGGCCTTCTACGCCACCGAGCGGACGCACGACATTGCCGTCCGCAAGGTCTTCGGCAGCACCATCGAGGGTGAAACCCTCAAATCAGTCGGTGCATATATGATTCTCGTCGGCATCTCCTGCCTGATTGCCGTTCCGGTGGCCGTGTGGCTGGCCGAAAAGTATTTGGAGGACTTTAATTACCGGATTTCGGGTTATGGTTGGATTTTCGTCGTAGCGGTCTTCATCACGTTTGCAATCTCCTTCCTGGCCGTCCTGTGGCAGAACCTCAAGGCCGCGAAGACGAATCCGGCGATTGAATTGAAAAAGGAATAAATGAGATGCCCGATCAGGTCGGGCATGACGATAGCGTATGAAAAGTTATCTTAAATTTCTGTCCCGCAACAAGTTGTACACCGTCATCGAGGCGGTGGGGCTGGCGGTGAGTCTGGCGTTCGTGATCCTGATTGGGAGCTATGTGGTGCAGCAGTATCAGGTTTCGCACGAGAATCCGGATTGGAACCGGATCTATGTGCCCGGTACGGACCGGATCGTCGGCCTGAGCTATTGGGACAAGGAAGAGATAGAAATGGCCATCCCGGAGGTGGAGTCTGTCACCCGGTTAGACCTGATACAGACCACCGTTCTTGAGTTAGGCGGGGAAAAGATGCAGGGGTTGGCCTCCTTCGGAATGGAAGTAGATCCGGAATTCTTCGATATATTCTCCTATTATGAGTGGAAGGAAGGGCTGCCGGAGATGTTCAAGGTCAAGGATGCCGCGGTGCTCAGCGAGTCGATGGCCAGACAGATGGCCGACCGCTCCGGCATCGACATCGCCAGTCTGATCGGCAAATCCCTGAAGGTCCGCGACAATGAATATCAGATTATCGGTGTCATCCAGGACTTCGAGAACAGCGTGCTGCCCCGGGTGGACCTCCTGGCCAACATCGCCTCCTCCAGGATAGCCGGATACGGGAAAAGTTTCAACAGCATTGGTAATCATATGACCCTATGCCGCGTCCGGGAAGGGGTGGACAGGGCCGATTTCGAGGCCAAGCTGCACGAGCTTATCGAAAAGAACTACATTCCTTCCTGGGGCGACCAGGTCAAGGGATGGCGTATCTGGCGGTTCGACGAAATCTTCTGGGATTCGACTGCCGAGACCAACGGCTTTTTCAAGACTGGCAACAAGCAAATGGTCCGCCTGCTGACCCTCGTCGTGCTGCTCCTGCTGCTGTCGGCGGTATTCAACTATATCAACCTCAGTTTCGCGCTCGGTGGAAAACGGGCCAAGGAGATGGCTACGCGCCGTCTGCTGGGTTCCGACCGCAGTACCATCCTTTGGAAGCATATCGGTGAATCGATTGCTTTCACGGCGGTCTGCTTCGGGGTGGCGCTGGTGCTGGCCTGGTTGTTAGTGCCGATGATGAACTCGTTGCTGTCGACCAAGGATGATCTGACGTTCTTCGATATGGACGTGAAACTGCGGCTCCTGTTTACCCCCGGCTATATCGTGGCTTATGTGGCTGGCGTTCTGGTGCTTGGCGCGCTCTGCGGGCTCCTTCCGGCTTGGACGGCGTCCCGATTTGAACCCATCGACGTCATCAAGGGAACGCTGCGGCGAAAGAATAGGATGGTGTTCAGCAAGGTGTTCATTATTGCGCAGAACGCCTTGGCCGTGTTCTTGATTGCGATGGCCTTTGTGATGGAACTCCAGATGAGGCATATGATGGGGCGCCCCACGCACTCGCAGGCGGAAAACCGCTATTACATAGACTATTACGCATCGACCTACGATGAGATGAAACTGTTCAAGGACAAGGTGGAGCAGTTGCCTTTCGTGACGGAGGTGGGTGTCGGGCGTAATCTTCCGGGATTCATCGGTATGTCGGTAAGCGTTCCGCTGGACGATGACACGCACTTCAACCTGCCTGTCATCCTGTGCGATTCCACTTATTTCCATCTGCTCGGCCTGGAAGTCCTGGAGGATTTCCATCATCCGATGCGGAACTCCATCTGGCTGGGTGAGACGGCATATATCGGATCGCACGCATCGGATACGGCGAATGTTTTCAGGAACCGGCTCGGCATTAACGGGGCGAAGGTCGATTACATCGGCGGTATCGTGCATGATTTCCCCACCAGAGAGGCCTCTTCCGGTGAGGATGCCTCTCGCAACGCCGCGATTATCGTGTCGTCGATGGAAGATATCTACTTCTCGCACGGCCTTCTCATCGGCACTGTAGGGGAGGACAAGGACTATGAACGACAGATCTTGAAGGCCTATGAAGAATACCGGCTGGAACAGAACGGTGTGTACGAGGAACCGTGGCGGTATGGCTTTGTCCGCGATATTTACCGTCATCAGCTGGATCCCATCCGGCGCACAATGCGTCTCGTGGAACTCTTCACGATCCTGGCCGTGCTGATATCCCTGCTGGGCCTGCTGGCGATGAGTACCTATTTCGCAGGGGAGAACACCAAGCAGATCGCCATCCGGAAAGTCCTCGGCAGTGATGTCACGGGCGAAACTTGGCGCGCTGTCCGCAGCTACATGGTGATGGTGGGCATCGCCTGTGCCATCGGCATTCCGCTGGCCGTCTGGGCTGCGAGGCTCTACCTGCAGCGCTTCGCCTACCGCATTGAAGGTTACGGTTGGGTCTTTGTTGCGGCGGCCGTCGTTGCCGTAGCTATTGCCTTCGCGACTGTGCTCTGGCAGACGCTGAAGGCCGCGAAGACGAATCCGGCGATTGAATTGAAGAAGGAATAATGAAAACTAAAAACGATATTTGGATCAAAGTGCTGTCCCTGGGAGTGGGGTTGGCAGTAGGGATTGTGCTCATCGCCAAGGTGTTCTTTGAGCTGTCTTACGACAGTTTCTACAAGGATGTCGAGCAGGTGTATTCCATCTATACATGGTATTCGCAGAATGGCGATGAGAACGATTATGGCCAGGTGAGCGGTGGCGTCGCCGTTGGCTTCATGCAGGAGGTCCCTGGTGTCGAGGTGGGTACGCGCACAACCTATGTGTTCAATGGCGACACCTATATGGATGAAGATGCTAACAAGCTGAAAGCCACGCTGGTCTGTGCCGATACCTGCTTCTTCAAGGTCTTCGACCGTCCGATTCTGGCGGGAGATCCGGTGAAGGCGCTCGCGAAGTACGGGTCGGTGATGGTTGCGAAGTCGTTCGCTGAGAAGATGGGCGGAGTGCGGGAGTGCATCGGCAAGCAAATCTACAACAAAGATGTACCCGATTTGAAGTTTACCATCGAGGGTGTTTTCGAGGATTTCCCGAAAAACGGAACCCTGGATTATGACATCCTACTGTCGATGGCAACCTATGGCGAGTGGAGCACCACGAACTGGCTGGGCAACGACCGGTACAGGGGCTATGTGAAGCTGTTCCCGGGCGTGGACTCGAACACGCTGTCCGATGCCATCCGGAAGATGCAGGAGGCGCATCAGCCGCTGGAGGAGATCGAGGCCAATGGTCTGTCGCTGAAGTATTACCTGAAGCCGTTCAGCAAGCTGCACACAAGCAATCGGGAAGTGAAGACGCAGGTCATCCTGCTCTCGATCGTCGCCGCGCTATTGATCTTGATCTCCCTGCTGAACTACATCTTGATTGTCATCTCCTCCCTGGTGAAGCGCTCCAAGGAAGTGGGCGTCCGGAAGTGCTATGGCGCTGAGGGCAAGCATATTTATGGATTGCTGTCCAAGGAGGCGCTGATCCATATCATCCTCTCGATGATACTTGCTGCCGTGATCATATTCGCCGGCCGTAGTATCGTGGAGAACCTGCTGGGTGTGCCGTTCCAGACGCTGTTGGTGCCGCAGAGCGTAATCGCCATCGTCGCCGTCATCCTGTTTGTGCTGGTCATATCCATCGTCGTTCCGGCCGAACTATACCAGCGGATTCCGGTCGATGCCGCGCTGAAGAACTACACGGAAAATTCGCGTCGATGGAAACTGGGGCTGCTGGGTGTCCAGATCCTCATCAACGTGTTCTTGGTGGTGATGATGCTCATCATCGGCCGGCAGTATCAGCGGGTGTCCCACAGCAATCCGGGATACGATTACAAGAACCTGTACTACATCGACATATTCGGCGGGAGCCGGGATCAGCAGGCTCTGGCGGTCCGGGCGCTGGAAGCCCTTCCGGAAGTCTCCGGCGTGGCCGCCAGCTACAATCTGCCTTACAAGGGCGCCAGCGGAAACAATGTCTATATCCCGAATGATAAACGGGAACTGTTCAACATCGCCGACCAGTATTCCTGTTCCGACGGGTACTTTGAACTACTGGACGTTCCGTTCCTGAATGGCCGCGCGCCAAAGGGAGAATTCGAAATTGCCGTGGACGAGAAGTTTGTGGCCCGGATGGCCGACTTCACGGACTGGAGCGACGGCGCCATCGGCAAGCAAGTGTTCATCACGGAACACGGCCCGGAGACGGATGACGACGAAATCCCTTGTTTTTACACCATCACCGGCGTGTATAAGAGCTATCTGCTTGGCAATCTGCAGAGTGTCGATCTTCGCCCGAGTGTCATTTTCCGCGGTGAGCTGAACGAGGCCTATATGCCGCACATCCTTTTCAAGGTCGATCCTGCATCACTGCCGAAAGCGCGCGCCGCGCTGGAACAGGCCCTTGAAGGCTGTGATATCGACATTATTTCCTACGAGGAACAGATGCGCGCCGCCTATGCCGACAGCAAGAAGATGAGGAACACGATGGCGCTCGGCGCGGTGTTCTCCCTGCTGATTGCCCTGCTCGGACTCATCGGCTTCATCCGCGACGAAAGCCTCCGCCGCTCCAAGGAAATGGCCGTCCGCAAGATCAACGGTGCGACGACCCGCGACATCCTGGGCGTCTTCCTGGAGAACATCTTCAAACTCTCCCTGGTGATGGCCGTTTTGGCCTCAATCGGCGCTTTCTTTGTCGCTCACAAGTGGCTGGAACAGTTCGCTGAAAAGGTTACCCTGAACCCGCTTTACTTTGTTGGCGCCTCCCTCCTGGTCCTGGCCATCGTCCTCGCCGTCGTCATCCTCAACTGTCTCAAAATCGCCCACGCGAATCCGGTTGAGTCGCTGAAGAATGAATAGTGTCGATGAAGAGTTACTTTAAGTTCCTCAGTCGCAACATGCTCTACACCGCCATTGAGGCGGTGGGGCTCGTCGTAAGCCTGGCGTTCGTGGTCATTATCGGTTCATCAATCCGGGATCAGTTGGGGATTGTGTATAATGTACCTGACCACGACAATTTGTATTTGGTCGGTCCGGCATCAGGCCATAGTATTGTCGGAGAATATCGTGTGAAAGAGGAACTTGCATCCATTCCAGAAATCCGGGAAACAGCTGCTTTCACCATCGAACAGTCTATGATCCAGATTGCTGGAGGGAATCGACTTGTCGCAATTGGTTTGATGGATTCAAACCTTCTCAGGATGATTCCATTGCAGATTCTCTCGGGCAGCAACAACCCATTTGAAAGCGGTGAAGGGGTTGCTATTACTGTTTCGGCCGCCAGACGTTTTTTCCCGGACCAGGATCCTGTCGGCGAAGTGCTCGGTTATTTGGAATCCGCAGCCTCTACACCAGTACCGACTCGAATTACCGCCGTCATTGAGGACCCTGCTTATTCCTTATTGGGCGACTTTGATTTCGCAGTGAGTCTGCAGTCGCGGCTCTGCCCCTTAGCAACGAGAGTCCGTGAATCAGATTTGGAGCATAATGGGCATGGGGCTACTGCCTATCTTTTCTCCCGCCTTCATGAAGGTATTCAGGTTGATTCAGTATTGAACGCTCGTATCAGGAATCTGAATGGTTGGTTCTTGAACCGGGATGAGAAAGACGCCCGGATGCTGACGGCATACGACGAAATATACCTGTCGGAACAAACACAATACGCCCTTCGGCAGGGTAAACGGATGTATCTGTCCGTGTTGATTGCATTGGTCATTCTTTTGCTCGTGTCCGCCATACTCAGCTATGTCAATTTGTGTATGGCTGTTACCGGTGACCGTGCCCGTGAGATGGCAACACGCCGCTTGGTCGGCGAGGACCAGCATCACGTTTTATTACGTGTGCTTGGCGAATCTTTGATCTTCGTCTCTATCTGCTATCTATTTGCCATCCTGTTGGCCTTGTCGATTGCCCCGGGACTGGACAGCATCCGTCCGACAGGACTCAATGTGCCTTTCCGAATTCGGCTGGACGGATTATTCTGGCTGATCTCCGGTGCGCTCGTGCTGCTGGTCAGCGTATTGGCCGGTATCGCCCCTGCAAGCGCCTGTGCTTCCTTCCGTCCGTTGGATGTGGTGTCGGGCAAAATACGCCGCAAGCGTAAGATGTATTTCGGTCGGATTTGTATAGTCCTTCAAAGTGTGTTTGCCATCGTGTTGGTTGTAATGGCCATTACACTCGAGCGACAATTGAACTATTTGAAGAATGCTGATCTGGGAGCAGATATGCAAGATGACCTGTTTTTCTACATTCCTGGGTTTGTGGAGAGAGGTAATGATATGAATGAATTAGCAGATTTGTTTCGATCCTCTCCGCTTGTACGGGAAATCGGTTCTTCAACTGGATATCCGACGTTTGTTTCGAATTACCAGTCCGGGAAGCAGGCGATGTTGAAGACCATCAGATGTGACAGCACCGCCTTTGCGATGCTCGGGTTCCGCGTGGAAGAAAGTTTTGCTCAGATAAAAGGATCTGTTTTCCCGACTCGATCAACCGCAAATAAGTACGGGATAACCAAGGAAAATGATACTCCGGCCAGCTTGTATTGGAACTATGAACAATTCTCGGAATACTATCCATCCACGGTCGGAGGAATCATTCAGGATTTCCGGACTGTCCCGGTCAATGGTAAAGACAGAGATGCGGAGGCGGTTCCCATCGTGGAGGTTGGTGCGACTTCGGATTATCTCGGAGCCTTCCTGATTCGCACTGATTCTGATCACCAAGCATTTGAGCAATGGTTCAGGGAAACAATAGGGGCATATAACAAGGAGAAGTATGGTTTCGCAGATGTCTTCGATATGGAGTATGCGAAAAACGATTATATAGAGGACTTGATTGCCGCTGACCATGATGATATGCGTCGCTATGTCCGCCTGGTGGAAATTTTCTGCCTCATCTCCATCCTGTTGTCATTGCTGGCCCTCGTGGCGATGAGCTCCCATTATGCCGGCGTAAATGCCAAGAGCATAGCAATCCGCAAAGTCTTCGGTGGCACCATCGAATCTGAAACCAGCCGTGGCGTTCTGACCTATATGTCCTGGATAGGCATTTCACTGCTGATTGCCATCCCTCTTGCTGTACTGGTGAGCGAACGTTTTCTGCAGAACTATGCTGAACACATTACGGGTTATTGGTGGATATTCGTCGTCGCCGCCCTGCTGACCGTGCTCCTTTCCCTTGCATCCGTCCTCTGGCAAACCCTCAAGGCCGCCAAGACCAATCCGGCGGTTGAGTTGAAAAAGGAATAAACGCTATGAATTTAGTGTACGAAAAAAAGGAAGCATTGACATTCATCGGCTTCCATACCGGGATGGGCCCTGACGAGGGCTATCGGAAATGCCCCGAATTCTGGAATCAGGATTATTTCGCCAAGTATGCCCGGCTCTGGCAGACCATGAAGCCGGAGACCCCCGTGGAGGAAGCGATTCTTGTCAATGGAATCGGCATGTTCGCCCTCTGCGTGGAAACCGAAACGGGTTTTGATTATTGGATTGCAGGCCAATACAAGGGCGGTGATGTCCCCGAGGGACTGGAACTCTATTCTTTCCCGGCGGGCAATTGGGCCCTTTTCTCGACAAAAGGCCCCATCCCCACATCCCTGCAGGCATTGAATACCTACATCTGGCAGGAATGGTTCCCGACCGAGGGAAAACGCCTCCACGCGAACGGCCAGGCCACGGTCGAAATCTACTCCGCCGGCAACCCCCAATCCCCGGACTACGAGTCCGGCATCTGGGTGCCGATTGCCGAGGTGGAGTAGGGGAGATTCCGGGTTATGCCCGGAATGGAGAGAGAATCGCTTCCGTAGCATCCCAGATGGCCACGTCAAGGTCGGGGGTGAGATAGTGGCGGGGGATGGGGCGAGAGGCTTTGCCGACGAAATAGCGGTTGGTTTCCTCGGTGGAGAGGGCGCGCAGGGCGGGTCTGACACCCGACTTGGGCGTTTTACAGAAGGGCTTGAAAATGGCGTCGGTGAGGGGGTCGAACCAGTGGCCGAGGTCGATGAGGTCGGTGGCGACGATGCCGGGGTCGGCGGCATTGACGCGGAGGCCGGGGTAGCGGCGGGCCAGTTCCTGCGTGAAAGACAGCAAGGCGCGCTTGCTGCGGGCGTAGTTGCCGATTTGACCGAAGGTTTTCTCGTCTGGTTTCAGGGTATCCGTGTCAATGCGGACGTATCGGCATGAAAGAGAAACCATATTCACGATCCGGCCGCCCTCCGGCATCTTGTCCGCGAGGAGGCGGGTGAGGAGCCAGGGACCGAAATAATTGACAGAGAATGTATTCTCGAAACCGTCCCCGGTGAGGCGGAACTCCTTGTTTGTCGTTCCAGCGTTATTGAAGAGGGCCGATACCGAGCCGGATTCAAGGCTCTCGGCGAACCGCCGGACGGATTCCATCGACGAGAGGTCCAGATCCCCAATCTCCAGCTGGGCATCCGGGATGCGGGTGAGGATGTCGCTGCGGACCGATTCGGCCTTGGCGCGGTTGCGGCAGGCCATGAGGACGGGGCGTCCTTCGGCCGCGAGCGCCTCGACGGCCGCCGCGCCCATGGCTCCGGTCGCGCCCGTCACGATCGTCATTTGAATCTTTTCCATAGTGCAGCAATGACAGGCCCCGGCAGCAGGGCGATAATGGCGGGAAGCCAGACGTTCATGAAGCCTGGCGCAATGACGCGCCGCCCGCGGAACATCGCTTTCAAAGCGCGCCGAACCAGCGACTTAGGCGTCCGGATGAATCCCATCTTGACACCGATCCGCATCGTCTTTTCACTCATCCGGTACAGGGGAGTGGCGACGGCGGCGGGGCACACCGTGGTAACCCCGACGCCGTAAGGCTTCAACTCGTACGAAAGAGACCGGCCAAAGCTTTTCAAATATGCTTTGGTAGCGGAATAAATGGTAATCCCCGGCGCAGGAATCCGGGCCGTCATCGAGGACATGATCAACAGATAGCCGGATCCGCGCTGCTTCATTGCCTCTCCGAAAAGCAGGCAGGTACGCGTCACGGTGTTGACGTGCAGATTCACCATCGCCTGCACTCTCTCCAGGTCCTCTTGCTCCAACTCCTTGAAAAAGAACATCCCGGCGTTGTTCACCACGATATCGGGCAGGATGCCCAGCTCATGAAAGCACCAGCCGAAAAGCTTATCGGCCGCATCGGCCTCAGCGAGATCCTGGAAGCGGGTGGTCACCTGGATAGGAAACGCCGAAAGAAGCCCATTCCGGGCATCTTCCAGCTCTTTTTCCTGGTTGCTCACGAGGATTAGGTCATACCCTAGCTCCGCCAGCTGCCTGGCGTATTCCAGCCCCATGCCGGAGCTGCCTCCTGTGATGAGTGCGGTCAAGGTTACTTGAACAGTTTCTGGGCGAAGAGGGTGAGGTAAACGCGCCAGTTGCGCCAGATGTGGCCGCCGTCGGATTCATAGTATTCGCACGGGTAGCCGTGGGCGTCGCAGTATTCCTTCAGGATGAGGGAGTTGCGCTTGACGCCATCGGCACTGCCCACGGCGATCCAGAAGAGCTTGGGTTTCGCGGCGAACTGGGCAGCGAGTTCGGGATCATTGTCCCCGGAAGGGACGGCGACGCCGGAGAACTGGCCCACATAGCCGAAGGTGCCGGGATAGCGGCGGGACAGGCGGGAAGACTGGCGTCCGCCCATCGACAGACCGGCAACGGCGCGGGAATTCCCGTCCTTTTTCACACGGTAGTGCTTCTCGATGAACTTGATGATGTCCGGGAAGCTGTCTTCGATTTCGACCGTGGAGTCGGAACGGCTGTTGGCCATCGTGGGCTGGAACATGTTCACGGCGGCACCCGGAGCGGCGCTGTTGTAGAATACGCCGTTGGGCATCACGACGATCATCGGCTTGGCCTTGCCTTCGGCGATGAGATTGTCCATGATCTGGGCGGTGCGGCCGAGGTCGAGCCAGGCGTCTTCGTCGCCGCCGGAGCCGTGCAGCAGGTACAGGACCGGGTATTTTCCCTTCAAATCATCCTCGTAACCGGCAGGCGTGTACACGGAGAGCCGACGCTTCATCCCCAGGGTGGGGCTGTCGTACCAGACATGGGACACCGTGCCGTGCGGGACGTCATGGACCTCATAATACCAACCCTTGTCGCCCTGTTCGGCGCTGAGCGTGAAGATGTTGGTCCAGGTGGCGATGTCGCGGTTCTGGTAGATGTTATTCGGGTCCATCGTCCGGACGCCGTCCACGAGGAAGCTGTAGGAATACAGTTCGCCGGTCAGGGGCTCGGTCGTATAGGTCCACATCCCGTCGCGCCCTTCCTTCAGGTCCACGACTCCGGGGGCCTCGTACACCTGCTTCTGGCCGTTCTGCTCGTATTCGATCTTGCTGGTGGGCAGGAAATCGCCCGTCAGTTGCACCGTGATGGCTTTAGGTCCACGGTAGCGGAAAGTGACCGAATGGTCGGGATTGATTTCGGGGGAGGTGATGCCCGAAGCCGGGCCCAGCGCCTGCTGGGCGAATGCGGAGGCGCCGACAAGCAGCGCCGCCGCAGTGAATAGTAACCGTTTCATAGGTTGTTTATTGCATCAGAAGAACCGGGTGCGCGGGCGTCTCCGAAGCGGCAGCCGTCGCCGTAGCGGTGCAGCGGATGTCGCGGGAAGACGCGCCGAACAGGAAGGTGTAGGTGCCGGCGTCGACCTTCCAGGCCGATGCTGCTTCGTCGAAGGAGGCGAGTTCGGAGGTCGGGAAGGTGAGGGTGAGTTCCTGGCTGCTACCCGGCGCCAGGGCATCGGTCTTGGCATAGGCCTTCAGCTCCTTCACGGGCTTGTCCAAGGTGCCGGCGGGGGCGCTCACGTACAGCTGGACAGCTTCCTTGCCGGCCACTTCGCCTACGTTCTTCACGGTGACGCGGGCGGTGACGGTCTTGCCGTCATTCTCCACGATCGGATCGCTGTACTCGAAGGTGGTGTAGCTGAGACCGTAGCCGAACGGATAGGACACGGCGAGTTCCTTCTTGTCGAACCAGCGGTAGCCCACATAGATGCCCTCCTCGTAACGGGTGACATCGACATCCTTCTTGCCCACATCCTCGCGGCGGTTTGTGAAGTACACCTCATCGGAGTTGTCAATCGGGAAGTTCGCGGAGGAACCGGCGTCCATCAGGTTCACCGGGAAGGTCATCGGAAGCTTGCCGGACGGGCTCTGCTTGCCGGTGAGGATGTCGGTGACGGAGTTACCGCCTTCCTGCCCGGCCTGCCAGGCGAGAAGGATGGCGTCCGGAATGTTCTTCCAGGAAGCGGTCTCGATGACACCGCCGATGTTCAGGACGACGACGACCTTCTTACCCGCGGCGTGGAAAGCGGCGGTGACGGCGGTGAGGAGCTGACGCTCGGCGGCGGACAGGGCGAAATCGGCGCTGGTGCGGTCGAAGAATTCACCGGAGTTGCGGCCGAAGGTGATGATAGCCACATCGTTGGCCTTGGCGGAGGCGGCGAGCTCCCGGGTGTTCGGGATAAGCTCGCTCGGGCGCGGGGTCGGGTAGAAAGCGGCGAATTGGTCGCCGGCGATGCTGGCCTTGTAGGCGTCCAGCTCATCAGCGATATGCTTCAGATAAGCGTCCTTCTTGCTCTCATCGACATTGAAACCGGCGTTCTTCAGACCGTCCAGGAGGGACACGGTGTAGGCGCGGTTCACATTGCCGGAACCGGTGCCGCCTGCGATGAAGTCGAAGGAAGTGCAGCCGAACACGGCGACGTTCTTCACGTCCTTCAGCGGCAGGACGCCCTTGTTCTCCAGAAGCACCATGCCTTCAAGCGCGCTCTGGCGGGTGACGGCGGCATGGGCCGTGAGGTCAGGCTTGTTGGAATACTTGTAACCCTTGACCTTCGGGCTTTTGGCCACGAGTTCCAGGCAGCGGCGGACGCACACGTCCAGTTCCGCCTCGGTGAGGGTGCCGGCCTGGAGGGCGGCCATGATCTGCTCGTACTGCAGGGTGGTGCCCGGCTGGAGCATGTCGTTGCCGGCGGCGATCTGCTTGGCACCGTCGTCACCGCCGTACCAGTCGGTCATCACGAGGCCCTTGAAGCCCCACTCGTCGCGGAGGACGGTGGTGATGAGGTCGCGGCTCTGGGAGGTGTAGGTGCCGTTGATCTTGTTATAGGAGCTCATTACGGTCCAGGGGTCGGATTCCTTGACGGTGATTTCGAAGCCCTTCAGATAGATCTCGCGCTGGGCGCGCGGGGAAATGACGGCGTTGTTGCCGGTGCGGTTCGTCTCCTGGTTGTTGTAGGCGAAATGCTTGATGGAGGTGCCCACGTCGTTGCTCTGGACGCCGCGGACATAGGCGGCCGCGGTCTTTCCTGCGACCACCGGATGCTCGGAATAATATTCGAAGTTACTAACGTTCAGCGGGTTGCGGTGGATGGTCTGGGCAGGAGCGAGATAGACGTCGGCGACGTATTCATGGACCTATTCACCCT
>JAFYTP010000094.1 GCA_017558775.1 Bacteroidales bacterium | reverse complement strand
GGTGGTCTTACCGTGGTCAACGTGGCCGATGGTACCGATGTTGACATGCGGTTTGGTTCTCTGGAATGTTTCTTTTGCCATAATGAATTATTGTTTAAACAATTGTTATCAAGCCAAAAAAAGAGCCGGTGATGGGAATTGAACTCATGACCTCATCCTTACCAAGGATGCGCTCTACCCCTGAGCTACACCGGCTTTGTATTTCTCGAGCGGAAAACGAGGTTCGAACTCGCGACCCTCAGCTTGGAAGGCTGATGCTCTACCAACTGAGCTACTTCCGCAGTTGTCCAAGAAAAAAGCGGAAACTCCGCCTCATTCTTAGTGGTGGGAGGTGGTGGACTCGAACCACCGAACCCTGAGGGAGCGGATTTACAGTCCGCCGCAATTGCCACTATGCGAACCTCCCATGGCGTTTTTTCCTTTCGAGCCGATAGAGGGATTCGAACCCACGACCCCGAGATTACAAATCACGTGCTCTGGCCAACTGAGCTATATCGGCGTGGCGCTTTTGGTCCTTCATCGCTCAAAGGGATTGCAAAGGTAGGAGTTTTTTCGGAATCTACAAAACTTTTTTGCATTATTTTTTCAGAAGTTCCACCAAGACATCATAGATGGACTCTGTATCCAGGCAGCAATCGGCCCATTGGGCCGCCTGTCTGTCCTGCGGGATGAAGCGGTCGGGAATGCCCAAACCCTTGATGATGGGCGCATCGCTGCGTCCGGCGAAATACTCGCACACGGCCCCGTACAGGCCGCCCTTCAAGGCGCCGTCCTCCAGGGTGAGGATCACCCGGCAGTGGGAGACCTCCTCCATGATGGAGGCGTCCAGCGGCTTGAGGAAGCGCATATCGTACACGGAAGGGGCCACCCAGTAATCGGCCTTATGGCGCCGCGCGGCCTCCAAGGCCCGGTTCGCGACGGGACCGAGGGCGAGGACGGCGACGCTCTTCCCTTCCAGGAGGCGTTCGCCCTTGCCGATGGGGAGTTCCTCGAAGGGAGTGTCCTTCCATTCGACCCCTTCCCCGCACCCGCGCGGGTAGCGTATAATATAAGGTCCGCCCTTCAGGGAAAGACCGGTGTACATCAGGTTCTTGAGTTCCCGTTCGTTGCGGGGGGCGGCGATGATCGTGTTCGGGATGCTCCGGAAAGCGGTCAGGTCGAAGCAGCCGTGGTGCGTGGCGCCGTCCTCCCCCACCAGACCGGCCCGGTCCAGGCACAGCACGACGGGAAGGTCCTGCAGGGCCACGTCGTGGACCACCTGGTCGTAGGCGCGCTGGGCGAACGAGGAGTAGATGTTGCAGTAAGGCTTCATACCGCCGGCGGCGAGGCCGGCCGAGAACGTCACGGCGTGCTCTTCCTCGATGCCGACGTCAAAGAAACGGTCCGGGAAGACTTCCTCCAGCCGGTTCATGCCGCAGCCCGTCGCCATCGCGGGGGTGATGCCGACCACCTTCGGATCCAGCCGGGCGAGCTCCACGAGCACCTCGCCGAACACGTCCTGGTAGCGCGCGGCCGGCCAGGCGGTCTTGAGACGGGCGCCGGTGGCCGGATCGAACCGGCCCGGGGCGTGCCAGGTAGTGGGATCGGCCTCAGCGGGCGCATACCCCTTGCCCTTCTGGGTGATCACGTGCAGGATCCGCGGTCCCTTGAGGTCGCGCAGACGCCGGAGGGTTTCCGTCACCTGCTCGATATCGTTACCGTCGATGGGGCCGAAATACCGGAATCCCAGGGACTCGAAGATGGCGCCGCCGCTGCCGCGGACGATGTTGGACTTCGTATCCACGACCTTCCGTTGCACCCAGTCGCGCAGCTTGCTCTCACCCAACTTGTCCCAGATATGGCCCTTGACCTTGTTATAGGTGTCGGAGGTCGTGACCCGGAGTAGATAGTCATGAACGCCGCCCGTGGCCTGGTCGATGGACATGTTGTTGTCGTTCAAGACCACGAGGAGATCCGCCTTCGAGGCGCCGGCGTTGTTCAGGCCTTCCCAGGCGAGGCCGCCGGTGAGGGCGCCGTCCCCCAGGAGGGCGACGATCCGCTCGCCCGAATGCTGCAGGCGGGCCGCTTCGGCAAAGCCGAGGGCCGCCGAGATGGCGGTGGAGGAATGCCCGGCGCCGAAGGGGTCGTACGGGCTCTCGCTCCGCTTGGGGAAGCCGCTGATGCCGTCCCGCGTGCGGTTCTTCCGGAACGCCTCCCGGCGTCCGGTCAGGATCTTATGGGCGTAAGCCTGGTGTCCGACATCGAAGATGAGCTTGTCCTTGGGCGTGTTGTAGACCGTATGCAGGCCCACAATCAGCTCCACCGCGCCGAGACTGGAACCCAGGTGCCCCGGGTTCTTCGCGCAGCACTCCACCATATACTGGCGGATCTCCGCGCACAGCAGTTTCAGCTGGTCTGTGCTCAAATTCCGGATGTCGGCCGGACTGTTTATATTCTCTAACAGCATCAGTTTCAGTCAATATTATCGGCTGGGCGCGTCCAGCCTCAGCTCCGGATGCTTCCGGGAGTTCCGGGCGAAGAGGAGAGCGGCGGCGAGGGCGGCTACGCACAGGCCCGTGAACATCAGTTCCACGGTGACGGGCGTGCCGGATTCACTGCCGAGGATGCTTCCCGCCAGCCGCTTGAAGACCAGCAGGCCCAGGTTCTGCACCCAGTAGATGAGGGCGAAGGTCGTGCCCAGGATCTTGTCCGGGACGATCTTCGGGACGCTCGGCCACAGCGCGGCAGGGACCAGGGAGTAGCCGAAGCCCAGCATCGCCATGGATAGATAGCCCCAGAACGGTACGCCGGAAGGGGCGAAGGCCAGCAACAGGTGCGCGGCGAGCGCGAGGATGGATCCTACGATCATCCAGCGCGTGCCCTTGCCCACCTTGTCCACCATCAGGCCGAACAGCGGCGCGAAGATGACGGTGGAGAACGGCAGCATCGACACCATCCAGCCGGCGGCGTCCGCCGGGATGTTGAAGCGCGGGATCAGGATAGCGCCCGCGAACTTCTTGAAGGCGATGATGCTGCTGTAGAACAGCACGCACAGCAGGCCCAGGAGCCAGAAATTCTTGTTCCCGAGCACCTTGAAGAGATCCTTGAAGCGGAAATCGTCGGCCTTGTTCTCCACGCCTCCCAGCTTGGGGAAGCGCTTGGCGTCCAAAGCCACGAACGCGGCCCAGAGGATGAGTCCCAGCGCCATCAGGCCCATGCCCAAGAGGGCGGGCCTGGCCGTTTCGGAGAGAGCGTACACGTGCCCGGACTGCTGGACGACGAGTTTCGGGGAAACCACCAGCGCGAAGGCGGTGCCCAGGCGGGCGATTGCAAGGTGCAGGCCCATGGCAAGCGCCATACTCCCGTCCTTGAACCATCGGCCGATGGAGCGGTTCACCACCGTTCCGGCCATCTCGCTGCCGAGGCCGAACACCATGCAGCCCGCATAAGCGAGCGTAGCGGAACCCTTCTGTCCCCCCAGGAGAGCCCAGGTCACGATACCGGCGCCCGCGACCATCATGCCCACGTACAGCGTACCGGCCACCCGCACGCCCCACTTGTCCAGCAGGATGCCGAACAAGGCGAGACCGCCGATGATGCAAAGGACGCTGTAACCGCTGGTATATCTCCCGTAATCATTCTCGTCCCAATGGAGTTCCGTCAATCCGGAATCCTGGAACAGATACGAGATGCTGGAGAACATGTCATCGAAGTAGTACGATGCGAACATCGGTACCACCAGACAGGCCAGTGCGATCCAGCAGGCCCACTTGGGAAGGGATTTCCGGCTCATTTACTGGATGTTGGGTTCCTCGAGGCCGAGATGCTTCTTCTTGTCCACGACCTTCAGGACGAGACCGAGGACCAGGGCGGCGACGCCCAGGCAGGCCAGCATCACGAGCGGAGCCGTGTAATTGAACTGCGTCGGGTCGGTGACGCCCGGATTCGTATTGTCCAGGACCTTGCCGATCAGCAGCGGGAACAGCCACAGGCCGATGTTCTGGATCCAGAAGATCAGCGCGTAGGCGGAGCCGATGACCTTGGCGTCCACGAGCTTCGGCACCGACGGCCACAGGGCGGCGGGGACCAGCGAGAAGCTTGAGCCGAGCACGAGAATCGTGGCGTAAGCGACGATGACACCGCCGACGGCGTTGCCCTTGAACAGGGGCAGGATGAAGGCGAAGGTCAGGTGGCAGGCGATCAGGAGGAGGGCGCCGAGCACGAGCATCGACGCACCCTTACCCTTGCGGTCCAGGTAGTTGCCGAGGATCGGGGTGATGAGGACGGCCAGGAGCGGGAACACCGCGAAAATGGACTCGGCGCTCTGGCGCATGTAACCCATGTAGCAGTACACGATAAGGGCGACGATGGAGATGCCCAGGAAGATGTACTGGTTCCGCTTGTTCTTCATGAAGTTGCTGGCGAAACCGGCGGCCGCGACCACGAGCATGATGATGTACTGGATGATGGTCACGCTGGAACCGGCCCAGAAGGAGTCGGCGGCGGGCTCAGCCAACGTCAGGTTGCACTGGAGCATGTTCACCGCATACTTCTGGAACGGGAAGATGGCGGAGTAGTACAGCACGCACAGGAGGGCGACGATCCAGAATCCGCCGTCGGACAGGATCTTGCCGATGTCGCTGACCTTGAAGGGATCGTCCTTTTCCTCGGCCTCGCCGGTCTGCGCGTCCAGTTTCTTATCCATGAAGAAGTACACGATGGTCATGATGAGGGCGATGCACATCAGCACGACGCCGAAAGCGACGGAACGGGAGACATCGACATGACCGCCGAGCTTGGCGAAGAAGGGCGAGAAGATCATGCAGGTGGCGACGCCCAAGCGGGCGAGGGCCATCTCAGAGCCCATCGCGAGGGCCATTTCCCTACCCTTGAACCACTTGACGATACCGCGGCTCACCGTGATGCCGGCCATTTCGCAGCCGCAGCCGAAGATCATGAAACCGCAGGCGGCGAACTTCGCCGACGCGGGCATGCCCCGGTAGAACGGCGAGACGCCCAGCTCGTCAAAGAGCGGAATGTAATTCAGGTTGTTGGTGAACCAGTTCTCCAGACCGCTGCCGATGAAGGCGTTGCTGACGGCGAACCACTTGATGAGGGCGCCCACAAGCATCACGCCGGCGGACAGGATGGCGGTGAAGCGCACGCCCATCTTGTCCAGGATGATTCCCGCGAAGATCAGGAAGAACACGAACACGTTGAGGAACACCTCGGAGCCCTGCATCGTGCCGAAGGCGGTGGAGTCCCAGCCGCGGGTCTCCTGCATCAGGTCCTTGATCGGGGAGAGGATGTCCATGAAAATGTACGAACAGAACATCGCCAATGCCAGCAGCAGCAGCGCTGTCCATCGCATCGCTGCCGAATCGCGCAGCGTTTTCTTGACCGAATCAGTCATATCGTAAAGGTTTTAGATTTTCAAAGGTAATGATTTTTTTCCGAAACCCGTCATAACACTTCCTTCAGGAAGGGCCCGGTGACGGAGTCCGGGTTGACGGCGAGCTGTTCGGGCGTGCCCTCGGCGACAATCCTACCGCCGCGACGGCCGCCCTCGGGGCCCATGTCGATGAGCCAGTCCACGCTCTTGAGCACGTCCAGGTTGTGTTCGATGATGATGACGGTGTTGCCGGCCTCCACAAGGCGGTCCAGCACGCCGAGCAGCACCTGGATATCCTCGAAATGCAGGCCCGTGGTGGGCTCGTCCAGGATGTAGAGGGTGCGGCCGGTGGAAGGACGGGACAGTTCCGCCGACAGTTTCATGCGCTGGGACTCGCCGCCGGACAAGGTCACGGCCGACTGGCCCAGATGGATGTAGCCGAGGCCCACATCAACCATCGCCTTCAGCTTCGAGGCGATCTTGGGGATGGGCTTGAAGAACTCGTAGGCCTCCGCGATGGGCATTTCCAGCACGTCGTTGATGTTCTTGCCCTTGTAGCGCACGGCGAGGGTGTCCTCCTTGTAGCGGCGGCCGCGGCACTGGTCGCAGGGCACGTGGACGGACGGGAGGAAGTTCATCTCGATGACCTTGATGCCCGCGCCCTTGCACTCCTCGCAGCGCCCGCCGGGGACGTTGAACGAGAAGCGACCGGCCTTGAAGCCCCGCACCTTGGCGTCCTGTGTCTCCTCGAACAGGAGGCGGATATCGTTGAACACGCCCGTGAAGGTGGCCGGATTCGACCGAGGCGTCCGCCCGATGGGCGACTGGTCGATCTCGATGAGTTTGTCGATGAGTTCAATGCCCTCCAGCCGGTCGTATGGCAGCGGTTTCTCCTTGGCGTGGTAGAACTTCTGCTTGAGGATGGGCATCAGCGTCTCGTTGATGAGGGTGGACTTGCCGCTGCCGGACAGGCCGGCCACGCCGATGAAGCAGCCCAGCGGGAACGAAACGTCGATATTCTTCAAATTGTTGCCCCGGGCGCCATACAGCGTCAGGGTTTCCCCGTTCCCACGCCGGCGAAGAGTCGGGACGGGAATGGTCTTGATGCCTTTCAGGTAATCCAGCGTGATGGACGGCCCCACAACCGCGTGGGAGGCAGTTTCCGGGTCCATCTTCTCTCCACGGAGCAGCGTCCCGAGCGGTGCGCTGAGGCAGATCTTACCGCCCTGCTCCCCCGCTCCGGGGCCCACGTCCACGAGCCAGTCGGCACTGAGCATCGTCTCCGCGTCATGCTCCACCACCATCACGGAGTTGCCCTCGTCGCGGAGGGCCTTCAGCGAGGCGATGAGTTTGCGGTTGTCTTTTTGGTGAAGGCCGATGGAAGGCTCGTCCAGGATATAGAGCACGTTCACGAGCTTGGAACCGATCTGCGTCGCCAGCCGGATGCGCTGGCTCTCACCGCCGGAAAGGGAGGCCGTGGCGCGGTCCAGCGACAGGTAGTCCAGGCCCACGTCGAGCATGAACTGCACCCGTTCGCGGAGCTCCTTCAGGATGTCGCGGGAAACATTCTTCTCCCGCTGCGTGAACCCCTCGGGAATCGTGTCCAGCCATTGCCGGAGCTCGGTCATCTCCATTGCAGACACCTCGGCGATGGTTTTTCCGTCGATGCGGAAGCACAGGGCGTCCTTCGACAGGCGCGTGCCGTGACAGTCGGGACAGGTGATCCGGTCCTCGATATGGTCTATCACGCCGGTCCAGGCCTCCATTTCGGAAAGCGTACCGTCACCGACGCGGAACAGCTCGTCAGACCCGTACACCAGCAGGGTGACCGCCTCGTCCGGGAGTGTGCCGATGGGCTCGTACAGGCTGAACCCGTATTTCCGGGCGATGGAACGGACGATATCGAACTTCTTGCTCTCGCGGACCTTGCCCAGCGGGACAATGGCGCCCTCGGCGATGGACTTGGTGCGGTCCGGGACGATGGTGTCCACGTTGACATCGACAATGGTGCCGAGGCCCTTGCAGTGCGGGCAGTAGCCCTGGGGCGAATTGAAGGAGAATGTGTGCGGTTGCGGCTCCTGGAGGGAAGTGCCCGTCACCGGGTCCACCAGGTGCTTGGAGAAATGCTGCAGGGCGCCGGTCTCGAGGTCCATCACGGCGACCGATCCCTTGCCCACGCCGAGGGCCTGGGCGACGGAATCGCGCACCCGCTTGTCGTCCCCCGCGCCGGGTTTCAGGCGGTCCACCACCAGTTCGATGAAATGGGGCTTGTAGCGGTCCAGGGCCTGCACGGTCTGCAGTTCCAGGATTTCCCCATCGATGCGGACCTCCGTGTACCCTCGCTTCCGGAGCTGGTCGAACAGCTCGCGGTAATGACCCTTACGGCCACGTACCAGTGGCGCCAGAAGATAGCACTTCCGGCCCTGATAGGAGGAGAGGATGAGGTCGACAATCTGGGAGTCGGTGTAGCGGACCATCTCCGCGCCGGACTCCGGCGAGATGGCCCGGGAGCCCTTCGCATACAGCAGACGGAGGAAATCGTAGATTTCGGTGATGGTGCCCACCGTGGAACGCGGATTGTTTCCGGTGGTCTTCTGTTCGATGGCGATGATCGGGCTCAGGCCGCGGATCTCCTCCACCTCGGGCTTCTCCAGAATGCCCATGAAATGCTTCGCATACGTGGACAGGGTGTCCATGTACCGCCGCTGACCCTCCGCATAGATCGTGTCGAACGCCAGCGAGGACTTGCCGCTGCCGGACAGGCCGGTTACGACGACGAATTCCCCGCGGGGGATATCGACATCGTCTCCCTGCAGGTTGTTCGCGCGCGCTCCCCGTACCTGTATGTACTCCTTCGACTCCATTGGATTGCAAAGGTACGAAGTTTTTCGTAGCTTTGCGACACTATGGTAGAGATTCATTGCACCAATGACGGGAAGGTCCGTCGTGTGAAAGCCGGTTCCACCCTGCTGGAACTGGCGAAGAAAACATACCCCGAAGTGACCGACCCGAAGACCGGCAAACTGTATCCGACGCTGGCGGCCATGGTCGACCACAAGCTCAAGGACCTGTGTTTCGAGGCTTTCTTCCCGCACGAAGTCACCTTCATCGGCTATAACCACCCGGATGGACGGCGGACATACATCCGTTCGCTGAGTTACCTGCTGCAGCACGCTGTACGCGATGTTTTCCCGGGGAAAGTGCTCGTGGTCGAGCACTCTCTTCCCAGCGGCCTGTACTGCGAATTGCGGGAAGGTTCTGCGAGCGGCCCGGCCTTCAAGCCGGACGCCGCAGGCATGGACCTTCTCCGGGCCCGGATGCGGGAAATGGTGGACGCCGACCTTCCTTTCACCACGAAGAAAATCCCTTCCGAAGAGGCGGAAGCCATTTTCGAGGCGCAGGGACAGCGCTACAAGGCGGAACTCCGCCGGTCCCTCGGCCGGTATTTCTGCCGCGTCTATTACCTGGATGGGCAGACAGACTCCTTCCATGGGCCGATGGTGCCGTCGACCGGCTACCTGCAGGTGTTCGGTCTGATGCCGTTCCACAAGGGATTCTGCCTCCAGCCGCCGTCTCAGAGCGACATCACCAAGGTGACACCCCGGCGGCCGCAGAGCAAGCTGTCCGCCACCTTCAAGGAATACTCCGCCTGGTGCCACACGACCGGCATCGGCGGTGTCGGCACCTTGAACAAGCGCCTGCTCGCCGGCGGCGCGATCAATCTTATCAACCTGTGTGAGGCCCGGCAGGAACGTGAATACGTCCGCGTGGCCGACCTGATTTATGCCCAGCGCGACCGCGTGAAGATCGTCTTCATCGCCGGCCCTTCCTCCAGTGGAAAGACCTCGTCTTCGCTCCGCCTCGCCCAGCAACTCCGCATCTTGGGGATGGAGCCGAAGGTCATCGAACTGGACAATTACTTCGTGGACCGCGAACGCACTCCGGTGGATGACGACGGCGAATACGACTTCGAGGCGCTCGAGGCGATGGACCTTGAACTGCTTGGAAATCATCTGAATACACTGCTTTCCGGTGGAAAGGTGGAGCTCCCTCGCTACGACTTCAAGAAGGGACGGCCTTTCTTCGAGGGCAACTTCATGGAATTGGACGAGAATGACATCCTCATCATGGAAGGTATCCACGCCCTCGATCCCGCGATGGTGCCGTCCGTGGACCAGACCCGCATCTTCCGCGTGTACGCATCGGCCTTGACCTCCTTGAACGTGGACGAGAACAACAACATCTCCACCACCGACAACCGGCTCCTGCGCCGGATGGTCCGGGACTTCCGCTACCGCGGCACGAGCCCGGAGGCGACCATCCTCCGCTGGCCCTCCGTTCGCCGGGGCGAAAACAAGTACATCTTCCCCTTCCAAGAGAACGCCGACGCCCAGTTCAACTCCGCCCTCCTCTACGAGCTCCCGCTGCTGAAATACTACGCGGAGCCCCTTCTGCGGCGGATCCATCCCTCCTCACCAGCCTATCCGGACGCGGTGCGTCTCCTCAAGTTCCTGGACTACATCGTCGCCCTGACCCCCGAGGAAATCGCCGCCGTCCCGCCGACCTCCATCCTGCGGGAATTCATCGGTGGGCAAACGCTCTAAGCGTCTCACCTAACCCATTAACACTGTGCATATTACATAAAGTTCCCTGGTGCAAATGTACCAGGGAACTTTCGTTATATCGTTGTTTTTCAGGCACTTGTTCGGCACTGCCTTCAGCGTTTGAATTCCACGATCAAAGCGGAGCGCGGCTCCACGACGAGGCCGTCCTTCAAAGTAACGGGCTCGCCGGAGATGACGTCGCGGCCGGTCACGGGACCGGAGACGAACTCATCATAGTGCGCCCAGTCGAGAGCGCGATCTTCGTCCGTGTTGTTGATGTACACGAAGACGGCGTCCTTGTCATCGTAGCGGAAGAAGGAGTAAGTGTTGTCCGTATAGTTCACGGCGTCCACGTTCTTCCGGGAGAGGAAGTGGAGCGTCTTGCCGTGGTGGATGACCGGGGTGTTCTTGCGCCACTGGAACAGGGCGCGGGCGTAGTCGTGCAAACCCGCCGCGGCGGTGTAATCGGCCTCGGAGGTATATCCGGCAGCCTCGCGACCTTCAGCCGTGAACAGGTTTGCCTCGTCGCCTTCCCAGCCGCCCGGGAAGTCGATTCGCTTGGAGCCGTCGTGGCTGAAGCCGGGACGCTCGCAGAACATCATTTCGTCACCGTAGTACAGCTGCGGAATGCCGCGGATGGTCGCGAGCATGGCGAGCACCAGCTTCATCTTGGAAGGATCATGCTTGAGCACGTCTCCCGTACGGGCGTGGTCGTGGTTCGCGAAGAAGATCATCATGTTGTCCAGGTCGTGGTAGGCGAAATCCTGCGCCAGAACCGTATAGACACGCGTCATACCTTCGTCCCACCAGACCTGATCCTCGCACAGAGCGGTAAGCATCGCGCGCTGGAGCGGGAAGTCCATGATGCTGGGCAGGTGGCTGTCGAAGCCGTTCTTGTTCGGGTTCCCGGACTGCCAATAGGCGACCTGCGGGATGTTCATGTCCCAGCACTCGCCCACGATGTTCATGTTCGGGTACTCGCGACGGACCGCCTTGCACCACTCGGCCATCGGCTCCGGCTCATTGTACGGATAGGTGTCCACGCGGAGGCCGTCCAGGCCCGCATACTCTATCCACCACACCGCCCATTGCTGGAAATACCGCAGCACATAGGGATTGTCCAGGTTCATGTCCGGCATCGACGGAACAAACCAGCCGCTCTGCTGCCGGTCGCGGTCCTTCACGGAGGCGTGCGGGTCCATGTACACGGAGAACAACGCGTTCATCTGCATATACGGCTCAGTCACATGGTACCAGTCGGCAAACGGCGGGTCCTCCATCCACCAATGGGCGGTGCCACAATGGTTGGTGACAATGTCCATGATAACCTTGATGCCCTTTGCATGGGCCTCGTCCACCATTTTCTTGTAGAGGGCGTTGTCGCCGAAGCGCGGGTCGATGTGATAGTAATCCCCGCAGGCGTAACCGTGGTAAGACTCATGCGGCTGGTTATCCAGCAGCAGCGGCGTGCTCCAGAGAGCCGTTGCACCGAGGTCCGCGATATAATCGAGATGGTCGATGATACCCTGGATATCACCGCCGTGCCGCGCCACCGG
>JAFYTP010000093.1 GCA_017558775.1 Bacteroidales bacterium | reverse complement strand
TACCGCCGTCTCATCATGATGTACTCCGACGTCGTCATGGAGAAGGCCGAGGGCATCGAGCCGGCCGACGGCCAGGGCATCCGCCAGCAGCTGGACCGCATGATGCAGGACGTCAAGGACGCGAAGGGTTACAAGAGCGACACCGACCTCACCGCCGAGGAACTGAAGGACCTCGCCGAGGCCTTCAAGGTGCGCATCAAGGAAGTCCTGGGCGTTGAATTCCCGGACGATGCGAAGGCCCAGCTCTGGGGTTCCATCGGCGGCGTTTTCAAGTCCTGGAACGGCAAGCGCGCCATCCGTTACCGTCAGATCGAGCACATTCCGGACGATTGGGGCACCGCCGTCAACGTCCAGTCCATGGTGTTCGGTAACATGGGTGAGACCTCCGCTACCGGCGTGGCCTTCTCCCGCAACCCGGCCAACGGTGACAACAAGTTCTACGGTGAGTGGCTCATCAACGCCCAGGGCGAGGACGTGGTCGCGGGTATCCGCACCCCGAACCCCCTGAACGAGGCCACCAAGAGCGAGAAGAACAAGAACCTCGCTTCCCTCGAGACCGCCATGCCGGAAGTGTACAAGGAGCTGGACGACATCCGTCTCCACCTCGAGCAGCACTTCCAGGACATGCAGGACATCGAGTTCACCATCCAGGAGGGCAAGCTCTGGATGCTGCAGTGCCGTATCGGCAAGCGCACCGGCCTCGCCGCCCTGCAGATGGCTGTCGACATGGTCGATGAAGGCCTGATCGACGAGAAGACCGCGATCCTCCGCGTCGCTCCCGCCCAGCTCGACGAAGTTCTCCACCCGATCCTCGACCCGGCTTCCGAGAAGAAGGCCGCCGTCCTGGCCCAGGGTCTCCCGGCTTCCCCGGGCGGCGCCGTCGGCCAGATCGTCTTCACCTCCGAGGACGCCATCAAATACGCCGTCGCCGGCAAGAAGTGCATCCTCGTCCGTGAGGAGACTTCCCCGGAAGACATCGACGGTATGCACGCCTCCGTGGGTATCCTCACCGAGCGCGGCGGCATGACCTCCCACGCGGCCCTCGTGGCCCGCGGCTGGGGTAAGTGCTGCATCGTGGGCTGCGACGCCCTCAAGATTGACTTCAAGGCCAAGACCGTCTCCTTCGCCGGCATCGACAAGACCTTCAAGGAAGGTGACTTCCTGAGCCTGAACGGCGCCAAGGGTCTCGTCTACGGCTGCGCCATCGACACGATGGACGCCTCCGAGAACCCGCTCTTCGCCAAGTTCATGGGCATGTGCGACAAGTACCGCAAGCTCGGTATCCGCACCAACGCCGATACACCGGAAGATGCAGCCCGCGCCCTCAAGTTCGGCGCCCAGGGCATCGGCCTGTTCCGTATCGAGCATATGTTCTACGGCCGCAACAGCGAGCTCCCGCTCTCCAAGCTCCGCAAGATGATCCTCTGCGACACCGACGCCGAGCGCAAGGCCGCCCTGGCCGAGCTCGAGCCCTTCATGAAGGCCGCCGTCAAGGAGACCCTCCGCGTGATGGACGGCAAGCCGGTCGTCTTCCGTCTCCTCGACCCGCCGCTCCACGAGTTCGTGCCGCAGGGTGAGGACAAGAAGAAGGAACTCGCTAAGGATCTGGGCATCTCCGTCAAGGAGGTCGAGAAGCGCGGCGCTTCCCTCCACGAAGTGAACCCGATGATGGGTCACCGCGGCGTCCGTCTGCACGTCAGCTTCCCGCTGATCGCCGAGACCCAGTACCGCGCCATCTTCACCGCCACCGCCGAACTCCAGAAGGAAGGCCTGCACCCGCACCCGGAGATCATGATCCCGGTCACCATCTCCGCCCGTGAGCTCAGCTTCCAGAAGGCGATCTGCGAGAAGATCAAGGCCGAGGTCCAGGCTACCGTGGGCACCCTCCTCGACTACCAGTTCGGTACGATGATCGAGATCCCGCGCGCCGCCCTCACCGCCGACCGTATGGCCCGCGAGGCCCAGTTCTTCAGCTTCGGCACGAACGACCTCACCCAGATGACCTTCGGCTTCAGCCGCGACGACATCGGCACCTTCATGGGCGACTACCTCGGCAACAAGATCCTCGACGCCGACCCGTTCCAGACCATCGACACCAAGGCCGTCGGCCAGCTGGTCAAGATCGGTGTGGACAAGGGCCGCACCCGCCGCAAGGACCTGATGTGCGGTATCTGCGGCGAGCATGGCGGCGATCCGAAGTCCATCGAGTTCTTCAACACGATCGGCATCGACTACGTCTCCTGCTCCCCGTTCCGCGTCCCCATCGCCCGCCTCGCCGCGGCCCAGGCGCAGATCAAGCAGAACGCGTAAGTCGCGATCAATCAAGTGAATAAATGTTCAGAGGTGCACCGGAAGGTGCACCTCTGTTCGTTTATGTCGCGATAAATCAGCGAGTTACAAAAGCTTCGCCGCGATGTCGGAGAGCTCCGACCTTTCGCCCTTGCGGAGGAAGATGTGCTGGAAGAGGGGCTGGCCGGTCATCTTCTCGCCCAGGTGCGTTAGACCGTTGGACCACTGGTCCAGGTAGGGCTGGTCGATTTGGAAGATGTCGCCGGTGAAGACCATCTTGGTGCCGTCTCCGGCGCGGGTGATGATGGTCTTGACCTCGTGCGGGGTGAGGTTCTGCGCCTCGTCCACGATGAAGTACACCTTGCCGAGGGAGCGGCCGCGGATGTAGGCGAGGGGAGAGATGAGGAGTTTCTCGTCCTTGAGCATCGCCTCGATCTTCAGCGCCTGCTTGGAGCCGGGCTTGAAGCAGCGCTTGATGACATCCAGATTGTCCATCAGCGGCTGGATGTAAGGGCTCATCTTGCTCCGCTGGTCGCCGGGGAGGAAGCCGATCTCCTGGCCGCCGAGCACCACGGTGGGCCGGCTCAGGATGATCTGGTCGAAGTCCCTCTCCTGTTCCAGGGCCGCCGCCAGGGCGATGAGCGTCTTGCCGGTGCCGGCGCCGCCGGTCAGAGACACGAGCGGAACGTTCGGATTCAGGCACGCGTCCATGGCGAACCGTTGCTCGTCATTGCGCGGACGGATGCCGTAGGCCTCCTGCGAGCGTACGAGCACGATGCGATTGCGGCGGGTATCATAGCGGGCGCAGACGGTTGTCCCGCCCAGGTCGAACTTGTAAAGCTGGTTCGCGCGGGGCTCTTTCTTCGCCACCTCGCGCCAGTCGATGCTGTTGTCCTGCCCGTAGGCCAGCTGCTGGATGACCTGCGGATCGGCCTCGGCGAAAAGCACCTCGTGCTCGAGACCTTCCAGCGTCTCATCTTCCACACGGCCTTTCAGGTAGTCCTGCGCAGGCATTCCCGCGGCCTTCGCCTTCAGGCGCAGGTTGATGTCCTTGGTGACCAGGGCGACGAAGCGGCCGGGATTCTGCTCCCGCACCCACATCGCCGTGGACAGGATCCGGTGGTCCTGGGTGTCGTCGCGGAAGAGGTCCGCGTATTCCGGGGCGAAGGGGTGGTTGGGCTCGATCTTGATGGTACCGAGCCGTTTGCCGAGGGAGATTCCCTGCGGGCCGAACTCCCGCTTTTCCGTCAGCTTGTTGATGTCCCGCATGAAAGCGCGGGCGTTGAAGGAAAGCGCGTCGTTTCCCTTCTTGAACTTATCCAGCTCCTCGATGACCGCGATCGGGATCACCAGGTCGTTGTCCTGGAATTGCCGGATGGCGTTGTGGTCGTGGAGGATGATGTTGGTGTCTAGGACAAAAATCTTGGCCATAGTGTGTGGTTAGTCTTCTCCCTCGAGGGAGTTCATGAGGGATTCCAGAATCCCGGTGATGCCGTTTTCGCCCGACAGGACAGTGACGCCCGGCGTCCCGACGGAGGGATGTCCGAGCGGGAAGTAGGCGATGTCCTGAAGGAGGAATTCAGCGTCGATGTAATCATAGTCTATGTCGGCGATCTGCAGGATGACGCCCGGTACCTCGCCGAAGAGGACGCGGACGCGCAGCTCGTCGCCGTAAGCCCGGCAGATGTCGCCGATGGAAATGTCCGCCCCGTTCACGCCGGCCATGCCCCGCAGGGCGTTCATCAGCCCGCCTTCGAGCACCGTGGCGCCGGCGCGGACGATCCCGTCCTCCACCAGTTCCCGGGTGACCTCGTATGCGTCGATGAAATAGTCTGCGTCGCCCACATCCGGTGCCGTGCTCCGTTTCTCACCCGTCGCGGCCGCCAGCAGGGATCCGCCCAGCCGGTAATCGCAAGTGTCCAGGGGAACGTAGATCAGCCAGTCGGAGGCCTCGGGCTGGATGGTGGCCGGGCAGCGGCGCCGCCGCGAGATGCGCGGGTTCGCCGTCCGGAACGGCAGTTCGCGGATGAGGCTCTCCTCATCGTCCGGGGCTTCTTCCTCCGGAGTGGTGGTGGCCTTGAAAGCGACGTTGCAGGCGCCGCCGGAGACCTTCACCTCGCTGAGTTTGAGCCCAAGATGGTCGATGTATTCGGCCGCAGCCTCCACGGAGGCGTAGAACGCGGCCTGATTGCCGATGGCACCGTCGTTCCACCGCCAGTCCGCCTTCAGCGTCAGGTCCCCGAGGCGGAAGTGACCGCCCATCCAGATGGCGTCCAGCAGGGCCTTGGCGATGCGGGACCGCGTGATGGGGCCCGCGAAGGGCACGGGGAACGGTGGCCGGGGGAGGGCGGCGACGGCATCGGCATACTCGTCGATGTCCTCGTCGCGGAAGTCGAAGGGGGTGGGGGCGATGTCCACGGTCTCGTCCGCCACGCTGGCGGAAGGGGCCGGCGCCGGGAGGGCGCCCGGAAGCGTGCACTCCTGCAACAGTCCGGCGGGCGTAAGTGCCTGCGGGATACCGTCGATGAGATAGGCGTCGTAGAGGTTGGGCGCTTTTTCTGCCATGCTTCCGTTTTTATTTATGGTCAAAAATAGGTAATTTTGTGATGAAATCAAAACCAACGAACGTTTATGGAGTTTTCTCAGTCCGCTTATGGACGGCTTGTCGAGGAGATATTCCTTCGGTTCCCTTCGGTGCAGAAGACGGATTTCGCCAAGGCGTACAAACCCGGACTGGAAGGGATGGAGGCCTTTTGCGAAGCCTTGGGCCATCCCGAGCGGGCGTTCCGGAGCATTCATGTGGCCGGAACCAACGGCAAGGGCTCGGTAGCGAGTCTGCTCACCTCCGCCCTCGCCTCCGCCGGCCTCCGCACCGCGCTCTATACGTCTCCCCATTTGGTTGACTTCCGGGAAAGGGCCCGCATCGTCTCGGGCGACACCTTCTCCCTCATCCCCCAAGAGTACGTCTTCGACTTCCTGACCACCTGGGAGCCCTATTTCATGGAGCACGGACTGTCGTTCTTCGAAATTACGACCGGCCTCGCGTTCAAGTGGTTCGCGGACGAAAAGGTGGATGCGGCGGTCATCGAGACGGGCCTCGGCGGACGGTTGGACTCGACCAACGTCATCACCCCGGAACTGAGCGTTGTCACCACCATCGGCCTGGACCATTGCGCGCAGCTGGGCAACACCCTGGCGGCCATCGCGGGGGAGAAGGCGGGCATCTTCAAGCCCGGCGTCCCCGCCCTGGTAGGCGAGAGCAATCCCGAAACGGAGCCGGTCTTTGACGACAAAGCCTGGATGATGTGTCCATTGATCTATGCGGACAAGGTCCGGCCCTCCCTGTGGCACCTTCGGCAGGACATCCTCCGGAAGATGGACCTTCAGGCCGATGTCCAGGAAAAGAACCTCCGCACCGTCCTCGCCGCCATCGACATTCTCAAGGAAATCCCCGGCTTCAAGGTCCTCTCCGACGCGGAAAGGGTTCGGGAGGGCATTGTCGATACCGCCCGCCGCACCGGCTTCCACGGCCGCTGGGAGCGCCTTTCCGACCTCCCGTTCGTCATCGCCGACATCGGCCACAACCCCCAGGCCCTCCGCTATAACTTCGACCAGCTCCGCAGGTATGTGGATGAAGGCCGATGCAGCTCGCTGATCATCGTCTATGGCGTGATGGCCGACAAGGACCTGGATGGCATCCTTCCCTTGATGCCCACTGACGCCACATATATTTTCACAGCACCGCAAACCTCCCGCGCCCTCCCCGCCGAGGATATCCTGAAGCGGTTCACGGCTTTCCGGGGTGGCCAGGCCATCCGCGCCTATTCGGCGCCCACCGTCCGCCAGGCCGTCCAGATGGCTCTCCAGCTCGCCCAGACCCTGTCCGGGCAGACCAGCCGTTCCGCCTCCGCCGACAAGCCCGTCCCGCCGCTCGTGTTCATCGGCGGCTCCGCCTTCGTTGTCGCCGAGGCCCTGCCGCTGTTCCGGTAACGGTACGGTTGTTGATGCAAGGTTTCCTTGCTTAACTGATTATAATAACGCTATGTTACGATATATCCGGATGGCCCTCGGCGCCGTCGCCCTTTTATTGACAGCCCCTATGATGAACGCCCAGACCGACAAGGACGGCCATGTACTGACCGCCCTGTGGAAACAGTATGAGGAGGCCAGCAAGGCCGACCGCCCCCAGCAGGAGGCGGAAATCCTCACGAAGATCAAGACGGAGGCGCAGGCAAAACGCCTGCCCGCCGATTTCTACGATGCCGCCACGCAGTACGTGCAGTCGGTGCAGCGCCGCGACTGGAAGAAACGCCAGGAGCTTCGCGAGCAGTTGGAGAAAGAGGTGAAAGCCTTCAACCATCCGATGGTCACCTATCAGTGGATGGGCGACTTCGGTAGCGCCCCTTCCGACGAATGCTGGGCGTTTGTGAAGAACCGCGCCAAGGGCTTCCGCGAGGGACACAACACCGCCCTGTACCGGGGCGTTGACGGGTTGATGGGCGGCGCCTTGAAGGACTTCATGGCGTCGGACTACGAGTATGTTTTGTGGCACCTGCTGGGCCGACGTTCCTACTCCGAAATTTCCAACGATGAGATATACCAGGCCCTGAAGGCTGAGGTTGCCGGAAAATATCCCGCCGAAGGTTATCTGGCTTATTATGTGGCCAATAGAACGAGTGACGAGGATGCCCGCAAGAAAGCCCTGGAGTCCGTGGCGGAGAAATATGCCGGCAAGGCCGTGGCTTTCTGGCCCCGCCAGGAACTGCTCCGGCAGGAATTCAACGACTTGAATGAAGCGAAGGCCGGCTCCGCCGCCTATCAGGCCCTCTATCATAAGTGCCTGACCTTCGAGAAGGAGCGTGGTGCCCTGAAAGGCGACGAGGCGAAGATCGCCAAGGGCTGCAATGTAGTGAGGGACTTGACAAATACCCTGACGTCGGAGAATATCAGTGTCCGAATGAAAGACAACCAGGCGTGGGTGCTATTCCGCAACCTGGATAAAGCCACCCTGACGCTCCGGCAAGACGAGAAGAAGGTGCTGAAGACCTGGAACCTCACCAATCCCGGCCGCAGTTTCTATGTCTATGACACCGTGAAAGTGGCGCTTCCGAAATTGGGAGACGGCAATTACACGCTGGAAGCCGTGAACGGGAAGATCGTCGGGAAGACGTACTACTCCCAGTATCGTCTCTCTTTGGCGACCCGTCGGGAAGCCGGCGGTTATGCCGCCTATGTGACGGACTACCTCACGGGCAAGCCCATTGACTATGCGAAGCTTATCTTGATGAAGGGGGATCGGGAAGTTTACTCCGAGACCGTCCGCTTGGATGATGGCTTCACGCTGCTCTCCCCAAAGTTCCAGGTCCTTTTTACGAACATAAAGGATAATTATTCCTTGAAGGCTGAAACCGGCTCCGGGACGGATCTGCGGCTCAGCCGGGTAGTGAGCATCTATTCGTATTATGGCGCAGATTCCGAGGACGATCGTCAGGATGACATCTACTGCAATATCTACAAAGACCGTGGCGCATACAACCCCGGCGACGTCCTCCAGTTCAAGGCCGTCGTGTATCAGGGGAACCTCGTGGACCGCGTGTCCGTCGTCCCGTACAAGTATGTGCAGGTGTCCCTTTTCAACACCGAAGGAAAAGCCCTGGAACGCTTGCAACTGACGACCAATGCATTCGGTTCCGTCTCTGGCTCCTTCACCCTGCCCAAGGGGGAGAAGAACGGTTACTTCAACATCCAGATCACTTCCGGAAAGAAGCATCTGGCCACGGATGATTTCCGCGTGGACGAGTTCGTCCTCCCGACCTACACCCTCTCTTTCGACACCAATGACAAGTTATACTTGAAGGGCGACGAGGTCGTCATTTCCGGCAAAATCAAGAGTTACTCCGGCCACGGCATGACTGGTGCCAACCTGGCCGTCAAAGTGAACCGTTGGGGCGTCGTCGTCCTTGAAAAGGATCTCCAGCCAGCCTCCGACGGCACCTTCTCCTTCGCCTTCAAGGCGGAGGAAACGGGCTGGTACAATGCGGAAGTCACCGTCACCGACACCACCGGCGAGATGCAGGAGTTCGATGCCGGGGTGTATGTGAGCGACAACATTTCCGTGTCTCTGTCGATGGAAAACGCGGCAGAAGGCGAGTTCACGACGATGGAGGAAAAGGAACAACCGTCGCGCCGCTATATCAACCGTCGCTGGCGCCCGTCCCCGTCCAAGTACATTGCCGACGGAGACGTCGCCATCGTCACGATGCAGGTGAACAATAGCGATGGGAACAAGATCGACGTTCCTGTCCAATACAAGCTTTTCGCGGAGGACAGCACCGTCGTGCGGAAGGGCACGGCCGCTTCCGGCGAGAAGGTCAATATCGACCTTAAGGATCTCCCTGATGGTCTTTACACCCTCGTCGGCGAGGCTTCCGAGCGGGAGGCGAAGGACGAAAGCAAGTGCTCGATCCTCAAGGTCTCCCGTAACGGCAAGGTCCTGGACGCCCCCGTCCGCAGCCTGTTCCTGACCGGCCCGGAAGATGTGCCGATGGGTGAAAAGATCCGCCTCACAATGGGTACCGCCGATGGTGCCGAGTGGGCGGTCGTCACCCTCTTTGGAAAGAGCCGTCAGGTGCTGGAAACCCGTCAAGTCGTCCTGAAGGGCGAGCGGGCGAAAGAGGGATCCCTCACCACCCTGGAGTTTGATTACAAGGACGACTATCCCGATGCCGTCCGTCTTCAGGTGTTCTATTTCAAGCGGGGTGAGTCCGTCCAGTTCGACAAGGAGTTCTCCCGCACCCGCACCCGTCTGGCGTTGCCGCTGAAGTTCGAAAGCTTTACGGACAAGGCTTTCCCGGGCACGTCCTATACCTTTACGCTGAAGACCGACCCGGGCGTGGAGGCGCTTGCTGCGGTGTATGACAAGAGCATCGACGCCATCGCCGTGAACTGGTGGCCGGTCGTTACGCTGCGGGAGTTCAGCGTTCCGTATGTGGATATCTATTCCAACTGCGGCGGAATCAGTGGAGACAACCCGTTTGATGATGACCTGGTTGATGAAGAAATGTTGGAAGAAACGGTTGTTGTCGGGTATGGCGTGGCGGCTCCCAAGATGATGACCCGTTCCGTGGCGAATGCTGCCATGAGGGATGAGGGAATCGAGTCGGCAGATGCTATCGCCTTCCAGCAGGTGGAGCAGAAACCCGGTTTCGATGCCGGAGAGGATGTGACGATCCGTTCCAAGTTCGAGAACGCATTGACCTTCCAGCCGCACCTCGAATCCGACGCCGCCGGCAACCTGTCCTTCACGTTCAATACTTCAGATAAACTGTCCACCTACTATGTGGCGGTCTACGCCCACGACATGTGGATGCGGAACACCTATCTCCGCAAGGAGATGGTTGTCAGCGTGCCCGTGAAGGTGGCGGTCGTGGAACCGAAGTTCCTGTATGTGGGTGACACCTACGAGGTGGCCGCTTCCGTTTCCAGCAACAGCGACAAGCCGGTTTCCGGCCAGCTGTACCTGTATGTCTATCCTTCCGGCGAACACGAGGGCGCGGAGGCTATCTACGCCCAGCGCATCGCCGTCACCGTCCCGGCGGGTGGCACGGAAAGCCATCGCTTCCCGGTCCGCGTGCCCGACCTCGAGACCATCGGCTTCAAGGTCGTCTTCGTCGCCGACGATTTCTCCGACGGCGTCTTCCTGCCGGTTCCGGTGCAGAAGCCCGTCCAGGCGCTCACCGAGGCCCATTCCGCCGTGCTCCGCGCCGGCATGGACCGTGAGACCCTGCTCGCCGAGCTCCGCGCCCGCTTCGTCAACGTCCCCGCCTCCGAGGCCGCATTGACCGAAACCACTCTCCTGGATCTCGTCCGCGCGGCGATCCCCGACAAGGTGGATCCCGACGGCAACGATGTCCTCTCGCTCTCCGAGGCGTACTATGTCCGCCTGCTGTCCTCCGTCATTCCGGGCTCGACCCGGAATCTCCCCGAGGGGACGAGCGACCTCCTTGCGAAGGTCCTCGCCTGCCGCAACAACGACGGCGGCTTCGGCTGGTTCGAGGGGATGAACTCCTCCGCGATCATCACGGCCGTGCTGCTGCAGCGTTTCGCGAAGCTCCGCGACCACGGTTTCGATGTGCCCGACCTGACATCGTCCGTCAAGTTCTTGGACAATAATCATTTCACGACGGAGCTCCCGTACTGGCGAGGCTACCTGACCGATGCGCAGTATATGTTCGTCCGTTCTCTGTATCCGGCGGTTCCGTTTACCGAGAAGCCGGCGACGGCGGAAGGGAAGAAGCGGATGACCGAGTTCCAGAAGTACGCGAAGTCCTACCTCGTTCCTTCGGCGAAGGACGGCCGCGGCCTGCAGGGCCAGATCCTGGCCAAGGCCCGCCGCGTCCAGACCCTGCTGAATCTCAGCACTACCTCCGATGGCATTGCTCTCGCGAAGGCGTGGGGCGTGAAGGTCTCCGCCAAGAAAAAGATGGAAGCCTCCTTGAAGGCCGATATCGCCTCCCTGAAGGAATACGCCGTGGAGCACCGCGACGGCGGTTGGTACTACCCGAACGCCGTGATGCCTTGGCGCGGCCTCCTCGAGAGCGAGGCCGATGCCCACGCCCTCCTATGCAACCTGATGCAGCCGTACGCGCCGCAGATCTCCGACGGCATCCGCCTGTGGCTCATGCTCCAGAAGGAGACGCAGAAGTGGGATGAGAGCCCGGCCTTCGTGGACGCCATCACCGCCATCCTCGACGGCTCCGACGAGATCCTGTCGACCTCCATCCTGTCCTACTCCGCCTCCTACGAGAAGCCGTTCGAGGACATCAAGGCCGCCGGCAACGGCTTCACCATCGAGCGCAAGTTCTTCCGCGAGAAGACCGTGGAGAAGGTCTATGACGACCGCACCTCCGACAAGAACGACATGGTGACCGTGCGTGAGGAAATCGCCCCCGGCACCCCGGTCGCCGTCGGTGACAAGATTATCGCCGAGTACCGCATCTGGAACCAGGAGAACCGCAGTTTCGTGAAGGTCGATGCTTTCCGCGAGGCCGCACTCCGTCCGGTGCAGCAGCTCTCCGGCTATTCGAACTGGGGCTGGTTCAACCTCCGCCGTCTCACCTTCACCCCGCAGGGCTACCGCAACGTGAAGGCCGACAGGACCGAATACTACTTCGACTCCTTCCCGGAGGAGAACACCACCCTGACCGAGGAATTCTTCGTTACCCAGGCTGGCACCTTCACCGCCCCGGTCATCACTGTCGAATCCCTCTACGCCCCCCACTACCGCGCCAACGACGCCTTCCACGGTGTCCTCGCGGTGGAGTAAAGTCATTCCGGGCTTGACTATCTCGTCATTCCCGGCTTGACCGGGAATCTATTTGACCGTAAATCCCACGGAAACCGCATTGCCGTCACCGTCCACCACGGTGACGGTATGTTTTCCGGGCTCCGGTGCCAGGCGCATCTGATGAATGAAGCGAGTCTGACCTAAATAAGAATCGTCCAAGTGCCAGTAGAGGGTGGCATTGGGGTCGCGATGGACGGCTTGGAAGACGGCGCCGGGTTCGGAGCCGTCGAGCTGGCGGGGGAGGGTGAGGATGCTGCCGGGTTCGGGGTAGAGGAACTCCAGCTGGGTTGCATCTCGGGCAGGCTGGACCTGGTATTCGGGATGCCAGGATTTGTAGTACCATTCCATGCCGGGCGGCAGGCGGAAGGTGCCGTCCTTGTGGTAGGGGCAGACGGCGCTTTCGACAGCCTGGGCCGGGAGTTGGATGGTCTCGTAGTCCGGACAATCCTGGCTCCGGAGCATGCCTGACGCCTTGCAGACATCGAGGAATACGCCACCGTCGACAGGCTCTTCGAACCAGTCTGTCGATGGCGGCAGCAGGTTCAGCAGGTCGAACAGGACGGGACCGGCGGTCTTGGCGCCGGTCATGCCCGCCACGCCGTGGCCATCGGCATTCCCGCACCAGACGCCCACCGCATAATCCGGCGTCACGCCCACGGCCCATGCGTCCCGATAGCCGTAACTCGTACCCGTCTTCCACGCGGCCTTTCGGACGGAACGGATGAGTTTCCAGTCGATTTCATCGGGCCGATTCACCTCTTTCAGCGCCTCGAACGTGTACCACAGGGCGAGCTTATCCGTGAACGGAGAGTTCGTGGGAAGATCGTCATAGCTCCGGACCATCCCCGCATAGGCGCGGGTGATATCTGCCAATGTCCCTTCGCCGCCGCCCAGGATGAGGGAAAGCCCATAATAGGACGCATCCCGGTTGAGGGTGGACAGCCCCGCTTGTCGGAGCACTTCCAGGAATCTCGGGCCCCCGTAGGCGCGCAGCAGATGCACGGCAGGGACGTTCAGGGACCGGGCCAATGCCTCCGCGGCCGGTACGGCCCCATGAAATTGTAAGTCAAAGTTCTGCGGCGTGAAACCGTTCAGGTTCACCGGCGTATCCTGAAGCAGCGTCCGCGGCAGAATGGTCCCGTCCTGCAGGGCAGCGCAGTACAGGAAAGGCTTCAGAATACTGCCCGTGCTTCGCGGGGACGAGGCAATGTCAACCTCGGATCCGTTGCGGGCCCGCTGCGGGGAAGCGTTGCCCACATAGGCAATCGTCTCGCCGGTCCGGATGTCCAGGATGACGGCCGCGAGATCCGCCGCGCCGCTGAGCGCCAGCTCGTCGGACCAGCGGTTGACCGACGCCTCCACCTGCCGCTGCAAGTGTATGTCGATGTCCGTCCGCGATTCCACCCCGTGCGGCTGCTGCTCCACGTAATGCCGGGCCAGATTGGGCAGGGGATAGGGCGCGTCCGGAAGCGGCTCTGAAAGGGCGTTCTCCAAGGTGGATTTGTCGATATACCCCCGCTGCTCCAGCTTCTCCAACAGGCGGTTCCGCTTCTCCAGCAGCCGGTCTCGGCCTTTCCCGGGATGGATGGAGGAAGGGGCGTTCGGGAGGACGGCAAGGGTTGCGGATTCCGCCCAGGAAAGGTCGCTCGCCGGGCGCCCGAAATAGCGCCACGCCGCCGCTTCCAGTCCCACCACATTGCCCCCGAACGGGGCGTGGGAGGCGTACAGGGCCAGAATCTCATCCTTGGAACAGCGGAACTCCAGCCGGGTGGCCTTGACGGCCTCGACGGCTTTCTGCCAAAGTGTCCGTTCCTTGCCCCGTGACAGTCGGATGACCTGCATCGTAAGCGTACTTCCTCCGCTCACGACATGCTTCGCTTTCAGATTGCTCAGGACAGCGCGACCGAGGGCGGCGACGTCCACGCCGGGATGCCAGCGGAAATGCCGGTCCTCGAACTGGATCAATGCCGTGGCGTAGCGGGAAGGGACGGTGTCACAGGGCGGAAAACGCCACTGCCCGTCGTCCGCGATTCGGGCGCCGAGCAGTTCGCCGCTCCGGTCCGTGACGACCGTCGCATAGGGCGTGCCTTTGAAAAGGTCCTTCGGCAGGCAGAAGAACCAGCCTGCCAGAAGGACCTCGAATAATACCAGAAGGATGACCTTCCGACGCCTCATCGGGTGACGGAAGTCGTCTTGGACTCCGTGTTCGCGGCCACCTGCGGGTTATACATCGCCGAGCAGGTGATGGCCGGCAGGGTGTACGAGCCTTCGTAGGCGGCGCGGAGCTTCAGGGTGAAGGTCTTGGTCGCGCCGTGCGCCAGGTCGAAGAACCAGTTGCAGCGGTCGTCGCGGATGTCGCGGTAATCGGCACCGCCGTCACCGTTTCCGCCGCGCATGCGGTCGTTGAGAATCTCCCAGCCGGACGGGATCCGCTCGCTCAGGGCGAGGGAGCGGTAGTCCGTCTGCGTCGGGTTCGTCACGCGCACGGTGGCCGTGAACTCCGTACCCTGCGGGATGGAGGTCGCCTTGAGGTCGTTGCCCTTGGCGTCCTTGTAGGAAACCGCGAGCTTGAGGCCGTTCGCTTCCGCGGGCACCGTCGTGCCGACAGGTGCGCGGGAAACGGAAGTGAACGTCACGTACAGGACGTCATCGGCCGTATTCTTCACGTCGACCTTGCCGGTGACCGGCACGGCATAGACGGACTTCGCGGAGACGACATCCTTGCCGTTCACCGTGGCCTTGATGGCCTGGGAACCGACCTTGCCGTAGAGGCGGTCCATCGCCATGGCGGCGAAGGCGGCCTCCTGGGTGGAATAGTAGCCCTTGTTGATGCTTTCCGCCAGCTCCTGGGCGGCCGGGATGGCCTGGCCCAGGTTGTCGGTCAGAGCGAGGACCTGGAGGACCAGCGCCTTGTCGCGGAGGCCGGAACCATAGGTGAAGTCGGCCGTGCCGTATTCACCGGCGGCCTCGTTCGCCATCAGCTCTTTCGCCTGCTTCGTCTTGCCGGCCACGGCATAGGCGGCGGCGAGCATCCACTCGGCGCGGCTGTCCAGCGAACCGGCCTCCTTGAGGCGGTTCATCGCGGCGTTCAGCGGATCGCCGGCGACGGCCATCGAGTAGAGGCGGTAGCACTCGTCCAGCTGGCTGAAGGCGGCGTTGCCCGCCAGGCGGTAGGCCTGGCTCAGGTTCGTCTGGAAGCGCTTCCAGTTGCCGATGACGTCGGGCTGGACCTCGAAGCCGGCCGCGGACGCCTCGGTCAGGAACTGGCCGGCCATGGAGCTGACCCAGCTGTCGGAGACGGTGCCGCCGCTCCAGTAGGTGAAGCCGCCGTCGCTGCGCTGACGGGCGTAGAGGGCATGGATGATATCGGGGATGATGGCCCGTGCCTCCTCGGAATCAGCCTCGGAGAGCTGCGGCAGCAGGTGCAGCAGCGTGAGACCGCGGGAGGAGAGCTGCTCGGAGCAGTTGTACGGGTAATTCTTCATCGTCTTGAACAAGCCGGCCGCATCGACAGCGGGGAATTCGGCGAGTTCGATCGTGGCGCCGGTACCGGCATCGAACGAGGTCGTACCGCCGGCAGGAAGCTTCTCCTGACGGACCACGACGGTCTCCGGGTTCGGATGGACGACCTGGATGTCGATGGTTTCGACGGCCTTGCGGGAACCGGCGTTCGCGGTGACGGTCACCTTGGCGGGACCTTCGCCGGTGGTCTTGAGAGCGAAGCGCACGAGCTCGTCGCCCGCCTTGGCGAAGTGCGCCGTGGCGTTGGCGTCTCCCTCGACCTGGAGGGAACCCTCGGCCTGGACCGTTACCTTGGCGTCCTTGATGCTGTCATCGAGGGCGAAGACGTTCACGGGCAGGGTCACGCGGTCTCCGGTGCAGATCTGGCTCGGCAGGGACATCAGGACCATCAGCGGGGACTTCACGGTGACGGTCTTGTCGGCATTGCCGTAGGCGCCGTCGTGACCGGCGACGACCATTACGCGGAGGCTGCCCACGTACATCGGCAGGGTGATATCGTGCTTGGCGGTACCCTTGTTGAGGGTGAAGGGGCCGATGAACTGCACCACCGGGTTGAAGCGGTTGTCCTTGCGGGCCGCGCGGATGTTCTCCTGGTCACCGCCCACGGACAGCATCGGGCTGAACCGGCCGGCGTAGGCGCCCACGACCTGGTCGTACAGATCCCAGGTCTTGACACCCAGAGCCTCGGTCTTGTACATCGCCTCCCAAGGGTTCGGGGTCTTGAAGGCGGTCAGGTCGAGGAGGCCCTCATCCACGACGGCGAGGGTGTAGGTCATCGGCTTGCCGGACTTCTCGGACACCTGGACGGTGAACTTCTCCTCCGGGGCCACGGTGTCGGCCACCTTGATGACCGGCTCCAGGTGGGAGGCGGGATTCTCCACGTTCAGGCGCTTCACGCCGTATAGGCGCAGCGGAAGGTCGTTGGCCGTGTTCGCGTACGGCTGGACGAGGGTGATATGGACATAGAAGTTCGGAGCCATCTCCGGGGTGACGGTGAAGGAGTACGGGGTATCCTTGCTGTCGGAGGTGGCGACCCATTCGCGGGAAATCACGCCGGCGCCGTTCTCCAGCGAGACGAGCGCCTGGCCGCCCTGAGCGGACGGGATGTAAACGGTGGCCTTGTCGCCGGCACGGTAGCTTTCCTTGTCAGCGGAGAAGGTGAGCATCGAGATGGCATCCGGATCCTTGCGGTCGCCGCGGCCACGGTAGGCGGGCCAGTCGATGATGACGGTCTTGCCGGAGATGTGGCCGCCCGCGACGTCACGGACGATTACGAGGTAGCGGCCCCAGTCGGCCTCGGCGGCGCGGAGGGTGAAGGTGGCGTCCTGAGAACCGGAGGTAAGCGTGCCGGAAGAAACCGGCTTCGCGCCGCGGCCGCTCACATAGCTCTGGAGGCTGGATGGATCGCTCTCCCACCACCAGCTCCAATCCATCTTGAATACGGAATATTCCAGCTGACGGCCGGAGAGGCGGTTGCCGGAAGCATCGACCACGGCGACACGGACGGTGTGGTCCTTGTCGGTCTCCAGTTCGCCGTCGGTGGGGAATTTCACGCCCACATAGGCCGGGAACGGAGAGTAGGGGATGGTCTGGGTGGTGAAGCTCTCGTCGCCGCCGCTTTCCAGGACGGAGGTGACGATGAAGGCCTGCAGCATGCCGGGCGCATCCTTCGCGGCCGGGAGGTCGAAGGCGGTTTCCGCCGTGCCGTCGCCCGAGAGGGTGGTCTGGAAGAGCTCATGCTCGCTGGCCTCGAAGGTCGATGCGGGGTTGCGGAAGGTATAGCCCTCGAAGCCCTTGAAGGTGGACGCACCCTTGGAGAGGGTCATCGTCGCATGGGCCTTGAGGCCGGAGGCCGGGACGCCCGTGAGCCAGGCGGAGGAGACGTGTGCCGATGTCCGGACGCCGCCCGCAAGCACGCTGCCGGGCAGGTCCAGATTGACCTTCAGACGGTTGGGCTTCACAGTCTCGATGTGGAGGCTCTTATGGAAGGCGGAGCCGCCCACCTTGACGTAGGCGTTCCACCAGCCGGTGGGATCCTCGGAGGAAGTGGCGATGGGGAAGGTGTAGAAACCGTCCTTGCCGGTGGAGACCATTCTCGTATAGAACTGTCCTTCCGGGGTATAGAGTTCCAGGGCGGCCGGATGGCCTTCCGGAACGCGCTGCATCTTGTCGGCGAGGATCATCGTCACATGCAGGGTGTCGCCCGGACGCCAGACGCCGCGCTCGCCGTAGATGAAGCCCTTGAGGCCCTTCTGGACGGTCTGGCCGCCCACATCGAAGCGGCTGAGCGACTTCTCATAGCCGTCGGCGAGACGGAGATAGCCGGTGGTCTTGCCCTTGCGGGCGATGAGGACGAAGGGCTTGCGGGCCACCTTGATCTCGGCGAGGCCCTTGCCGTCAGTCTTCGCCTTGCCGATGCGCTGGAGCTGGTAGTCATACGCTTCCAGTTCCACGCCGGCGTACGGCTTCGCGGTGCCCAGGTCCGTCGCGGCGGCCCAGAGGGTGTTGCCGTCGGCATACTGGGCGAGGAGGCCGATGTTGGAGGCGAGGAGGTTCACGACCGGGAAGCGGTCGGCTTCCATATAGTAGGACGGCGTCTCGGGATTGTCCTGGTCTTCCCATTCATACAGGTTCCAGTCCATAAAGTTGTCCCACCAGTAGCTGCTCTGGATGTCCCATTTGGCGTCGTCCTCTTCGGCGGGCTTGCCGCTCTGGACCGGCAGCATCGACGGGGCGGGCTTGCCGCCGTACAGGGAATAGTCCTGCTTGAAGGTCAGGCGGACGCGGTAGATCGCGCCGGGCTCCTGCTTGAACAGGCCTGAAAGGTCGATGGAGAAGTCGTTCCAATGGTGGAGGTCGAGGGTGGCGTCGCTGGTGAGCGGAACCGTGCGGCTGTACACGAGCCGGCCGACGCGGCGGAGCTCGGAAGAACCGTTCAGGTCGTTCTCCTGCAGGAACAGGAGGACGTTGTCCTCATAGACCTTGATGATCCTCAGGTCGACGGCCGACAGGTTCACGGCGCGGAAGGGGAGGATGAGACCACTCTCGTCCGGGAGGATGTTGCCTTCCAGCGGAATCTCCACGGCCGGCAGCGGATCGGTGGCCGGGAACGCGGTATGGAAGTCCTCGGCGAGGGCCAGGCCGCCGGCGCTCTTCACGCCCTGGTGGACGGTGACGGCGAGGTTGCTGTCGTTCTCGCCCTCGAAGTAAACGCGGGCGCAGTTGTCTTTGATGTCGATGGTCTGACGGAGCACGCCGGACAGCTCGATGAGGCCTTCCTTCGCGGCGGCCGCGGCGAGCGGCTCGCTGAAGCGGACCTCCACGCAGGGGTTGCCGCCCCGGACGACCCGAGTGTCGACCACCTTGAACACGCCGGCGGCGGGGATGACGGTCTTCAGCGGGCTGACCTCGCGGAATCCATTGACCTTCAGGGAAATCTTGACCGGAGTGTCCTTGTCGCCCCGGGTGATGCCCGCCGTCTCGAAGCGGTAGGTGTCGCCTTCGCCGGTGAGCGTCACGGGCGTGGAAGGATCGACAGTCAGGGTGATGTCTTCCTTCGGAGCGGGGACGCTGAGCTTGACGGTACCTTCGAGCCGGGCTTCATTCTGGATGGTGATGCCGTCCAGGGACAGGGTGGCCACCTTGGGCGCCGCCTGGATCCGGAAGGGGAAGGACTGGCACTGGGATTCCTTGACGTCCATCACTTTCCCGACCTGGAACGAGCCCTCGTAGACCACACCTTCTTTCAACCCTTCGGGGATGAACTCCACGACGGTCGGGCTGAGCCAGCGCTCGGAGCCTTCGAGCTTGGGCTTGAAGGAGAAAAGGCCGCTGGTCTGCCGTCCCATCGGAACGGGAGAGGCCAGCTCGACACGGACGGGCGTCCCTTCGGAGATGACGCCGCCGGTGTAGGCGCTGAGGTAGGATGCGAAAGCGGAGTCCGGAGATTCCGTGTGCTTGGGGCTGCACGCCGCAAGGAGGGCGGACACGGCCAGAATGGCCCAAAAACGCAGTTTATGCATAATATGTAACGATTATTCGTTTGAATAACAAATATACATAATTATGAAAAGAATTGCTACATTTGTAAAGCAATAACGCCATTGATAAATTATGAAAAAGCTTATCCTGACCACGCTTGCCGTGCTCGCCACGGGTTTGATGATTTCTCTTTCGGCGCAGGAAGAGAAAGAAGTGAAAACCGGCTGGAGCATGGGCGTCCTTCCCTGTGCCACCTATTCCGCGGATAACGGCCTGCAGTACGGCGCCTTCGGCGATGTGTATTACTACGGGGACGGCTCAACCTATCCGGACCCCCTCCACAAGATCAGCTGGGAAGCCTCCCACTTCACCAAGGGCAAGACCCGTCTCTATCTGGGTTATGACTCCAAGTATCTGATTCCCAACATGCGGGTGAACGCGTCCCTGACGTTCGTGAACGACCCGATGTACAACTTCTGGGGCTTCAACGGTCCCGCCTCCCTCTCAAACTACAGCTATTGGGCTAACAAGAAGGACTACACCCCGGGTCTCAACTACTACGGCATGAGCCGCAAGATGTACCGTGGCCTCGTCAACATCCAGGGCCGTCTGGCGGACAACCTGAACTGGGCCGCCGGCGTGAACATCTGGAAATGGGAGATGGGTGACATGCGGGAGAGCGAGAAGAACGAGAACCGCTACAGTGTCGAGAACACCCTCTACCGGGATTACATCGCCATCGGCGCCATCAAGGAAGAGGAAGCCAAGGGCGGCTGGGCCACCGAGATGAACATGGGCCTGGTCTATGACTCCCGCGACATCGAGGCCGCCCCGAACAAGGGCATCTGGGCCGAGGCCTACCTCAACGGCGATCCCTTCCGCAAGTACCTGAAGGCCTGCGCTTACTTCCGCAACTACATCGACATTCCCATCCACATCCCGGCCGGCGATCCGGTGTTCGCCTACCGTCTGGCCTGGCAGCAGACCATCGCGGGCGAGACCCCGTTCTACATGATTCAGAACGTCCCGCTCCTGGTCCAGCGCAATATGATTTCCGAGGGATTCGGCAGCAGCAACACCATCCGCGGCATCCGCGAGAACCGCATCCTGACCGAGGGCTTCGCCTGGACGAACATGGAACTGCGCGTGAAGCTGGTGAGCTTCAAGCTCCTGAACCAGTTCTTCTACATCGCCGTGAACCCGTTCTTTGACGCGGGCATTATCACCAAGCCTTACCGGAACGAAGCGTTCGCCCTGACCACCACCGTGCCCGCGACCTATCAGCCGATGAACAAGATTTACGACGAGACCAAGCTCGGCGACATCGTGTACAGCGGCGGTGCCGGCCTCAAGATCGCGATGAACCAGAACTTCATCGTCTCCGTGGAGGTCGCCCACTGCTTCTACCAGCCGCTGAACGCCGACCTCTGGCTCGGCATCGGCATCAACTACCAGTTCTAATAATTCTGGAATCCGAGTTTAAGCCTCCGGAGCCCCTCAATCAAGGTGCTTCGGGGGCAAGCTATATTCAGCCGTTCGAACCCTTCCGCATCGGCCCCATAGATGGTTCCGGTCGATAGCACCAGCTTCGCCTCGAAGCGCAGATGGTTCGCGAACCGCTCCGAGAAGCCCTCAATGGCCTCGCCCTCATGCAGGGCGGCCCGGCAGTCCAGCCACATCAGATAAGTGCCTTCCAGTGGAAGCGCCTTCACCATCGGCAGTTCCTCCCGGAGGTAACTGTTCACCAGCTTAGAATTCTCGTAGAGATAGGCGCGCAGGGCGTCTAACCATTCCTCCGACTCATTGTATGCCGCCTCCAGCGCCGCGCACCCGAACACGTTCACGTCGCAGCACTCATTGTCATTGATGGCCCTGTCGATGCGCCGGACGGCATCCTTGTCAGCCGCGAAAATGTTCGCGATCTGGATGCCGGCGATATTGAACGCCTTGGTCGGGGAAATGCAAGACGCGGAATTCCGCACCAACTCCTCCGGCAGCGTCGCAAACGGCGTATAATCATGCCCCGGATATGTGAGCTCGCAATGGATCTCGTCGGAAATGACAAAGACCCCGTTGTCGAGACAGATTCTGCCGATGCGCTCGAGCTCCTCCCGGGTCCAAACCCGCCCGGCCGGATTGTGCGGATTGCACAGCAGCATCACCGTCGTCTTCGGATCCGCCGCCTTCGCGGCCAAATCATCCCAGTCGATGGAATACGTCGTGTCCTTGTAAATCAACGAATTGCAAAGCTCCCGGCATCCATTGTTCCGAATGGCTGGAAAGAACGCATTATAGCACGGAGTCTGCACGATCACATTGTCCCCGGGTCTGGAAAAGGCCTTAATGCAAGCCGAATACGCCGCAATCACCCCCGTCGTCGGAATGATATGCTCCCGGGTGATACCCTTCCACCCATGCCGGCGTTCAAACCAATTGCTCACCGCATCAAAATACGACTGCGGCACCAGTTCATACCCGAACACCCCATGCTCCAACCGCTTCCGCAGCGCCTCCATCACCGCCGGCGCCGTCCGGAAATCCATATCCGCCACCCACAGCGGCAGCGCATCCTCCTCAAAAAGGTCCCACTTCACACTGGCGGTGTTCCGCCGGGGGATTATTTCATCGAAATTGTATGTCGACATTCTTTATTTGGTTTTAACGGTGTGGCAGTGACTTTTCAAACCTATGCCACCCTCGGCATATAAGAGGGAGGGGCCCATCGCAGATGGGAGGGACCGCGCAGCGGGGGTTTGAAAAGTTACTGCCATACCGTCCTATATTCAATGGTTTTGGCCCATCAAAGATGGGAGGGATTGTACAACAGGGGTTTGAAAAGTCACCGTCATTCCGGCTAGAACTCAACGATATCAGGTTCCTGCCCCAAATTAATGTCCGGTTCAGACCAAGTCCCAATCTCACAGTCTCCCGGAGCTTTGATATTCCCGTCCAGAACAATATCACCGTAGCTATCGGCCATAATCCGACCGGTACGGGGATTCTTGACACTGGTTATCGGACCCAGGATGCTGGCTTCGACATCGGAGTACTCGAAGGCCAGATCGGCATCCTCCTCGAAGACACAGTTCTCGAGGACGAGGTTGTCGCAGTAGCAGAGGGGCTGGGTACCGCCGATTTTGCAGTTTACCAGACGGAGGTTCTTCGCGTACCAGCCCAGGTATTCCCCGTTGATGCGGGAGTCATAGACCGTCACGTTCTCGGCTTCCCAGAAGGCGTCCTTGGTCTCCAGGTCCGAATTGCGGATCACGACATTCTTGGCATACTGGAAAGAATAGTTGCCCCGCAACCTGAGATGATCGACCTTGATGTCGGAGGAGTGCATGAACAGATAGTCGCCCTTCTCCACTTCCACGTCGTTCAGTTCCACATTCTTGCAGTCCCAGAGGGTCTCCAGGGCATTCGGGAACTTCACGTTCTCCAAATACACATCCTTGATGCGGCGGAACATTTTAGGCGCTTCCACGAGACAATTGACCATCTTGCAACCCTCTGAATACCAGAGCCCGGCGCGGGCGCCCTCACGGAAGACGCTGTCCCGGACGGAGATGCCCTTGCACTCCCAGAAAGGGTATTTACCGTTGAAAACGCAATCGGTGGCCTCGAAGTTCGAGCCCTCCTTGAGTGCGGACTCGCCGGGGCCGAAAGACACCCGCTCCAGCCGGAGCCCATGGCGGACATACAACGGACGTTCGCCCTCGAAATACTGGTCCTGGATGATTTCCATAGTGTTTTATTTTCTATCAGTACAAATGTAGACATTTGTCATGTGAATACCAAACTGACAATTTGTCACTCCGGACGGGATGGCACGGCCATTGATGATATCTCGGCCGGAATATTATTTAAAACGCAATAATTATGATCCGTCCGTTAGGAACAAGAGTGGTCATCGAGCCCAAGGAGGCCGAGACCATGACCGCCGGGGGCCTCTACATCCCGGACAATGCCAAGGAAAAACCCCAGCAGGGCACCATCGTCGCCGTGGGCCCCGGCTCCAAGGATGAGCCGATGGAAGTGAAGGTGGGCGAAGAAGTCCTGTACGGGAAATATGCCGGTACCGAGGTCACCGTCGACAATAAAAAGTACCTCATCGTCAAACAGTCTGACATTCTTGCAATCCTGTAAGCCATGGCAAAAGAGATTAAATTCAATACCGACGTCCGCGCCAAGATGAAAGACGGCGCCGACGCGCTCGCGAACGCTGTTAAGGTCACCCTCGGCCCGAAAGGCCGCAACGTTGTCATCGAAAAGAAATTCGGCGCTCCGCAGATCACCAAGGACGGCGTGACCGTCGCCAAGGAAGTCGAACTCGAGGACCGCTTCGAGAACATGGGCGCCCAGATGGTCAAGGAGGTTGCCTCCAAGACCAATGAGCAGGCCGGCGACGGCACCACCACCGCTACCGTCCTCGCGCAGGCCATCATCAACGTCGGCCTGAAGAACGTCACCGCCGGCGCCAACCCGATGGACCTCAAGCGCGGCATCGACAAGGCTGTCGATGCGGTCGTCGCCGAACTCAAGGCCCACAGCCAGCCCGTGGGCGAGGACTACTCCAAGATCGAGCAGGTGGGCACCGTGTCCGCCAACAACGACGCCCAGATCGGCAAGCTCATCGCCGACGCGATGGCGAAGGTCGGCAAGGACGGCGTCATCTCCGTCGAGGAGGCCAAGGGCACCGAGACCGAGGTCAAGGTGGTCGAAGGCATGCAGTTCGACCGCGGCTATATCAGCCCGTACTTCATCACCAACGGTGACAAGATGGAAGCCGTCCTGGACGACGCTTACGTCCTCCTGACCGACAAGAAGATCGCCAACATGGAAGACCTGATGCCGGTGCTCGAGCCCGTGGCCCGCGAAGGCCGCAGCCTCCTGATCATCGCCGAGGACGTCGAGAGCCAGGCCCTCACCACCCTCGTGGTGAACCGCCTGCGCGGCACCCTGAAGGTCGCCGCCGTCAAGGCCCCGGGCTTCGGCGACCGCCGCAAGGAAATGCTCCAGGACATCGCCATCCTGACCGGTGCTACCGTCATCTCCGAGGAACGCGGCTACACGCTGCAGAACGCGACCGTCCAGATGCTCGGCCACGCCGAG
>JAFYTP010000092.1 GCA_017558775.1 Bacteroidales bacterium | reverse complement strand
GCCTTCACAGAGGGCGCTTTCGATCTGAAGGGCGGCACCGGCAAGGCCGCGGCCGTGATGCCTTATTACACCATCTCCTATGACATCGACCCGTCCGGAGACAATGTGGGCAACAACTTCAGCAAATACATCATCACGGATCTGCTCCGGGAGAAATACAGCTTTGACGGCGTGGTTTGCACGGACTGGAACATCACCTATGACAACGCCGCCATCGAATCCTTCGACGGCAAATGCTGGGGTGTGGAAGGCCTCTCCGTCGCGGAACGCCACTATGAGGTGATCAAGGCCGGCGTGGACCAGTTCGGCGGCAACAATGACAAGGGTCCCGTCCTGAAGGCCTACCAGATGTGGGTCCGCGATTTCGGCGAGGAATCAGCCCGCGCGCGTTTCGAGGCCTCGGCCGTCCGCCTGCTGCTGAACTCATTCCGCACGGGCCTCTTCGAGAATCCGTACCTCGAGCCCGCCACCACCGCCACCATCGTCGGCAAGCCTGAATTTATGCAGGCCGGCTACGAGGCGCAGCTCAAGTCCGTGGTGATGGTGAAGAATCACGGGAATGTGCTGCCGGAGAAGGCCAAGAAGGTCTTCGTCCCCCAGCGCTACTACCCGCAAATGCCGGGGATGTTCGGGCTGTCGATGGGCGCACCGGCGCATTGGGACTATCCCATCGACAAAGCCCTTGTGGAAAAATACTATGGCTGGACCGACAAGGCCGATGAGGCCGATTTCGCCCTCGTGATGATCCGGGAGCCCCAGACGGGCAGCGGCTACGACGTGAAAGACCGTGACAAGGGCGGCAACGGTTATGTGCCGATCAGCCTCCAATATCGGCCTTACAAGGCGGTCTATGCCCGGAAGGAATCCATCGCGGGCGGCGATCCGAAGGAAGAGTTCACGAACCGTTCCTACCAGGGAAAAACGGTCACCACCTATAACGAAAAGGACCTGGACCTGGTGATCCAGACCAAGAAGCAGATGGGCGACAAGCCCGTAATCGTCGTGGTGAACGTCACCCGACCGGCCGTCCTGTCCGAACTGGAGCCCTACGCCGACGCCATCCTCGTGACCTTCGGCGTGCAGAATCAGGCGGTGATGGACATCCTCAGCGGCGCGGCGGAGCCGTCCGGACTCCTGCCTATGCAGTTCCCGGCCGATATGCGCACCGTGGAAGAGCAACAAGAAGACGTCCCGCACGATATGCGTCCGCTTGTGGACGCCGACGGGCACGCCTGGGACTTCGCCTACGGGCTGAACTGGTCCGGGGTCATTGACGACGCACGGACCGCTAAATACCGTAAATAGAAAGGGTTAAGATCCCCACTCGGGGAGTTCCGCCTCCGGAACGCAGCGCAAGCCTGTGGCCCGGATAATCTTCCGCGCCTCCTCCGGCTTGTCGGCCCGGATGAACAGGAGGCCCTTCCCGTGGAGGAACAGGGAATACATATACACGATGCCGATCTCAGCCTCGCTTAGGCCGCGGACCACGCCCGCGATCTGACCGGGACGTTCGTCCAGTTCGATGGCGAAGACGTCGGAGAAGGCGACGGCGACACCGGCGCGCTCCAGTTCGACATAGGCCCGCTGGGGATCCACGCAGATGATCCGGAGCAGTCCGTACTGAGCCGTGTCGGCGATGGAAGAGGCTATGATGCGGATATGCGCCTCCTTGAAGAGGTCGAGAACCTTCGTCAGGGTTCCGGCCCGGTTCTCGAGAAAGATGGAAAGCTGATTGACGGTCATAGTGTTATTTCAGTTTGCGGTTGTCGATGATGTGGACGCTCTTGCCCTGGCTGCGCTCGATGGCGTTCGGGGCCTTGAGCGAGACCTTGGCGTTGATGGAGAGCACGCTGCGCAGCTTGTCGGAAAGACGCTTCCGGAGTTCGTCGATGGCGGCCGGCGTATCGAAGGTGGCGGTGAAGTACTCCTGCCGCAGTTCCACCTGCACCTCCAGGGTGTCGAGGTTGTTCACGCGGTCCACGATCAGCATATAGACCGGCGCGAACTCCTTCATACTCAGCACAACGCTCTCGACCTGAGACGGGAACACGTTGATACCGCGGATGATGAGCATATCGTCGCTGCGGCCCGTGATCGGGGTCATCCGGACGTTCGTGCGTCCGCAGCTGCACTCGCCCGGCATCAGGGAGCACAGGTCGCGGGTCCGGTAGCGGAGCACCGGCATGCCCTCCTTGGTGAGGGTGGTGAACACCAGTTCGCCGGGCTGTCCCTTCGGAAGCGGCTCCAGCGTCACCGGGTTGATGATCTCCGGGAAGAAATGGTCCTCGTTGATGTGGGAGCCGTTCTGGCACTGGCACTCGTAGCTCACGCTCGGGCCCATCACCTCGCTGAGGCCGTAGATGTTGAAGCCCTTCAGGCCGAGGCGTTCCTGGATTTCCTCACGCATCTTCTCCGTCCAGGGTTCCGCGCCGAAAGCGCCGACCCGAAGCTTGATCTGGTCCTTGGTGATGCCGATCTGCTCCATCGTCTCCGCCAGATAGAGGGCGTAGGACGGGGTGCAGGCGATGCCGGTGATGCCGAGGTCGCGGATGAGCTTGGCGTGCTTCTCCGTGTTTCCGGTCGATGCCGGGACGACGGACGCGCCCACCATCTCCACGCCGTTATGCGCGCCGAGACCGCCGGTGAAAAGGCCGTAGCCGTAAGCGACGGAGAAGATATCCTCCTTGCCCACGCCATAGGCGGTCAGGCATCGCGCCATACACTCGCTCCAGACGCCGATGTCCTTGCGGGTATAACCCACGATGGTCGGGTTGCCGGTGGTGCCGGAGGAAGCGTGGATACGGATGATCTCGCTCTGCGGGGCGGCCTGCAGGCCGAAAGGATAGTTGTCCCGGAGGTCCTTCTTCGTCGTGAAGGGGAGTTTCACGATGTCGTCGATGGTAGTGATGTCATCCGGGGTGAGGTCCATTTCCTGCAGCTTATGCCGATAGAAAGGCACGTTGTGATAGACATACTGCACGATCTTGTGCAGCCGTTTGCCCTGGAGCGCGCTCATCTCGTCGCGGCTCATGCATTCTTTGTTGGGATTCCAGATCATATTGTCAAGTTCGTTCGGTTATCATTGAAGGGGATGGTCCGCGCGGAAGGCTTCCATCCGCTCTTCCAGGACCGGGTAAAGCTCGTCGCGCATCCGGCTCGTGCAGCCCCGGACGCCGTTCTGGAGGCTTCCGGTGGTGGAAAGGGAGATGCAGCTTACGCCGTAATACAGGAGCTCCCGGAGCAGTTCCCCACCCGTGAGGTCTCCATAGCCGAGGGTGAAGAAGAAGCCGTCGCCCACCGGCAGCGTCACGTCGCGGTCATACACCACGCGGAAGCCGTTCCGGCAGAAGATTTCCTTCATTTTGGCCGCCCGCTTCTCATACACGCGGGTATCCTCGACAAAGTCGATGACCCCGTCGGCCGAGAGGTCCAGCATCCGCGCATAGGCGTACTGGGTGGAGGCGGTGCAACCGCTCGTAATCATATAAAGGATGGACGCCGTGAGGGTTTGTCCGAAGACGCCGGCGTCGTGATAGCGCTCCGCCAGGGCAGGATAGTGCCGGGCGAACAGTTTATCGCCGATGGCAACGAGAGCCATCCGCTGTCCCGCATAGCTGAAGATCTTGGACGAGGACAGCATCAGGATGTAATTGTCAGTATAGCGCGCCACGGTGGGCACGAAGGGCGGCTGGAACGGATGCCCGAGTTCCCGGCGATAGTCCATGCAGAAGTAAGCCAGGTCCTCCATCACGATGACGTCGTACTTCGTCGCCAGCTCGCCGATGACCTTCAACTCACTCTCTTCCAAGCAGATCCAGGCCGGGTTGTTAGGATTCGAATACACGATGGCGGCGATGTCGCCGGCGGCGAGTTCCTCCTCCAGCTTCGCCCGCAGGCCTTCCCCGCGGTAAGGATAGATGTCAAACTCCTTCCAGGAGATGCCGAGCACGCGCAGCTGGGATTTCTGGATAGGGAAACCCGGGTCGATGAACAACACCTTGTCCTTCCCCGGAATGCGCTGCGTGCAAGCGATGAAAGAGCCGAAGGAACCGGCCACGGAACCCGTCGTCGGGATGCATCCGAGCGGGTCGATGTCAACGTCGATAAAGGCTTTTATGAAGCGGGAAGCCGCTTTCTTGAGTTCGGGAACACCGTCTGCCGGAGGATATTGGGAGCCTACGCCCCGCTCCAAGGCCTCTTTCTCCGCCTCCACGCCATAACGGTTGGGCGGCAGGCCAGGAGATCCCTGGTCCATGCGGATGAAGGGAATGCCCGTCTTCTTCTCCAGATACTGGGCGACCAGCAGGACCTCACCGATGGTGGCCTGCGACAGGTCCGCGACGCGGGAGGCCACGCGGGCCTCTTCCACCAGGGCTTCACTG
>JAFYTP010000091.1 GCA_017558775.1 Bacteroidales bacterium | reverse complement strand
CTTACCGTAGGGTTGCCCTCCACGATGTGTCTGCACACAAGTTCCAGACTGTCGGGCTTGTCCAGATACTGCTGCACCATCCAGACATTGTTCCAGACGACGTTCTCCGTCTTGTCAATGATGATCATGATCTTATCCCGGGTCGCGTTCAGCTGACTTTCCATCTGCATGGAAGCATTCTCCCGGATGGCTTTCTGGGAGAAGACATACTGGACGATTTCAGCAGACTCCAGGATCAAGGCGGCAATGAGGACCAGGATCAGGCCCATCCATGCCGACTTGCCGGTCAAACTATGGCGCTGTGCATTCTTCGATTTCATAGGAGAATGGATTTCAGTGCATCACGGAAGACGGGCATCGGCTGCCCCATATCCCGTTCGATGATCAGGGTCTTGAGCCCGGCAAAAGGACGGACGAGTTCCTCGACTTCGGCCAGCGGGATGTCCGTGCCGAAATAGGCCGGAACGAACCGGCGCCAGAACTTGATCGCCAGCGGCTTGGGCATATGGAAGGTCTCCTCAATGAAAGGAGCAGGACTCAGGTTGCTGCAGAGGTAGACCATGCCGATGTCAAACAGGTGATTCCCGTAGCAAAAATCGCCCAGGTCGATGAAATAGCGTTTGTCTCCGACGAAGATCGCGTTGCTGAACTGAAGGTCGCCGTGGATGGCGGTGTCCTCGTCGGGCGTGTCGGCGATGAAATTGCCGATGCGATCTTTCTCTTGCGCCGTGAAAAAGGGATTCTCCTTCAGCAGGCGGAAATAGCGCTCCTTGACATTCTCGAACTGCGTCGTATCCAGATGAGTAGAATGCAACTGTTTGCACATTTCGGCGAACTCGGCGGCATACTGGGCCACTTTCTTCGGGTTATCGGCGGTAGCGCGGGAGTAGGACTTCTTTCCAAGAATTCGCTTGAAGCGAATGCCATAGCGGCCGTCTTCCGTTACCACATATTCTCCCGGTTCAGGCGTGGGGATGCCCAAATTGAAGACCTTACGGGCCAGCATCATCTCATCCAGCGGCTGCTGGATCTTACCGGGGAAATAGAGTTTGAGCATGACGGAAGGGTCAGTCTTGTGGTCGTAGCTCTCCCCATTGGCCCCGCCACCGGAGAGGACATAATCGTCCAGAGATATTTTAATCGCTTCCATTATGCGAAAACTTGATCGATGAGTTTAACGAATTCCTGATAGGCGAAGGTGCCCTCCAGTTCCTTGAGGGCTTCAGCAAGCGCACGGAAACGCCACTCGTGGGCCTTGGAATCCTTGACATGGAAAAGATCCCAGAGAGCATCTCCTTGAACAGCGTAATCGCGTGCTATGGCCCTCATATTGGAGAGTTTGTCGCCAAGGGCGACCATCTTGGCGTCACGGCCGGCATTGGCAATCCTGTCGATGGAAGCCTGCTTGCGTGCGTGCCAGGTGTCCTCCTCGGGAATGTCTGCCGGCACCTCGTCGCTTTCAGCGGCAACCAAAGCGGCAACCCTGTCGCCGAATTCGGCCCGAATCTGCTCTACCGTCACATCCGTGTCTTCCACGGTATCGTGCAAGGCGGCCGCCGCCAGAAGCTCCTGGTCATTTGTCATCGTAGCCACGATTGCAACGGCCTCCAGGGGATGGACGACATAAGGATACCCCTTACCTCGGCGCTCCGTTCCGGAATGGGCCTTGACCGCAAAGATGATGGCGCGGTCGAGTACCGCAGTATTCAACGGATTGTTTGCCATAGCCTATTTGTGCATGAAAGGTAGGTCTTTGGACTGATCCAAAAGGTAGTCGGCCATGAACTCGTTTCCCTCGGAAGGACCGTTCAGGGCATCGAGCATCAGCTTGAGGCCGGCGCGTCCGCCACCGTTCTTGAGAATAAACGCTGTGCAAAGGTTCTGAGGCGCCACGGACGAGGAGAGAATATCCAAATCGGTGACACCCATCTGGAAGCAGGCAATCTGGTACGCGGCGTCGGAATAGTCTTTCACAAGCCTGTCGATATCCCCAAGCGTCTTGAATCCCATCGCCTTGAAAACGGGAAGGAATTTGCTCAAATCCACGGGCTGGATTTCCGCCTGGTTGATGGAGGCAATCCGTTTGCTCAGGCGGTCAAAAGGTCCGATCTGCAGATAACTCTTGAAAGAGTCGCCATCCAGCTGGACTTCTTCCAGATTCCCGGAAGCCACCAGGTTCTGCACATTGCGGCGATAGTCCGTGATTTCCCGGCGAATGCGGCTAAATTCATCATCGACAAGTTCCAGCATTCCCGCCAGACGGCTCATGTCCCGCATATAAATGGTCGGAATCTCCACACCGCTCTTGTAGCCGGTGTCATGGTTCATATTGGCCCATGCATGCTGCAGGGCCGTGCGCATCTGCACTTCAAAGCGGATCTTGTTCAGCTCCGGATGCTCCGGATCGGCATATACGGATTCCGGAATCCGGCAGATGTAGTGCAGGGAAAGATAACCGAAACTGTCGATTTCGTGGGCCTTCCGCTTGTCTATGGAATTATCCCAGTCGACCTCGAAGAGGCGCTCAACGATAGAGGCCACCTTGTCCACATCGTCAATGTAGAAAGTGATGACGCGGATGCCCACAAGGTCCGTGATATCAAAAATATCTTTATACTTCCCGCCTTTTAGCTGAAGCTTTCCCGCGAGGGACGCTTCCGTCTTTACACGATGTTCCAAGGCGGCTATGATGATGCCGGCATCGTCAAAGATTGCCTTCAGTTTCCCCGGAATCACTTCCTCCATCCGCGAATAAACCGGAAGGAGCGTATGATATTGCGCGAGCAGCTCCTGCGCGTGAGGGTCAAGTTCCAGAACCATGGACAGAGTTCAATATCAGTCGTTTACGATATCGACCAGAAAAAGCACCTGGTTCTTTTCATAGTCGTTATCATTATGGGTTAGCATACAAATATATACAATTTTTTCTCCAGGGCAAAAAAGCACTGGAGCTTTAGGATGTCTTAACGAACGTTACTTACTTCCCGATGCAG
>JAFYTP010000090.1 GCA_017558775.1 Bacteroidales bacterium | reverse complement strand
TTACCAGTTCTTTCTGTCAAAGATCCAGTCGGGGTGCATCGTCTTGCCGTACTCGTCGTTCATGAAGAGGGCGGAATCGCCGATCTTGCCCTTGAGCTGCCAGTTGAGCCACTGGCGGGCGGCGACGGCATACGCGCCGGCGTGCTTCTCGTAATAGGTGCCGTGGTGACCGTCGATGGTGGAGATCTTCACGACGGGGACGTCCTTGATGCGCTTCCAGTCGCCGTTGGCGTTCTCGCAGGCCACATCGGCAGTACCGCCGTTGAGGTACAGCATCGGCTGGTGGAGGTTCGCCAGGGACTCCTTGGAGGCGCCGCTCATCGCCATCTCACCCATGCCGGAGTTGAAGATCAGGCAGGTCTTGATGCGGGGGTCGTGCGCGACCGCCAGCACCTGGGCGCCGCCGCAGGACTGTCCCATCGCGGCGACCTTGTCCAGGTCGATGAGATGGTAGTACTCGCTCTGCGCGTTGGCGTTCTGGTCGGTGAGCCAGTCCAGGGCCTCCAGCAGTTGGCGGGGATAAGTACGGAACGGGGCCGGGGCGGGCGCCGCCTTCTTGCCCTTGTTCTTCTTCGCGGCGGCCTCGGCGGCCTTCCGCTCCGCTTCCTGCTGCGCGGCCCGTTCGGCAAGTTCCGCCTCCGTGTAAGGCGTCAGACGCTCGCCGTTGCCCATGATGGCGACTTCCTTGGTCTCGGGATACCATCCTCTCACGACACCCTTCCACTGGGCATAGAACGCGTCGTCGGGCATCTCCGCATAGGGTCCGATCGCCAGGACGATATAGCCCCAGGAGGCGACCTCGCTCAGGAGGCGGCTCATTTCGAGGTTGTTGTTGACACAGGCGCCGTTGGCATACAGGAGCACGGGGATTTTCCCGTTCTCATCGACATAGGCCTTCAGGTTCTCCGGCCGGTAGATGGTATGCGTGGGCAGGGAGGCGTCACCTACGGCGACGGACTTCCAGGGGCCCGTGCCGCCGTTTTCGATGACCTGGGTTTTCTCGGTCTGCGCGAAGCAGAGGGCGCCGGCGGTTACAAGCGCCGCCGCGAGCGCAAGGAGTTTTTTCATGTTCATATCGGGGTTTTGTTATTGTCTGTTTTACAAAGATAACAAATACACTTTAAATTTTCCGTCCTTCACGCGCGCTATTGTTACCATTTTTAGTGCTTTTGTTCCATCGGACGGGCGGACAGACGTTTCTTCCAAGAAAAAGCGTACCTTTGCTTATCAGCAAAAAAGTACAAAGATTATGGAAAAAACCTGGAGATGGTTCGGTAAGAAAGACAAGATCACGCTCGCGATGCTCAGGCAGATCGGCGTGGAAGGGATCGTGACCGCGCTGCACGACGTCCCCCTCGGACAGGTGTGGACGCGCGAGAAAATCCGCGACCTCAGGGAATACATCGAAAGTTACGGCATGCGGTGGAGCGTCGTGGAATCGCTCCCCGTGGTGGAAACCATCAAATACGGCGGCCCCGACCGGGACGAACAGATCGAGGTGTACAAGCAGTCCCTCCGCAACCTGTCCGCCGAAGGCATCCACTGCATCTGCTACAACTTCATGCCCGTGCTCGACTGGGCCCGGACGGACCTCTTCCACGAGAACCCGAACGGATCGACCAACCTGTATTTCAACTACGCGGAGTTCGCCTATTTCGACATCTACATCCTCAAGCGCCCCGGCGCCCGGGAGGAGTGGGCGAAGTTCCGGTTCCCGGAGGGCGTAGGCGCGGGACGCAATGTCCTGGCCGAGGCCGACGAGCTGGCCAAGTCGATGACGCCGGAGAAAGACCACAAACTGGTAGAGACCATCGTCATCAAGACGCAGGGCTTCGTGAGCGGCAACTTCAGCGAGAACGACGAGGCCCCCATCCAGAAGTTCCGGGAATTCCTGGACCTGTACAAGGGCATCGACAAGGCCGCTTTGAGGGCCAATATGAAATACTTCCTCGAGGCCATCATGCCGGTGTGCGAGGAGTGCGGGATGAATATGTGTATCCATCCCGACGACCCGCCCATCGAGATCCTCGGCCTGCCTCGCATCGTCCGGACGGAAGAGGACATCGAGTGGTTCCTCAACGCCGTTCCGAACAAGCATAACGGCCTGACTTTCTGCGCCGGGTCCTTATCGGCAGGCGCCTATAACGACGTGGTCGCGCTCGCGCGGAAGTTCGCTTCCCGCACCCATTTCGTGCACCTGCGCTCCTGCCACATCTTCCCGAACGGGGACTTCACCGAGGCGTCGCACCTGGGCGGCCGCGCGGACCTCATCGAGCTGGTCCGAATCTTCGAAAAGGAGAACCCTGCCCTGCCGATGCGCGTGGACCACGGCATGACCTTCACCGACGCCCCCGGCGGCATCATGGACGAATCGGCCCACGGCCACAACGCCGGCTACACCCTCCTGGGCCGTATGTTCGCGATGGGCCAGGTCCAGGGCATCATCGCCACCGTGGACCGCGAGCTGGGACTTCCTTACAAACAACCCGGATTCTTTGACTAGATTATGAAATTGACCGATATCCTGAGCGGGAACTACAATCCCGCCGAGTGGGAGGCCAAAGGCTACCGCCTCCCGAAATTTGATATGAAGGCCGTCCGCGAGAAGACCTTCCGCGAGCCCACCTGGGTCCATTTCGGCGGCGGCAACATCTTCCGCGCCTTCCCGGCCGCCATCCTGAACGAGGCCCTGAACCAGGGGCTGTACGACCGTGGCGTCATCATGGCGGAAACCTTTGATTTCGAGGTCGTTGACAAGGTCTATACCCCGTACGGGAACCTTTCCCTTTCCGTCAGCCTCCAGTCCTCCGGCACCATCGAGAAGACCGTCATCGCGTCCGTCACGGAGGCCTTGAAGGCCGATTATGCCTTCCCCGACTGGGAGCGCCTGAAGGAGGTTTTCCGGAAGCCGTCCCTGCAGATGATTTCCTTCACCATCACGGAGAAGGGCTATACCGTCACCTCCGCGGATTTGGAGCGCGGCCTGAAGCCCGTCCTGGCGATGGGCAAGGTCGCGGCCCTGCTGCTGGAGCGCTTCCAGGCCGGAGCACTCCCCCTGACGGTCCAGTCGATGGACAACTGCTCCCACAACGGCGACAAGGTGAAAGCCGGCATTTTCGCCTACGCGGAGCGCTGGGTGGCCGACGGGCTCGTCCCCACAGGTTTCCTGGACTACTTGAAGGATGAGTCGAAGATTACCTTCCCCTGGTCGATGATCGACAAGATCACCCCCCGCCCGCACGAGAAAGTGAAGGAGATGCTTGCGGCCGACGGTTTTGAGGACAACGACTACATCGAAACGGAGAAACACACCTTCACGGCCCCCTTCGTAAACTCGGAAGAGGTTCAGTATCTGGTGATTGAAGATAATTACACCAACGGCCGTCCGCCGCTTGACCTGGGCGGTGCGCTTTATACGACTAGGGAGACTGTCGATAAGGTGGAGACGATGAAGGTGACCACCTGCCTCAACCCGCTGCACACGGCGATGAGCCTGTACGGCTGCCTGCTGGGCTACACGCTCATCAGCGCCGAGATGAAGGATCCGGACATCCGTCCTTTCATCCAGAAGCTCGGCTACATCGAGGCGATGCCCGTGGTCACGGATCCGGGCGTGCTGAACCCGTACGAGTTCATCGGCGCCGTCATCAACCGCCGGCTGCCGAACCCGTTCATGCCCGACGCGCCGCAGCGCATTGCCATGGACACGAGCCAGAAGATTCCCATCCGCTTCGGCGAGACGCTCAAGAAGTATGTCGCCCGCGGGCTGGATATGGACAATCTGGTGCTGATTCCGCTGACGCTGGCGGGTTACGCGCGCTACCTCAAGGGCATCCGCGACGACGGAACGCCGTTCGTGCCCTCCCCGGACCCGCTGGTCGAGGAGTTGATGGCCATCGTGGCGCCCCTGGAAGTCGGCAAGCCCGACCAGGATTACTCCTGCCTGAAAAAACTATACAGCCGGAAAGACATCTTCGCCGTCGACCTCTATGAGATCGGCCTCGGCGAGCGCATCGAAGGCATGGTCCGCGAACTGTACGACCATTACGGCGCGGTTCGCGAGACCCTGCACAAGTATGTCCAGGCCAGATAGCCCCTACAGATTCACCGAAACGGAATTTCCGTCATAAGCGACCGCCTGGCCCGGCGCGTCCGGGTCGTAGGCCCACGGATGGGCCGGGTCGATGACAACCACGCGGAAGGTGCGACTCTCGAGCATGCCCTCGAAGGAGCCCTTCCGCTCGCCGATTGTAAGCGTGCGGGAAGCGTTGTCCCAAGTGATGGGGATGTTCGCGTAGAAACCCTTCTCGTAGTTGTAGTTCACGTTTTCGTCCTCGTAGAGGTTGAAGGATGCATCGGCACCGGCGTATACTGCCAGGAGGATGTCGTCCGCGGGTTTCTCGTCGGACCACTGCATTGCAGGACCGAACGGAATGATGGAACCGGCGCGCACGTAGAGCGGCATCTGGTTGTAAGGCGCCTTGACCGTCACCTTGCTGGCGCGGCCCGACCAAGGGTGATCCTCTCCATCGAAGTAGTAGCCCGTATAGAAGTCATACCACCCGCATTTCGGGAAGTACACTTCGCGGGTGCGGGCCTTGTACTCGTACACCGGGCACGGCATCAGGGCCGGACCGAACATCCACTGGTCAGAGAGGTCGCGCACCTCCGGATCGTCCGGGAAGTCCATCGGCAGGCCACGCATGATCGTGTAGTCGTCGAAATGGACGGCGCCCGCGAGGGAATAGATGTACGGCATCAAGCGGTAGCGCAGACGCATGTACCAAAGGATGGACTCATAGGTCTCGGAGCCCTCCGGGGCGATGTTCCAGAGCTCGCGCGCCGGAGACTGTCCATGGGTGCGGAACAGCGGCACGAAGGTGCCGAACTGGTGCCAGCGGGTCTGGAGCTCGCGCCACTCGTCGATGTTCGCCGGATTGTAGAACTTGCTCATCACGCAGAAACCGCCGATGTCCATGCCCCACATCGGGAGGCCGGCCATCGAGTAGTTCAGGCCCGCGGCCATCTGCATCCGCATGTCGTACCAGGACGTGCCGATGTCGCCGCTCCAGGAGGCCGTGGAGTAGCGCTGCAGGCCTGCGAACCCGTTGCGGGTGAGCAGGAACACGCGCGTGTTGGGATTGACCTCGCGCTGGCCGTTGTAGATAGCGTCGGCATTCACGAGGGAATAGGCGGTGAAGTACTCGGTGGAAGGGCCGAGGGCCGTCGGGGTAAGGAGCCATTTGAAGTAATCCCAAGGCAGGCAGTCGCGGAGGTTCGGCTCTGAGGCGTCCATCCACCAGGCGTCGATCTTCTTGCCGTAGCGGCTGTACAGGGTTTCATCCATCTGGCGCCAGAACATCTTGCGGCCGCCTTCGGCGTAGGCGTCATAGAAGGACTGCGGGTGGTTGAGCCAGTCCACGAGGCCGGTATCCTCGGCGTGCGTGTAGGCGTAGCCCGCTTCCTTGAGTTCCTTGTAATGGTCTGTGTTCGTGTAGAACTTGGGCCAGACGCTGATCATGAAGCGGCCGTGCATCGCGTGGACGTCGTCCAGCATCTTTTCCGGGTCCGGATAGCGGGCGGGGTCGAACTCGTGGCTGCCCCACTGGTCCTCGAGCCAGTAGTGCCAGTCCTGCACGATGTTATCGACAGGAATCTCCCGGCGGCGCATTTCCGCGAGGGTGCCCACCAGCTCTTCCTGGGTGGTGTAGCGCTCCCGGCTCTGCCAGAAACCGAAGGACCACTTCGGATACAGGGAGGCCTTGCCCGTGAGGTTGCGGTAACCGCTGATGACCTCGTCATAATCGGCACCTGCGATGAAGTAGAAGTCGACCTCGGGCTCGAACTCGGACCAGAAGCTCAGGCGGGACTGCTCTTCCACGGTCTGGGGGACCGCGACTTTCAGGCTGAAGTAGGAAACGCCGCCGTCGGGCTCCCAGAGCACCTCGACGGGCTTCCGTTCGCCGGCCTCGAAGTGGACGCAGTAGCGGTAGCTGTTGGGGTTCCACGCCGGACGCCAGCGGCGGGACATCACTTCTTCCCCGCCAATCTTCGTGGACTGGAAGCCGGCGTAATACTGGGTGAAATAATAGTCTCCGGCCTCTTTGGCCTCGATGACACCTTCGTATTTGACGACCGCGCCGGCGAGCGGAACCTTAGGCAGGTCCGCAATCAGGCGCTCGTTTTCGTAATCCAGCGTTTCCTCCCGCTGGACAAGTGTCTGGCCGCGGGTGGTATAGGTTCCCGTGAGGGCGCCTTCGTTGCCGTCCTTGTCATAGATGGTGAAGATATCACCCAGGTGCTGGTACGGGTTGGGATTGCCCCAGCGGCTGAGGGAGTAGGCGTCGAAAAGGAGGCCGTAGCCCTTGGTCGAAACGACGAAGGGGATGCTGATCTTGGTGTTGTACTGGTACAGTTCCTCGTTGAGGCCCTTGTGGTCGAATTCGCCCGTCTGCTGCTGGCCCAGGCCGTAGAAAGCTTCGTCCTCGGGAGAGTCGAAAACAACCCGGGTGGAGAAGGCCTTCTTGCCCTCGACCTCGATGGGCTCGAACGACATCAGGCCACCCTCGCCGGAATCCAGGAGGGTGTTCCCGGCCGCGTCGGTGAATCTCATCTTCCCGGTCGCCGGGTCCACGAAAGCGGTCACGGCCGATGTCGACACTTTCACAAGTCCCTCTTCCATCGACACTTGGAAGGAAACCTTATCCTCCCGGGGCAGGACGACCAGACTCTTCCGGTCGTTGAATTTCCGCTCCGGCGTCGCGCTCACGCGGATCAACTTCTCGCCCATCACCTGCAGCCGGACCTTCGACGGTCCGCCGTCTGTCCGCACTTTATTCCTGTTTTTCCAGGCGCTCAATATGTCCTTCAGAGCACTTTCCTTGTCATTCCGGGCTTGACCCGGAATCTCCGGATCCTGAATGTTTACGGTGACGGTATTGCCTCTGACTGTGTAAATTTTCGTCCGGCAGGAAACCGGAAGAAGCGCGAGAATAGCGATAATGACGAGAATCTTGGAAGAGCGCATAGGTTAGCTGTTTTATCCTGCCAAAAATACGATATTTCCCGAAGATACCCAACTCCCGGACCCGTACATTCCCGAAAAATCATTACCTTCGTATAAATATCGACATTCATGAAAAAGATCATCCCCGCCGCCGTGGTCCTCTTCCTGACCTTTGCCACGGCCGCCATTGCCCAGCCGCCCGGACCGCCGCCCGGTGCCAAACCCAATTCCGAAAAGAAAGACGAGCCGGAAAAGCCCGCGCCCGAGCTGAAGGTGACCCCCGGTCTGGTGGGCATCGCCCAAAATGAAAAGGACTGGTATTTCGACGTTCCCGACAGCCTGCTGGGCCGCCGGATCCTCGCCGTGACCCGGTTCGTGCACCACACCCCCGGCGCCTCTGAATACGGTGGTGAAATGATCAGCAACCGCATGATCTACTGGGAGAAAGCCTCCAACGGCAACCTCCTCTTGCGCATCGACCCGAACGTCATTTACGCCGAGGACGGACAAGACATCGGCAAGGCCGTCCGCGCCAGTTCCGAGAACCCGATCGTGGCTTCCCTGAAGCCGGAGAAGAAGGCTTCCCCGGGCTGCACGCGCGTCAAGGTCACCAGCCTGTTCGAGGGCGACAACCAGCCCTTCACGCTGGGTGCCGCGGACAAGAAGTCCTACAACCTGGGCGGCCTCAAGGGTGACGCCAGCTTCATCGAGAGCATCCGCACCTACCCGATCAATACGGAGGTGACGATGACCAAGACGTTCTCGTACAACGCGCCGACGCCCAATGCGCCGGGTCCGGCCGCCCGGGCGGGCTCCCTGCCCGCGGGCACCGAGGCCGGCGTGGTCACACTGGTGCTCAACACCTCGATGGTCCTGCTCCCGGAAACGCCGATGCAGCCGCGTCTGTTCGATTCCCGGGTGGGTTATTTTGCCGATGGTTACACGCAGTATTCCGATGAGCAGCAGGCCGTCGAGCGCGTCCGCTTCATCGCGCGCTGGCGCCTGGAAGCCCGTCCGGAGGACGTGGAGAAGCAGAAGCGCGGCGAACTCGTGGAGCCGATCAAGCCGATTGTCTATTATATCGACCCAGCCACCCCGAAACAGTGGCGGCCGTACCTGATCGCCGGTGTCAATGACTGGCAGGCCGCCTTCGAGCAGGCCGGCTGGAAGAACGCCATCCACGCCGAGGAATGGCCGGAGGACAACCCGGACATGAGCATGGAGGACGCCCGTTTCTCCGTCATCCGCTACCTCGCCTCCTCCACGGCCAATGCCTATGGCCCGAACGTCCACGACCCGCGTTCCGGTGAGATTCTGGAAAGCCACATCGGCTGGTATCACAATGTGATGACGCTGGTGCACGACTGGTACCAGGTACAGGCCGGCGCCGTGGATCCCCGCGCCCGCAAGTTCATTTATGACGACGAGCTGATGGGCGACCTCATCCGTTTCGTTTCCTCGCACGAGGTGGGCCACACGCTGGGTCTGCGCCACAACATGGGCTCCAGCAGTTTCACGCCGGTGGAGAAGCTCCGCGACAAGGCCTGGGTGGAGGAACACGGCCACACCGTGTCCATCATGGACTACGCCCGCTTCAACTACGTGGCCCAGCCGGAGGACGGCATCGGCAAGGCCGGTCTGTACCCCCGCATCAACGACTATGACAAGTGGGCCATCGAATACGGCTACAAGCACACGGACTTCAAGACGCCGAAGGAAGACCACCTGTACTGGAACAAGGTCATCATCGACCGGCTCACGGCTCATCCCGAACTCTGGTTCGGTGGCGAGGGCTCCGATTCCGACCCCCGCGCCCAGCGTGAGGACCTTGGCGACGACGCCGTCGCGGCCAGCAACTACGGTATCCAGAACCTCAAACGCATCATCGGCCAGCTCCCGGAATGGAATGCCGAGGAAGCCAACCAGGGCGAAAACCTGTCCCGGATGTATTCATCCCTGCTCGGCCAGTACAACCGCTACCTGGGCCACGTCGCCGCGAACATCGGCGGCCGCTTCGTCACCAACCACAGCATTGAGCAGACGGACGCCGTCAAGTACGCCCCCGTCCCGAAGGACCGGCAGAAGCGTGCGCTTAATTGGCTGAATGACAATCTGTTCAAGCAGCCGACCTGGCTCGTGGACGTCCCCTACATCTGGGACATCACCGACCGTCCGGACAGCCAGCTTTATCCGTATGTGCGGAACACGGTCACCAGCCTCCTGAACATCCAGAAGCTCGAGCGCATGGGCCAGTTTGCCGTCTACGGCAGCGGCAACTATGCCCCGGAAGAATATCTGGACGACCTGACGGATATGGTTTTCGAAGAGCTCTATAAGGGCCGCAAGACCGACAGCTACCGCCGCTATCTCCAGCGTCAGTACGTCACCACCGCCCTCGAACTCGTCGCAGGCCGCGCCGCCGAAGGAACCGACGCCCGCACCCTCATCCTGGGTAAACTGACGGAACTTCAGAAAAAGACCGCCAAGGCGAAGTCCTCCGACACCGCCACCCAAGCCCACTGGCAAGACCTCTCGAAAACGATCGAGAAGGCCTTGAAATAATTACTTCAGGAAATCCTTGATTACAGAGCGGAGCTGCTTGCGGACGGGATCCGGACGCAAGGGGTTCCGCTCTTGTAAAGGGGTATAGTTGTAGAAAGTGACGTGGTTGGTTTCGGCGTCCAGGACGGCGGCGAAGATTTGGGAGGAGAAGGCGTCGGCGGTGGTGTACATCGTCACCGTGCCCAGTGTGAGGATGGCCGTTGCCACCGCCAGGAAGGCGCTCTTGGCGACGTCTTTTGCGTAGCCTTTGGCGTCGCGGGTCATTCCCTGGGCGTATAGAAGCAGGCCGTACCGGCACCCCTGCGCTTCCAGGGCCTCGTCCAGGCAGAACGGAATCGCATAATCGCCCCGCTTATTCGGCTTTTGGTTGATAAGGTAGCGCATGAAGGCGGCCGCTTCTTCCTTTTCATCGGCGTCCAGTTCAATCCGATCGGAGAACTGCACGCCCAACTCTTCCACCAATCCTGCGATCAGTGTTTCAGAAACTGTCGACAGGGTGTCGCTATAAGAGTCGTTGTTGTTCTTATCCAAGTAATAGATGTCGGAGGCCGGGCCCAACAAAACCATGTCCTGTCCCGCCGTTTCTGGCGTGAATCCGGCATAGTAACGCGTGGTCGCGCAGGAGGAGACGGCCAGGGCGACCAGAAGGAAAAGGAAGAGTGTCTTTTTCATGAAAAGGTTCGTTTTATCTACTAAATCGGGGCGCTCCCGGAATCTTGCAAGCCGAGTCGTAAATCATTGATCAATTGTTCGGGACGAAAATGACCGGGATGGTGTAGGTTACCCGGCAAGGCTTCCCGTTATTGATTCCGGGCTTCCATTTCGGGGAACTCTTGATGACACGGACGGCTTCTGCGTCCAGGGCAGGATGGACACCC
>JAFYTP010000089.1 GCA_017558775.1 Bacteroidales bacterium | reverse complement strand
GTGGTCGTTCCAATGGTTGGACCAGAACTTCCACTGGAGGGTGAGGGAACCCGGAGTCAGGGCCAGCGGGGTATCCCAGATGAAAGTGGTGTTGACCTTGTAGTCGGACATATTGAAGACCTTGTCCCAGCCGGCCGGGGTATAGGGCTCCATCTCCGGTTTAGGCTCGCCTTCGCCGGCCTTCTGGGCGATGGTGATGGTCTGGAGGACATCCTCGGTGCCGGCGCGGACGATCTTCACTGCGCCGGTGCGGATTTCCTCGGACGGGTTGTCATCGACCTTCAGGATGATGGTGTAATTGGTGGCGCGGGTTTCCACGAAATGGATCCAGTCCACCTGCGGCTTCACTTCGAAGGCGAGGTTGGAGACGGCGTGGGCCTCGACGGTGGCGTCCTTGGCTTCGGCGATGTACTCAATGCTCTCGTCGGTGATCTCGAAGGTGTCCGGCTCGGCTTCGGCGCCGAAGGAGAGCTTCACGATGGAGGTTAGGCCCACCTGGGAGTCGGCATAGGCAAGGGCGGAACCCTTGGCGACGACGAGCGGGGTGACGGTGATTTTCTCGGCATCGACGACGGCCTCGTAATTGGCGTCGGTGAACACGTCCACGACCGTGTTGGAGGTCTTGTTGTCCACCGTGTAGGGGATGTCGAAGGGTTCGGTGGAAGTCACGGCGTACTGAGTTTTCGCGATGACCAGCTTGAAAGCCTTGGCGAAGGGGATTTCGATGGTGCTGTTGTCGTCCAGGGTGAGGATCACGGCATTCTCGGTGACCTTGATGTCCTTGAAGATGGCGTCGCCCAGGCCGCCGCCCATGGCGCCCACGTCCGTGGACTTGCCGTCCACGGTCACGATGAGATGGCCGTCCTTCACGGAGAAGGTCGGGGTCTGGCCCACTTCGAGGTCCTTTCCGTCCACTTGGATGATCTGGCCGTTCAGGGCCCAGCAAAGCTTGCCCGCGGAATTGCGGACGGCGGAAAGGTTGGTCTCGGCGCCGGCGCCGGAGATCTGGAAGGTGACCACCTGGCCGGTGGTATAAGTGACGGTCACGCCGACGACCTTGCCGTCCTCGATGAGTTCTTCGACTTTCTGGACGAACATGCCGTCGTTGGTGGCGGTCTGGATTGCCTTCATGTTGGCTTCCAGGTTACCCACCTTGGTTTCGAGCGTCGTGACCCGGTTGCGGAGTTCGGAGTCGTCGTACTCGCGGGCGCATCCTATGAGGAGAAGCCCCATGGCGAATGCAGTCAGTAACTTTTTCATTGGATTATTTGTTTAGTTATTTTATTGTGCACACTTGTTCTTTTCGTCCTTCACCCAGGAGACGGCGGCGCCGGCCTCGGGTGTGGTGACAAAGTCGCTCTCGTTCTTCTGGCGTTCAGACTTGTCCCAGTCCATGTCATTGCCGGCGACAGAATCGTGGAAGATGTGGCCTTCGCCTTCGTTCATCTTCCAGTAGCCGACGAGGCCTTCGGACTTGGGATCCACAGAGCATTGGGTGGATGCGATGTCGCTGGCACTGCGGGCGATGTTCCAGATACGCATCTCGGCCATACGGCCGGTATAGCTCTGGGAATTGCCGTAGCCACCCCAGGACATACCGATCTCGAAGCGATTCAGGTTGAAGCCCTGGTTGCCGGAAACAGAATTCTCGGAGGGTGTATCCTTCTCACCGTTGATGTAGACGGACATGTTGGATCCGTCCCACACGATGGAGATCATGTACCACTGGTTCTGTTCGAAGGTTCCGGTCTTGGGGTCGCCGGTCGCGCCGGTGACATAGCGGCCGGAAGGAGCCACGATGTCCAGGGTCTTCCACGGCTTTCCGTTCTCGTTGAAACGGAGCAGGACCTGACCGCCGCCATCTTCGTTCCAGCAGCAGAACCGACACAGCTGGTCATTGCCGCGGGATTTCATGTTGTACGGGTGTGCCTTGATCTCGAGGGTCCAGGTGTTCAGGTTGTAACCGGCGCCGAGGCTGTGGGTGCTGTAAACGCCCGTGCCCGGGATGTCCAGGGAGAAGGTCTCCATGGTCTTGCCGATCTTGATGAACAGGTTCTTGGAGGCGTCGAGGATGCCGGCCTTCCCACCGTCCATATAGGCGACGGCGAGCGGAATCACGTAGTTGACGCCTTCCTCGATGAAGGTGTTGTCCCGGAGGGTGACGGAGGTCATCGGCGAAGTGGCCGTTCCCTTCTTGATCGTGACGTATTCATCATTGATGACGAACGTGTTGCGCGGTACAGCGGCATAGTTGGTCTTATTCAAGGCATTGTACCGGATGACGGCCAGGCTGTCGTAGGCGATATGGACATTGACGTCCTCCGGGGCGATGCCCGTCAGGGAGACGGAGAAGTTGTAGGAGATCGGAATCTCGTCCGCCAGGATCTGGTCCTTGGAGACGGGCGAGGCGTCGGTCCCGGTAATCAGGGCGATTTCCTGCTTGTAATCGAACTTGTCAGCCTTTTGGGTGCACGCGGCAAGGCAAAGGGCCGCGGCGGAGAGGAGTAGGATGTACTTTTTCATAGGGCTCATCTTACTTGGCAGGGTTCACGATCTGGATGGCGCGACGGAGGAAGGCGTAGTTCGAGAAGGTCCCGGAATAGCCTTTTTTCTGGAGCGCGTCCACCCCGTTGTCATAGTCATTGTCAATGTAGTAGGCGCCGAAACCACCTTCGCCGTTACCGGCTTCGTTGGCGTAGCGGGCGTACCGTTCCAGGGTATACATCTTAGCGCCCCCTTCGGTGGTCATTCCGGTGGGATAACCGCCGTTCAGATAGTTCGGGCCGTCTCCGGAGGACTGTTCGTACTGCTCGCAGTACACCATCTTGGACTCGGGGCACCAGCCGGGGCCGCCCACGGAAGAGCCTTGCATCGAGTAGGCCTGCTTCACGAGATAGTTGATGTACGGTTCGATGTCGCCGCTGGGGGCGGCGCCGAAGTAGTCCACGATGAGGAGCTTGGAAGAATCGGAGCCTTTCGGACCGAAGTATTCGCCGGCCTTCTGGATAGCCCAGGTCATCTGGGTGGCGCCCCAGCCTTCGAAATCGAAGTCCACGCCGTCCAGGCCGTGGGTGTTCACGATGTCGACGACGAGCTTCGCATAGGCCTCGATGGATTCGCGGTCGCTGCCGCTCACCACCCAGTGTTTGCCGTCCAGGTCGAACTCCTGGCCGTAGTGGGAGGCGTCGGCGTGCATCACGAAGCGGGTGCCCTTGACCTTCTGGCAGTACTCGAGGTCCGCGTAGGCGTTCGGAGAGTAGTCATACGTATGCATCGGGGCACGCTCAATCTCGCCGGTCTCGGCGTTCTTGACGTTGCCGTAGAAACAGGCGTCGGTGTATTCCTCCTTCATGGGCGTGCCCATCCAGAGGTTCACGATATCCAGGGAATCCGGCAGGGCCATCAGCCGAGGACGCATCGTCTTGTATTCGATGAAGAGGCTGGTCGCGCCTTCCGGCGGGGCCCAGCGGGCGAAGTACACATACGAAATCGTATGCTTGGACTGCTTCCATTCGCGGAGGTCCGCATAGTAGGGATCCTGAGCGTCCTTTTCGAGGTCGTACGTGTTGAAATGCTGGATTTCAAGCTTCTCCACCTTGGTGTCGCAGCTGGCGACCGCGATGGCGGCCAGGGCGATTGGGAATATGCTCAATATCTTTTTCATGTTCACGCTGCATTAATTGTTGAACGGCTTGGCGTCCCACCACAGGCGGACGCCCGCGTTGTCCTGCCCGCCGAGAGCCGCGACACCGGAGGCATAGCCTTCGGGATTGTCGGTCTGCTCGGACACGGGGTAGGGGACCCGGCGGATGCCCTGCTCGGTATTCACGATGCCGTCGGAGAAGTTCTTGGCCGGCGGGACAAGCACCGGATAGTGGAGCCGGCGGTATTCCGCCCAGGCTTCGGCGCTGTTCGGGAAGAGGGCGATCCATTTCTGGGTGGCGATCTTCTCGAGCTTCAGCTCGTCGGAGTCAGCATTGTTCCAGGCGATAGTCACCGTGGAGGGGGCGGAGGCATGGGCGCGGGCCACGTTGTCGCGGAATTCGGCAGGTTTGGCGGTCTTGTTGGCGATATAGGCGCTGGCGCCGTCGGCCCCCCACTCCTCAAAGGAGAGTTTGATGCCCTGCTCGTAGAACTCCTGGGCTGTACCGCCCATGTCCCAGCCCTTCAGCGCACCTTCGGCGCGGAGGAAGGCCACTTCGGCGGCATTCATCCAGCAGATCTTGTAGAGGCCGGCGTTGGGGGCGGACACCTTTGCGGCGGTGTTCTTGTAATTGGTCCAGCTGGACGGGGCGATACCCGGACGGACGCCGTGCAGCTTGCCGTCGCCGGCAGGCTTGGCAATCAGGAACATACGGGGGTCATTGTAACCGTTCAGGTAGGAATCCAGGGAGGCGCCCATCTGGGTGTCGGCGTCGTTGAACTCCACGTTGATGGTGTAGATCGGATGACGGACACCGGGCTCGGCGATGACGGCGTTGCCACTGTTGGCGGTGATCAAGCCGAACGGGCTGGCCAGGGATTTCTCGGCTTCCTCGCGGGCGAGGCCGGGCGTGGCATAGCTTACGCGGAGGGCGAGACGGAGGCGCAGGGAGTTGGCGAACTGGACCCACTTGACGGCGTCGCCGCCATACACGAGGTCATAGTCCTCCAGCAGTTTGGCGCCGGTGGCGGCCACTTTCTCCAGGATTTCGATGGACTCGTCCAGCTCTTCGAAGAACTGCTTGTATACCTGGTCCAGCGGGTCATAGACGTTGGACAGGTCTCCGGTATGGGAGTAGGCAATGGGACCGTAGTAGTCGGCCACCTGGTGCATCGAGGCCACTTTCAGGACCTTGGCGAGCGCCAGCTCGTTCTGCATCCCGTATTCGAGGGCGGAAGTCTCGAAAGTATTGTAGCCGCCCATTGCGTACTGGTACTTGACGACGAACATCCGGCGGTGCCAGCCGTCGTTCACGTCCCAGCCGGCGTTATGGCCGTCGCTGAGGGTGGGGGCCATGTAACCGCACCAGGTTTCGGCGCACAGGTTGTACATGATCTGATAGTCGGAGTCCAGCCAGGTGCCGTCGCGGTACACGATGACGGATCGCTCCAGCTGCTGCAGCATGCCGCCGAGGGCGAGGCCGTCCTCCGCCATCTGCTCGTCGCTGACGCCGAACACGTTCTTGCTGATCTGCTCAAAACCCTTGGTGCACCCTGCGAGGGCGGTCAGGATGACGGCCGCCGCAAGCATATATTTGGAAATATTCTTTTTCATAGGGCACTGAGTTATTTGACGATACATACGGCGACCCGGTTGGCTTCGGGACTCAAGGAAGCGTCGCGGTCACCGGCGACGGAAGCGGTGGTGATGCGGTTGCGGTCGATGCCGGCCTGCGCGAGCATATCCACCACGCGGGCGGCGCGCTGCTCGGAGAGTTCGCGGTTGATCTCGTCGGTGCCGGTGCCGCTGTCGGCATAGCCGGTCACGGTGATCGTCGCTTCCGGGTTCTCGGCGAGGACCTGGCAGATGCGGCCCAGCTTGAAGGCTTCCTCCGGACGGATTTCGGCCTTGCCGATCAGGAAGAACAGGTCGTCATTGTAGCTGTCGACCTTGTCTGCAGGAACCTTGACTTCTTTCACGACCTCCTTGACCACTTCCTTCTCGACCACCTTCTCGACGATCTTTTCGACTACCTTGGGCTCGGAAGGAACATAGACGGGGGCGCTTGCGGCCGGAGCGGCCTTGACGGCGGAGGCGGTGCTGCCGCCGAAGCGGAGCTTCACCGCGAAGCCGAGGCTCCGGGTGGAAGGCTGCATGAAGTAATCGACGCCCTGGTTGTAAGTGCCCACGTTGGAAGTCATCTCCGGATCGAACGGGGCCTTGAGGTACAGCATAGCGAGGTTGTTGCCCACCACGGAGAGCGTAATGCCCTTGACCCAGGAGCCGAACCGCTTCACCGGGATATCATAGTTCAGGGAGAGTTCGGCGAGGCGTGCGTTCGTGGCGTCATAAACGTATTGACTCATCACGCCGTCGCGGATGCCGAGGGTCTGGTAGTAACCCTGAACGTTGGTGGTCTTCATGCCGTTGAACTCGAAATAGCCGATTTCGCGGGCTTCGGCCGTGTCCTGCGACACGCCATAATAGTCCAGGATGGCCTGCGTCTTTGAAATCGCGACGCCGCCGAGACGGGCCGTGAAGAGCCAGTTCAAGGTGAGACCGCCGTAGCCCAGGTGACCGCCCCAGCTGAGGCGGTGCTTGGCGTCGGTGGTGCCGGCATAGATCATATCCTTCTCCTCATAGTCGGCGATGATCATGCCGTCGGAGTTGAGCTGGTAATAGCCGTGCTCGTCCGTGGCGATAGTGGTCACATAGACGTCGCCCAGGGAACCGCCTTCGTAGAGGAAGTTGTTCACGCCGCCGAAACCGCCCATGGGCAGGCCGTTTCCGTCACGCAGCGTGCCGCTCTCGGGATCGCGGAACTGCAGGTCCACGATCTTGTTCTTGTTCCAGGTCCAGGTGAGGTAGGTCCCGTAATTCCACTTGCCGCGGTTGTCGTCGAAGCGGAGGGCCATCTCGATACCGGTGTTGTCCACCCGGCCGCCGTTCAGGAACATGTCCCCGGAAAGGGAGGTGGTGGAGATGCGGGGATCGTAGAACTGGTTGAAGGTCTTGGCATAATACCAGGTCGCGTCGATCTGCAGCTTGCTGTCGAAGAAGTGGATGTTCGTGCCCAGTTCCCAGGACTTCGTGCGTTCGGGGACGAGTTCGGTGTTGCGGCGGCGGGCGCTGGTGGCGACGTTGCCGCTCACCTGCTCGAGGCGGGGATCCAGCAGGAACAGGGCCGGATCCGGAGCGTTACCCACTTCCGAGTAGGAGCCGCGGATCTTCCAGTACGGGAAGAAGGAACTCTTCAGGAACGGAAGAATCTCGGTCACGATGCCGGAAAGGCCAACGGTCGGATAGGTGATGCCGCCGGCGGTGTACAGGGCGGAGTTCCAGTCCACGCGGTAGGTCATGTCGAGGTAGACCTTGCTGCGCCAGCCCAGCTGGGCGTTAGCGAACACGGACTGGTTCTGGTAGCAGTAGCCGTTGGAAGAAAGCAGCGTGTGGGAACTGTTCTGGTCGATGTTGTTCAGGTCGAACTTGTTGTTGACGGTCTTCAGCGGACCGGACGTGTTGTCGGACCGGAAGGTGATGTCGTCGATGTTGGCGCCCACCACGCCGGAGAGGTTGAACACATTGTCACCGAAGTACTTGTTGAAGGTGGCGAGGACCTCGCCGAACTTCTGCTCGGTGTACTGGTTCACGCGGCCGTAGAAACCGTGCTTGGAACCTTCCGTGAACAGGGTGTTGGTGGAAGCGTCGAACTTGCGCTCATGGACCTCGTCCGTCCGGTCATACTTGGCGCGGGCGCTGAGGGTGAGCCACTTGAAAGGTTTGAAGGAGAGTTGGCCGGAACCCATCAGACGGTTCTTCTGGTTCTGCCACTTCTGATGCTCGGTGATCCAGTAGGGATTCTGCATCGAGTGCTCGAAGTCGTAGGGCCAGTACTGGGTCTTGATGTTGCGGCCTGCGTCGTAACGCTCATACACCTGCACCTTGGAGAAGTCGTCACCGGCCGGGAACAGGTACACCGGGACGATGGGGTTGCCGTATTCGCCCTGGGCGATCATGTTCTGTTCGTTCACCCGGCCGTAGGTCATGTTCACGTCCAGCGTGAGGAGATCCTTCACCAGGTCGGTGGTGTTGCGGAAGGAGAGGTTGTAGCGGCCCACGTTGTTGTTGTGGACGATGCCCCGGGCGTTGGCGACGGCGGCGGAGACGTAGGTCTGGCTGCGGTCGTTACCGGTGGACAGGGAAAGGGAGTTCACCTCGTTCACGCCCGTCTGGAAATAGTCGCGCGGGTTCCAGGAGGACGGGGTGTCCAGCTTTGTGCCCCAGCTGTAATAGGAACCGGGGGAGGAAGGACCATAGGTGTTCTGGAACTCCGGCATCACATACGCGCGGGAGAATGTGGTAGAGTTGGAGTAGTCGATGTCCAGCCGGTCTTTCTCGCCCTTCTTGGTGGTGATGATGATCACGCCGTTCGCCGCGTTGGCACCGTAAAGGGCTGCCGCGGACGGGCCGGAGAGAACGGAAATGGACTCGATGTCGTCCTGGTTGAGGGATCCGAGCACGTCACCGGTCTGACCGGCGCCGGCATAGACGCCTTCCGGCTGGCTTCCGCGCAGGGACTGCATCGGGATACCGTCAATCACATACAACGCATTGTTGTTGTTGGAGATGGACTTGGAACCGCGCATCACGATACGGGATGCGCCGCCCGCGCCGGTGGAAGACTGACTGATGGATACGCCGGCCACCTTGCCGTTGAGGCCGTTGACGAAGGAACCCACCGGACTCACCGTCTCGACCTTGGCTTGCTGGACATTGTAGGAGAGGGATTTCTCCTCCTTGCGGATGCCCATTGCGGTGACCACCGTCGCGTTAAGGGCGATGCTCCCCGATGCCAGGGTGACGTTGATGACCGAACGGCCTCCAATCGTCTCGACGGCGTCTTCCTGGCCGATGTAGGAGAAGCGCAGGGCCTCTGCCGATGCCGGGACGGTGATGGAATAATGACCGTCCAGGTCGGTGATGGCACCTGTCGAAGTATCCCCCTCCACAACGACGCTGGCGCCGATGAGCGGTTCACCATAGTCATCCGTGACGGTTCCCGTAATGGTCCTGGTCTGGGCCATGGCGAGTCCGCCAGCGATGAACAGCCCTAGCAAGACCGAGATCAATCTTGCCAGAACTCTTTCAAGTTGGAAACTCATAAGGTGTTGTTGATTAGTTGGTTGTGTTGTTTTGTGCTGCTATTGTCCCCGTTTGGGGAGGGTGAAGTTACGCATAATTATTGAATATTATGCCTTTTCCAGGCACGAATCAGCAGGCTGTCTTCCGTTTTTTTTCCGTTCACTCGGGGCTGCAGGGCGAACTCTACGGAGTCAAGTCCCTCAGGCATCGTAAATTTCACATGGATCGTGTCCCGCTGGTCGGCTTTCATTTTTCCGGGCTGCCGCATCCGGACATACGGCTTCCAAGCATCGGGGATATCAAAGACGATGTTTGCTTTGCGGGTGTTGCCGTTTCCATGGCGGAAAAAGAAGTCTCCTGTCTCCCCGGGGCGCAGGCTTCCGTAGCTCAGGACCTTGTGGCTCATATACAGGCCTTCCCCGAATGCGTACGGCCGGTCTTCCTCGATCGGATGGTTGAAGCCGACGACATTTCCCGTAATGGAAAAGGTACGCACGCGTACGGGCGAGTTCGTGTATCGAACCTGGATTTCTTCCCGCATCGGCCCGGGCCGATAGGCGGGATTATAGGTCACTTCCAGGATTTCGTCCGCGCCGGGCGCCACCGGTTTTTGGTCAAACCGGGCTTGCGTGCATCCGCAGGGCGTATAGAGCTGGACCGGACGGAGGGTGTCCGGGTAGTCGTTCCGAATGAGAAGACGGACGGTCACCGGTCCTTCGATCTCCTTGATCGTCCCGAGGTCCGCATCCTGTCCCTCCGCGATCCGGACAGTCCGGATTCCGTCGCGGGGACCGCATGCCACGGCGGGCAGCAGCAATGCCAGGAAAAGGAACAGATTCTTCATGCTATTCGCGATAGATGTCGTCCTGATACAGGGCGATGGTACTGAGGAACGGTTTCGCCAGGGATTCATCGACCCGGACGCGCACGGCATCGGCCGTCACATTCGGAAGGAGGACGATGCGCTTGAAGCCGACGGTGGTTTCTTCCGCCACAACCTCCCATTGTCCATCGACACGGGCTTCCACCGTGAAGGCGGCAATCCGCTGTCCGAGAGTGAGATCCTCCTGGAGCACCAGGCGGTTGAAGGTCTTCGGTTTCTTCAGGTTGACGGTCCAAACATAGTCTTTCCTACGGATCCGGGCCCTGTCGGCAAGATTGTCGGAGAAAATGGCGTCCAAGGCGCCCCGGAACTCCATCAGCCGGGTGGAGTCCGCCGGGTCGATATGTCCGCGGTCATCCGGCGGCACGTTCAGCAGGAGCAAGGAGTTGCGGCCGACGCTCTCGTAGTAGATTTTCAGGAGTTCCTGGACGGATTTCACCTGCGGGGTCTCGGAGGCTCTCCAGAACCAGCCCGGACGGATGGACACATCCGTTTCCGCGGGAATCCAGCTGCTTCCGTACTTGTTGCCCTGGTTCAGGGTGTCGACAGGCGGTCCACCATGACCGGGCGTGAATCCGTAGGTCTCCAGCCGTCCCCAGTTGGTGCGGCCTGCGTGTCCTTCTTCGTTGCCGACCCACCGGCATCCCGGTCCAACGTCGCTGAAAATGACGGCCTGCGGCTGGAGTTTCAAGACGGTCCCGTTGAACAACGGCCAGTCATATTTCTGCTTCTTGCCGTTCGGGCCCTCGCCGTTGGCACCGTCGAACCACTGCTCGAAAACCGGTCCGTAGGTTCCTCCAAGGACGCTTTCCAGCGTCTGGACGAACACATCATTATACTCCGGCATTCCGTAATGCGGATCATTGCGGTCCCAAGGCGAGATGTACACGCCGAACTTCAGCCCATACTCCTTGCACGCGTCGGAAAGTTCCCGGAGCACATCGCCCTGCCCGTCTCGCCAGCTCGACTGCGCCACGGTATGGTCGCTCACCGGGCTGGGCCACAGGCAGAAACCGTCGTGGTGCTTGGCGGTGATGATGATGCCCTTGAAGCCGGCGGCCTTCGCCGTGGCGGCCCATTGACGGCAGTCCAGGTCCGTGGGGTTGAACAAATCCTCGGCCTCAGTTCCGTCGCCCCATTCCTTTCCGGTGAAAGTGTTCGGGCCGAAGTGGCAGAACATGTTCATCTCCATCGCCTGCCATTCCAGCTGGGAAGGGGAGGGAACGGCACCATAGGGCTCTTCAACGCAGGAGGCGACCGCCAGGGCCAGGGCGGTCAGGAATAAGCTAGTACGCATAATTGATTGCTTTTTTCAGTTTGATGGATCTTGCGGGAACCAGGGTGAATCCGAATTCCCGGTTGTCGGTGGACCAGACGGTGCGGGCGGGTTCGGGACGCGCGCCCCAGCTGTCGTAACCGCCGACGCCGGAGGCGGCACCGTCGATGCATATCTCCGTGAACTCCCGGTCCGGGACGTCGCAGATGTGCGTCTGCCGACGCATGTGGTTCTTCATCGCAGCTTCCTCGTCGTGGATGGGTGGATTGTCGAAGTTGTTCCACTGGAACGGCTGGTCGGACTCTTCGCTGTCCAGGTCTTCGACGCTGTGCCGGAGGGCGTTGAACTCGAAGAGGCCGTCGCCGATGACGGAAAGCATCTTGGTGGACAGCCATTCCGTCTCCGTATGATGGCCGGTTTCCTGCGGCCGGACGTAAGGATAGAACTCGTCGGAGGCCTTCGTCGTAAAGACGGACTTGAAGGTCCCGGAGTTACGGTCGATATAGTTCTCCACCGGACCGCGACCGAAATACTGGAAGTCATTCTCCTTCACGCGGAAGCGGAAGCCGATGCGGGGAACATCCACCGGCTTGCTGCCCGCGCCCTTGAAAGCGGCGGAAACCTTGAGGAGCCCATTCGACAGCAGCATATAGTCCACCTCTATCGAGCATCCGGTAGGCAGCGCATAGACGGCGTGGATGGCTCCATCCTTCATGGAAACCGTGGCCTGGAAGGCCTGGGAGGCCTCTTTCCACATATGGGCCCGGACCTGCTGGCCGTTGCCATAGTCATTGTCGATGGGACCGCGCCAGAAGTTCGGACGGAGGCCGAACTCCGGATCGACCAGATTGGTTCCCCGGTAAGTATAGCTTGTCACGATGCCCTGGGCCTTGTCGAAGACCAGCGCGCCCTTGCCGTTTTCGAGGCGGATTTCCGTGTCGGTTTCCGTCACCTCGGCCGGACGGCTCTTGAAGGATTTCTTCTCGCCGGTGTCCTTGATAAAGACCTCATCCACAGCGACGATGGTGCCCTTCGGGAGCAGCGCCAAAGCGCGGGCGGTCTGCGTTTCGAAGAAGATCCGGTATTCGCCGTGGGGACGCAGTTTCCGCTTCGGAATCTTGATGGTGAACTCCTCGGAACCCTGCGCCGGGGTGGAGAAGGACAGTTTGCCCTTTTTCACCATCACGCCGTCCCGTTCAAGCCGCCAATGGACCACATAGTCGTTCAAATCCCTGAAATAGAACCGGTTTTGGATGGAGAACCGGCCTTCCTCCGGAGCGACGCCGGTGATGGCGATGTCTTGATAGACATGCTTCACCTCGTAATAGCCCGGGTGCGGGTCGCGGTCCGGATTGACGAGACCGTTGCACAGGAAGTTCGCGTCGGAGGGGGCGTCCACGCCGTAGTCGCCGCCGTAGGTCCAGCCGCGGGCCTCGTCATACAGGCCCTGGTCCACCCAGTCCCAGATGAATCCGCCCTGCAGGTGCGTATGGGCATAAATCTGCTCCCACTGAAGGTCGATGGAACCGGTGGAGTTGCCCATCGCGTGGGCGTATTCCGAGGGCACCACCGGCCGGCCGTTCTCCTTCTCACCCATCCGGGCGAACCACTCGGCAGTGGGGTACTGCGGGACGAGCATGTCGGTATTCCACTCTCTTTCAGCGCGTTCGTAGCACACGGGTCGGTTTTGGCCGTCCTTTTCCAACTCCTTGAGGACGCGGTAAGCCTCGTAGAAATTCACTCCGTTGCCGGCCTCATTGCCGAGGGAGAGGATGGTCACGCACGGATAGTTTGCCGTGCGGCGATACATGTTCAGGATACGGTCGATGTGTTTGTCCTGCCAGGCGGCATTGTTACCGAGCGTGCGGTCCAACTTGTAGCCCATGCCGTGGGACTCGATGTTGGCCTCGTCATACACATAGAAGCCCAAGCTGTCGCAGAGCTCGTAGAACTCCCGGGGCTGGGGATAGTGGCAGGTGCGGATGGCGTTGATGTTCGCCATTTTCATCAACTGGAGGTCCTGCAGGATGTTTTCCTTCGTCTGGTAGTGGCCAGTGTAAGGGTTGTGTTCGTGCATATTGACACCCTTGAACTTGACCGGCTGTCCGTTCACGAGGAGCGCTTTCACATCACGGTCCCCATCCTTGACGGTAGCAATCTCGATGCGGCGGAAACCCACGTGGAAACGGGTGTATTCCCCATTGACCTGGAGCAGGAGAGTATACAGTTCCGGCGTCTCGGCGCTCCATTTCCGCACGTCGGGAATGGTGTCGGTGACGGTGGTCAGCTCTCCCTTAAATTCGAAAATGGCGTCGGCGACGGTTTCTCCGTCCTTGTCGATCAGCTCATAGAACACCTCAGCGGGCGCCTGCGAGCGCAGGTTCAGGCGGAAGACGCCCTTGGTGAGTGTCGGGTCCAGGGAGGAGACGACGCTGAAGTCGAATTGTGTCGATGTCTTCTCGCTGGACAGGTACACGTCCCGTTCGATACCGCTGATACGCCAGAAGTCCTGGCACTCCAGCCAGGAAGCGGTGGAGTAGCGGTAAACTCTGAGAATCAAGTCGTTATCGCCTTCTTTGAGCGCCTTCGTGATGTCATAGCGGGCGAGACTCTTCGAGTCCTCGGAATAGCCGATTTCCTGGCCGTTGACATACACATAGGTGCCGGACTTGATGGCGGCGAGGTTCAGGTAGACGGTCCGGCCGGCCCATCCCTTCGGCACCGTGAAGGTCCGGTGGTAGACGCCGGCAGGGAACACCTCCGGCAGCGTCGGCGGCTGCGGATCCACCGGCGCGAAATCATACGGGATGTTGGTATAGATCGGCACCCCGTATCCCTGGATCTCCCAGTTCCCCGGAACGACGATCTTGTTCCAGTCGCTGTCATTCCGAGCGGAGCGAAGGAACCGCTCCATCTCGTGAAAGTCATCGAAATACTTGAAATCCCACACCCCGTTCAAATCGACATAGTTCTCGCTCTCGCGGAAGCCCTTTTTCAGGGCGTCGGCGCGGTCGGCGAACCAGACGGTTTCCGTCCGCTGCGTCTCGGCGTTCACGGAGGTGACGGTCACGTCCTGCCAGTAGGGCAGGCTTTGGGCCGATGCCGCCAGGGGCAGGGCAAGGGCGAGGAGAATCGGCAATCTTCTCATATTCAGTATGTAATCGTTTCTTTCAGACGGGTGTCCTCGGAAGAGGCACCCACCTCGAGGATGAAGTCACCCCGCTCGATGACGGTCTTTCCGGCCGCATCGACCAAGGAGAAGGCGTCAGGTCCGAGTTTCAAGGTAACAGGCACGGTCTCTCCGACCTTCACGAAGACGCGGTCAAAAGCGCGCAGCTGCTTGCGCGGCCGGACGGTGGAGGCCAGCGGGTCGATGACATAGAGCTGGACCACCTCGTCGCCGTCGCGGGTGCCGGTGTTTTTCACATTGACCGTCACTTCCACATCGGGAACGCGGCCGGAGACGGTGAGGTCGGAGTACTCGAAGGTCGTGTAACTCAGGCCGTAACCGAAGGGGTAAAGCGGATCGGCGGACATTTCCACATAGTCGTGTCCGCGCGGATTCTTCTTGTTGTAGTAGACCGGGAGCTGGCCCACGTTCCGGGGAACGCTCACCGGGAGGCGTCCGGCGGGATTGTAGTCGCCGAACAAGACATCGGCCAGGGCGGTGCCGCCTTCGCCGCCGGGGTACCACATCGTCAGGAGGGCATCGGCCTTCTCCGCCGCCCAGTTCTTGTCCAGCGGACGGCCTTCCACGTACACCACGACAACCGGCTTTCCGGCAGCCCTGACCGCCTTCAGGAGGTCGCTTTGCAGGCCCAGCAGGTCCAGGCAGGCGCGGTCGAAGCCTTCGCCGGCCTCCATGTCGGAGACGGCGTCCTCATCCACCACGGCGGCGCCGGTGTCGATGTATTTGGTCTTGAAATCGCGGGCCGAAGAACCGCCCACCACGACGACGGCCACGTCCGAAAGCATCGCCGCGATGGCGGCCTGGGCGATCTGGCTGTCCCGGGTGTCGCGGATGGAGCAGCCCTTGACATAGAGTACATCGGCGCCCTTGGCCCGCAGGCCGTCCAGCATCGTGACCACATTCTCTTCCGCCTGCGGGGCAGTGTAGTCGCCAAGTTGGTTATACTGATTATCCGCGTTCGGGCCGATGAGTGCGATTCGGGTTCCGCTCTTGAGAGGCAGGACGCCGTCGTTCTTCAGGAGGACAATCCCTTCCCGGGCGGCCTGGGCGGCCACTTCGAGGTGTTCCGGCGTACGGACGAGCCCGGCCGCGGTGGCCTCATCGACATACGGATGGTCGAACAGGCCCGCCTCGAACTTGCGGATGAGCACCCGCTTCACGGCCTGGTCGAGGGTTTTCATCGACACACGGCCTTTATCTACCGATTCCTTAAGCTGCGCATAGCAGTGCGCGCCGAGGTCCACATCGACACCGGCATTTAGCGCCATCTCGCCCGCCTCTTGCGGGGATGCGGCGACCTTGTGGTCTCGGGCGATTCCGTCGATGCTCTCCAAGTCGCTGACCACGAATCCCTTGAATCCCCATTCGTCGCGCAGGACGCCGGTTAGGAGATCCTTGTTGCAGGTGGTGGGAATGCCGTCGAGGGAGTTATAGGAGGTCATCACCGACAGGGCGCCCGCGTCGATGGCGGCCTTGAAGGTCGGGAGTACGTTCTCGCGCAAATCCCGCATCCCGATGATGGACGGATTGCCGTTGTGCCCGCCCTCCGGGACGCCGTAGGCCACGAAATGTTTCAAAGTGGAAATCACGCCCTTGGAAGACGTTCCCCGCACCATCGCGGAAGCCATCTGCGAGGTCAGATGCACATCTTCGCCGTAGGTTTCTTCCACACGGGACCAGCGTGGCTCGCGGGAAAGGTCGATGACTGGGCCATACCCGATGGTCGCGCCCTGCGCCTGCAGTTCCGTGCCGATGGTCTGTCCCACCTTTTCAACCAACTCTGTGTCCCAGGTCGATGCCAGGCCGATGCTGGTCGGGAACACCGTCGTACCGATGGCCATATGCCCGTGCGGGGCTTCCTCGGCCAGAATAATAGGAATTCCCAACCGTGTCGAATCTATCGCATAGCGCTGCAGGGCGTTGTACGCCTTTGCCGCCAGCGTCGGATTCAGTCCGTTTTCCAAGGTTTTCTTGGTCCATGGATCCGCGCGGAACACGGCCCACAGCATGCCACCGTGCTGGTTCTGGATGAAATCCCGGTATTGGTCGGAAATCGTCACGCTGTCCGCCGACACCTTGTCGTACATCGGCCAGCCGAGCGGACACACGAGCTGCCCCAGCTTTTCATCGACAGTCATCCTTTTCAGCAGGTCATCGGCCCGCTCCTCTGCGGAACGGCCGGCGTTTTTGTACAAGGGTGTCCGGCCGCCGCATCCGGCGAGGATGAGAGTGGCAAGCAGCAGGGGCGTGATTTTCATATAAGTTTAGCTCTTTTTGGCCTTTTTCATCCGCTCGCGCTCGGCTTTCAGGGCGCCCATCCGGGGTTTCCGGCCAGGCTTGCCGGGCTTACGGGGACGGGGCGGCATCGGGGCGTCCACGAGGGACTCGATGTACTCGTCCTCCGTCGGGGCGGGGGCGTTCTCGGCCTCCGGCTCCACCAGCTCGTAGTCCAGCAGCTTCTGCTCCAGGTTGGTACCCTTCACGCGGATGCGGAGCGGGTCGCCCAGCTTGATGATGCCGTGCTTGCGGCGGCCGACGGCGCGGTAGTGGTCCTCGTCGAAGTCGTAGAAGTCGGAACGGATGGTTCGGTAGGGGATCATGCCCTCGATCTTCGTGGGCTCGATTTCCACGTAGATGCCCCACTGGGTGACACCGGACACGTGGCCGTCGAACTCCTGACCGATCTTGTCCTCCATAAACTCCACGAGCTTGTACTTGATGCTCTCGCGCTCCGCCTCCGCGGCGACAACTTCACGCTCGGAAGCGTGCTTGCACTGGGCGGTATAGTAATCCAGCGACTGGGATTCCCCCTTGCGGAGGTAGATCGCCAGCAGGCGGTGCACCATCAGGTCCGGATAACGGCGGATCGGGGAGGTGAAGTGCGTATAGAACCGGAAGGCCAGGCCGTAATGGCCGATGTTGTCGGTGCTGTAGCAGGCCTTGGCCATCGAGCGGAGGGCGAGGATCTGGATGGCGCCGAGCTCGGGCTTTTCCTTGACCTCGGAGAGGAGGTTGTTCAGCGAGAGGGCGATGTCCTTGCCGCTGCCGATCGGGCCCATCTTGTATCCCAGGTTGCCGGCGAATTCCCGCAAGCCGCTCACTTTCTCGAGGTTAGGCTCGTCGTGGACACGGTAGACGAAGGTCTTGGGATTCTTCACGGCTTTGCCGCCCATGTTGCCGTCCGAGGCGACGAACTCCGCCACGGAACGGTTCGCCAGGAGCATGAACTCCTCGATGAGCCAGTTGGCTTCCTTCGAGAACTTCTGGTGGACGCCGATGGGCTTGCCGTTCTCGTCGATATCGACCTTCATCTCGGGCCGGTCGAAACTCACGGCGCCGGCGGCGAAACGCTTCTTGCGCAGCTTCAGCGCCAGCTTGTTGAGGGTGAGGACGGCTTCCTTGACCTCGTCCGGGACGATGCCGCATTCGGTGCCTTCTCCGAAAGTCAGGCCCATCGCGTCGTCGCCGGCGTCGATGATCTGCTGGGCCAGTTCATAGGAGAACCGGTAGTCGGAGATGATGTGCGTCCGGCCGAACCAGGGGTTGATGACCTTGGCCAGCGGAGTGACCTCGAACACGGCCGAGAAGGTGAGCTTCTCCTCGTTCGGGCGCAGGGAGCACAGTTTGTTGGAGAGTTTCTCCGGCAGCATCGGCACGGTGCGGTCCACCAGATAAACGGAGGTGCCGCGGGCCTGGGCCTCGGCATCGACGGGCGAGCCGGGCTTCACATAGTAGGAGACGTCGGCGATATGGACGCCCACCTCGTAGTTGCCGTTGTCCAGCTTGCGGAAGGACAGGGCGTCGTCAAAGTCCTTGGCGTCGGCCGGGTCGATGGTGAAGGTGAGGACCTTCCGGAAGTCCTTGCGGCCCGCGCGGTCCTTGTCGGTGATTTCGTCGGAGATGAGGTCGGCGGCGTTCTCCACTTCCTTGTCGAACTTGTAGGGGAGGCCGAACTCCGCCAGGATGGCGTGCATCTCGGTATTGTTCTCGCCGGGCATGCCCAGGACGTCCACGACGTGGCCGTGGGGGCCCGTCTCGCCCCGCTCCCAACCATCGACGACGGCCGCGACCTTCATGCCGCGCACGCCGCCTTCGGGGACGGGAACCGAGATGTCATAGGGCATCGTCTTGGAGGACATCAGGACCCAAGCCTGCTTTCCGACGATGTGGAGGATGCCCACGAAGGGCTTCTTGCTGCGTTCAATGATTTCGATAATCTCGCCGCTGCGGCGCCTCGCGACGCCGTCCTTTTCCTGGGTGACGGCCACCCGGACGGTGTCTCCATGGAGGGCGCCCCGGGTCTTTGACGCCTTGACGAAAACGTCTTCTTCCTGTCCCTCGATCCGTACGAACACGAATCCTTCGCGGGACATCATGGCGGTCCCTGTGAATTCGGGGACGATTCTCACTTTCTTCTTTCTTCCCTTCGGTGCGGCGGGCCTTCCGCCGTTTCTTCTTCTTTTGATCATATCGTTTGCATTTATGCAAAGATACGAAAAAACGGACTATTTGAAAGCGTTTTCGCTGAGCCCGGAGCCGGAAAGGCCGAGGTCGGCGAAGAAGGCGGGGACGGGACGGCCGAGGAGGGTGTCCACGTACAGCTTGGCGATGTACTGCGACAGCATGAAGCCGTGGCCGCGCATGCCTACGAACAGGCCGGCGGCCGGGTCCACGATGTAGCGGGGCTCCGTGTAGTAGCCGCACCAGGTCGCTTGGAGGCTCATTCCCTTCAGCTGCGGGATCCATTCGGTGAAGACCTCGGTGACGATTTCCAGGAAGGCCTGAGTGTTGATTTTCAGGTTCTTGCCCGCCTCGGCGGCATCGGAGGCCGGGGAGGCGCAGCCGATGATCTGGCCGGTGGCGGCCAGCTGCTGTCCGTACACGGCGGAGAACCCCTTGTAATGGCGGCGGTCGATGAGCATGTCCAGCGAGTCACCGTCCTTGCCGATCAGCGGGAGCCGCTTGGTGATGAACGCCTGATGCCGGACCGGGAAGAGGCCGGTGTCGATGCCCAGCATCCCCGCGAACTTCTCCGCGCCGGCGCCGAGGGCGTTCACGAACATGGCGGTCTTGAAGCGGTGATACCGTCCGTCCAACGTTCTGACAGTCACGAGATAAGTCTCTCCCGTCTTCGCCACGTCCACCAGCTCCGTATCCTCCATCACCCGGCCGCCCAGGCCGATGCCGATCTGCCGGACCGTGTCGATGGTCTTGCCCGGGCTCGCCTGCCAGCAGTCGTGGGAGATGAGGGCGTGCGAGTAGATGTCCAGGTTCGGATTGATGTACGGGGAAATCTCTCGGGCGAAATCCTTCTTATCCACCATATAGGCATTGGACCAGGCGCGGGACGCGTCAAGGCTGCGGTATGTGGCCTCATCATGGACGAAGTTCACATAGCGCGTCATCTTGAAGTCGATGTCCCGCTTTTCCTGCAATTCCTTGAATATCTGCAGGTTTCCGTTGGCGATTTCCGCGAGGGCGGGGACGGAGAAGGCAGGACGACCGCCGGCGATGCAGCGCCAGGAACTGCCGTGCTCCTTGTTCACCAGCACCGGCTTGAGACCGGCCTCGGCGAGGTAGCGGAACAGGGCGGAGCCCGCCATGCCGCCGCCGGCGACGAAGGCGCCCACCTCCTCGATTTGATTGTCCGAGAAATTCGGAGAAAGCACGAGCGTGTGCCCACCAGGATTATTGCTCACATTGCCGATTTCGACGAGGTTCGCCATCGGTCCGCGGGGGGTGAAATCGCCGGTGACCTCAATGCCGTGGGCATGGAGCGTCTGTTTCGCGCGAGGTAAGCAGCGGGAACCGCGGCAAGGGCCCATGCCGAGGCGGGTGATATGCTTGAGTTCCTGCGCGGTAATGCTCTTTCGGCCTTTCAGCGTTTCCAGTAACTCGTTGAGGTTCACGTCCTCGCAGTGGCAGATGTAGGTTTCAGCGGCCGGTTCGGCGTGGCAGGGGACCAAATCAAGCGGTTCGGGGTAGTTCTCCTGGAGGATGAAGCCGCGGACATCGGTCAGGGACCCTCCCTCCAGGCGAGTGGCCTTGACCACGGCGATATTTGTCTTGTTGGGTTTGGGGATCACGCGCTCGATCTCGCCCCTTCCCACCTTCCGGCCGTAATCGTCGACCAGGAAAACATCCTTGGCACCTTCCGGAAGGTTGAATTCCAGCGGGAGGAAGAGCTGGCCGCGGTCTAGCCGGTAGCCGAAGATGGCGAGGCCAGGGCACTGCGCCACGCATTCCATGCAGCCGATGCACTTGTCATAGTCGATGACCGGTGTAACGGAGGTGGAACTCTTGGTGATCGCGCCTTGCTTGCAGGAGAACGAGCAAGGGTTGCAGGCGAAGCCGTACAGGCAGTCCGCGATGACGAAGCCCTTGGCGACCTTTCTTTCGGCGGAAGGCATCGCGGGCTTGTCCAGCAGGCGGACAGGCCGCTGCTGGGAGTCGACGTAGTCTTTGGAGATAGAAAGGTATGCGCTGTAGTCCACGCGCTTCCCGAGGTCCATCATTATCTCGTAGGCGCACTGGCGGCCGCGGAGGACGGCGGAGGTCCCTTCGCCGATCCGGACGGCGTCGCCCACGCCGTGGCAGGCGCGGCCGAACACTTCTGCCCCCTTGCGCAGGAGCTGATTGTCGGGCAGCAGGCCCGTGCAGATGTTGATGCAGTCGATGCCGTCGATACGGACCTCGGTCCCCGGGATGGGCTTGAAGTTCTCGCATTTTGCGATGATAGCGCCCGTGATGCCGGTGCGGTCCGCGTTCGGAATGGCTTCCACGAGGGTGTAGGACGTAAGAATCGGGATGCCGAGCCTGCGGACGCGGTTCGCCTGGACGGGGAAACCGCCTTCGCAGGGCAACGCCTCGATGATGGCCTTTACCTTCGCTCCGGCCTGCACGGCCTGGTAGGAGGTGAGATAGCCGATGTTGCCGGCGCCCACCGTAAGGATGTTCTTGCCAAGGAGGGTGAACTCCGTGTTCATCATCCGCTGGACGACGGCGGCGGTATAGACGCCGGGCAGGTCGTCGTTCTTGAAGGCGGGCATGAAAGGGAGCGCGCCGGCCGCAACCACGAGATGGTCGGCATCGACATAGAAGATTTCCTGGGTGGCGACATTCTTGACGGCGAGGCGCTTACCCTCCAGGATATCCCAGACGACGCTGTCCAGCAGAATTCCTTCCCTGGAGTTGCCGGCGAGGGTCTCGGCGATGTCGAAGCCGCGCATGCCACCGAACTTCCGCCGGTTCTCGAAGAAGAAGAACTGGTGCGTCTGCATCCGGAACTGGCCGCCGATCGTGTGGTTGTTGTCCAGCACGAGGCAATCGACATTGGCCGCCCGGAGCTCCTCCCGGACGGCGAGTCCCGCGGGGCCTGCGCCAATGATGGCGACGGAGGTTTTGTACACTTTCTTCGGAGCCTCGTCCCCGGTGGCGGTGACCTCCGCGAAGCTGTCGGTCCCGGCCCGGTGCACTTCCCGGACGCCGTCCACCTTGGTGATGCAGATACGGCGGATATGCCCGTCCACGACCATTTCGCAGGCGCCGCATTTGCCGATGCCGCACTCCATCGTGCGGTTGCGGTCTTTCAGGCTGTGATGGTGGACGGGGAAGCCCGCCTGATGCAGGGCGGCGGCGATGGTCTGGCCGATCTGGCCCGTGACGGTTTTTCCCTCGAAGATGAACGAATGCAGGTCCTCCTCCGGAACGGTGAGGATCGGATGCTCCGTGATTTTGTACATATTATGCGGTTAGTTCAGTGTTTCGGGGTATAAAGATAACAAATCCGAACAAAAATCCGCAGAAAGAAGAAAATTTTTAACTACCTTGCGAACGTAACACCAGCGATAACCTCTATGAAACAAACTATGCTGCTGGGAGCGGTCCTGTTGACGGTCCTCTCCACGGGGTGCAAACCCAAGTACACCCAGCCGGAGCTGGGCGCCCGCAAGGCGGAAATCCTCACGGAAGGCAAATTTCAGTTCAAGGACCTGAACAAAAACGGGAAGGTGGATCCGTACGAGGACTGGCGGCTGCCGATGGAAAAGCGCATCGCCGACCTCGTCTCCCAGATGACCTTGGAGGAGAAGGTGGGCCTGATGTTCCATCCCAACATCGCCGTCAATGAGAGCGGCGTCGTGAAATACGACCTCACGCCCGAGGAAAAGGAGATGATGCGCCGGATGGAGGAGGAGGGCTATGCCGGCCCCATCGGTCCCGGCGGACAGAATGCCGGTGCGATGGCGATGGGCCAGATGCGGCGCACCGCCACGGCGAAATCCTATATCGAGGAAAAGAATTTCCGCTGCATCCTGAACAACGGCGTCGCCGCCCCGAAACAGTTCGCGAACTGGTCCAACGGGATGCAGGAAATCGCCGAGGCGTCGCGGCTGGGCATTCCCATTGTTTTCTCCTCCGATCCACGTCATAGCGCTAAGCTCGGTGGCCATGTGAGCGGTACGCAGTATTTCTCACACATTACTAATGGCGAAGGCCAGGTGGGCATCACGGCCGGGGGAGACCCGGACATGATGCGCCGTTTCGGTGAGATCATGGCCGAGGAATACCGCGCCGTGGGCCTGCACATGTTCCTGGGACCGCAGGTCGATGTCATCACCGAGCCCCGCTGGAGCCGGAACATGGGCTGTTTCTCCGAATCGGCCGAACTGACCGCGGAGATGACCGGCGCGCTCATTGAAGGCGCCCAGGGCGACCACGTCGGCCCCGGGAAGATCCTCGTGCATCTCAAGCATTGGCCTGGCAGCGGACCGCACCTCGGCGGCAGCGGACGCTGGCTGGTGTATCCCGGCAACAACCAGGAATACCACTATCTCCCTTGGAAGAAGGGTATTGAGAAGGGTGCTCTTGCGGCGATGGGCTACTACAGCGGTACCTATTACGACTCCCTCAACGTGAACTATTCTTACCACATGTCCACCGAAGTCCTTTACGGCGAACTCGGTTTCAAGGGCGCCATCTGCACCGACTGGGGCGTGGTGGGCAACGGACCGCTCAAGCCGTCCCTCCAGGGCAAGACCACCAAGAAGGACAACATGGAGATGATCATCAATGCCGGCGTGGACCAGATGGGCTCCGAGACCCAACCGGAACTGGTGGTGGAGCTGGTCAAGGAGGGCCGGATTACACCCGAACGCATCGACCAGGCTGCATCCCGCATTCTGCAGTGGCACTTCATCCTAGGCCTGTTCGAGAACCCGTACGTAGATCCGGAAAAGGCCGCCCTGGTTCTTCAGTCGCCTGAGAATGAAGCCTTTGGCCTGGAATGCCAGCGCGTCTCCAATGTGCTCCTCACGAACAACGGCACCCTGCCCGCCAAGGAGGGAATCAAACTATATGTCGATGGAATCGATCCCGCCGTCGCGGCCGGGTACGGCACCGTCGTGGACAAGCCCGCGGACGCGGACCTCATCGTTTACCGGACGACTTCTTCGCCGGACCGTGGCGGATTCTTCGGCCCGCCGCCTACCCCGGCGCCGCGTGGCCGCAACCGGCGTCCCGCCCCTCCGGCACCGCGGATGGACCCGTTCGCGCCGCAGGAGGTGGACATCGACTTCCCGGCCGTGAAAATGGCCCGGCTACAGGAGCTTGTCGACAGCGGCAAGCCGGTTGTCGCCGACATCAACCCTACGGGTTCCTCGCTTGTGATTACACCGGAGCTAAAGGCGCTCCCGCAGGCGATGATTCTGTCCTTCGATCCGACGGACGCGGCGGTATTGGACGTCATCTTCGGACGTCACAATCCGCACAGCAAGCTGCCGTTCGAGATTCCTTCTTCGATGGACGCCGTCCGGGCACAAAAGGAGGACGTGCCCTTCGATTCTCCGGACCCGTCCTTCCCGTTTGGTTTCGGTCTGAGTTACTAGAAAGCCTTACCAGCTGATGGCCGGCTTCGTGAGCGCCTCCCGGAGCTGGTCGTCATAGCGTAAGCGGACCTTGATGCCGGATTCCTGGAACCAGTAGCGGACAGCGATCTCCTCCTCGATGAAAGGAATGATTTCGTCCTTCTTCAGATGGAGGAAGGTCTCCTTATCCATATCCAGGGACTTCTCCAGGGCGGCGAGTTCGCCGGACATCGACTCGGAGAGGCCGTCCTCGTCCAGGGTCTTCTTCATCTCGTCGAAGAGGGCGCGGGCGGAGGAACGATAGTCGAAGGTCTTGTCCTTCGCGAAGGCGACAAAGTCCTCAAAGTCCGTGAAATGGAAGTCCTCCACGCTCGGAAGCGCCTCGTGTTCCCGGACATACTTCATTGAATACTGGTCCACGATGCCGTTCAGCACCAGGGAATAGGTCAGGCGGGAGTAGTTCCGGCCCTTCACCTCATAGTCCGGGGTGATGCCGCCGCCGTCACGGACGGTACGGCCGTGAAGCGTCTTGAACTCGTGCGTGAGGGAATCCGGGATGTGACCCACGCTGCCGTCCTCGTTGCGGTGGCTGTAGTCGATGGCCTGCACGCAACGGCCGGAAGGCGTGTAATACTTCGCCGTCGTCACTTTCAGCTGGCCGTCATACGGCAGCGGACGGATGCTCTGCACCAGGCCCTTCCCGTACGTGCGGGTGCCGATGATGGTGGCACGGTCCAGATCCTGCAAGGCGCCCGAGACAATCTCAGAAGCCGATGCAGAGCCGGAATCGACCAGGACGACGATCGGGATATTCAGGTCGACGGGATCGGAAACAGTCTTGTACTCCTGCACGGAACCCTGGACACGGCCCTTGGAGGTCACGACCACGGAACCCTTCGGCACGAACAGGGAGACGATGTTCACAGCCTCGTTCATCAGGCCGCCGCCGTTGCCGCGGAGGTCCAGCACCAGGCGCTTCATCCCCTGTTTCTTGAGGGTGTTGTAAGCGTCCCGGATGCCCTGGCCCACGCCGTCGGTGAACTTGGTCATCATGATGTAACCGTCGTTCTCATTGAGCATTCCCACATATTCGATGGAAGGAAGGGCGATGCGTTCGCGGGTGACGGGGACCTCAATGACCTCCCCCGCCTTCCAGCCGTCGCCCCCGCGCAGTTTCTTCACCCGGAAAACCACCTGAGTGCCGGGCTTTCCGCGCATCTTCTCGGAGCATTCCTGACTGGTTAGGCCGTGGGTGGTCTCGCCATCGATGGTCTCGATCTCGTCACCGCAGCGGAGGCCGGCTTTCGCGGCCGGGGAGTTCGCGTAGGGTTCATTAATCAAGACATTGCCGTCCTTCTCGGGTTTGTAGATGACTGCACCGATGCCGCCATAGGTGTTGGACAGCATCATCCGGAAGTCTTCCTGCTCTTCCTCCGGGACATACACGGTGTAAGGGTCGAGGGCTTCCAGCATCGCATCCACCCCTTCCCGTTCGATGCGTCCCACTTCGAGGGAATCGACATACGAACGGTTTAGTTCCTTGAGGATGGCGTTATGGAGTTCAACCCATTTGCCCAGGGAGAAACTCTTGGACTGGGCCGATGCGGTGGTCGTGACGGCGATGGCCACGAGGGCCGCGAGGATGTATTTCGTTCTTTTCATATTCCAGGTCCCGGTAGGCACAAAGTGTGTGCCACGAGGCAAAGTTACGAAAAAATGGAGTATCTTTGAGGTGTTCAACGAAAGTGTATCTATGAAGATTGTTTTTGCCACCGGCAATCCCGGCAAACTGCGTGAGGCGCAGGAGATTCTGGGCGAGGGCTTCGAGCTCATGACGCCCGCCGAGGCCGGTATTTCCGAGGATATCCCCGAAACCGGGAACACGCTCCGGGCCAATTCCCTGCAGAAGGCCCAATACATCTACGACAAGACCGGTCTGGACTGTTTTGCCGATGATACCGGCCTGGAGGTGGACATCCTGGGCGGCGACCCCGGTGTCCATACCGCCCGTTACGGCGGTCCCCAGAAGGACCCCGCCGCCAACATCGCCCGTCTCCTCTCCGAGATGGAGCGCCGGGAGCACGAGGCCGCCGATGCACGTGAGCTTGGCATCAACACGCCCCGCGCTACCCGCAAAGCCCGTTTCCGCACGTCCGTCACCCTGATCATTAACGGGGAGATGCATTTCTTTGACGGGATCATGGAAGGGAGTATTGCGAGAGAAAAGGCCGGCAAAGGCGGGTTTGGTTACGATCCCGTCTTTATCCCTGATGGTTATGATGTCACCGCTGCGGAGATCACTGAGGAAGAGAAGAATGCTATCTCTCATCGTGGCAAGGCTTTAAGGGCCATGGCCGAATACCTGAAAAGTAGATAATGAGAGGGAGAAGGATATATTCCGGAAACCGTCGCTTCGCGACCCCTCCCATCTTCGATGGGCCCCTCCCTCTTATGTGGCCGAGGGTAGCCACAGGTTTCCGAAATATACCCTTCTCCCTCTATAGTCACGTGTCATGACCGAGAACATCGAGGCTATCGTACTGGGGTACACCAAGTTCGGGGAGAACTCGGTGGTGGTGCATACACTGTCGGAGGCGTATGGACGGAGGGGGTTCTTGGTGCATGTGGGGAAGAAGGCGGGGATGGCGTTGCTGCTGCCGATGAATATCCTGGAGATGGATGTGACGCCGAATCCGAAATCGACCTTGTGGTCGGCGAGGAACCTGACGGCGAAGGATCCGTTGAACGGGATCCGGAACAATCTGTACAAGAATACAATGAGTCTGTTCCTGTCGGAGGTGCTGCTGCGGACCGTGAAGGACGGGCAAGCGGAGGAGGGGCTATATCCGTGGTGTGTGCGAAGCGTCCTGACCCTGGACTCGCTGCGGAGCGATTTTTCCAATTTCCATATCCGGTTCCTGCTGGAGTTCGCAGGGGCGCTGGGCTTCAGTCCCACTTTCGAGGATATCGCACCCTTTGCGGAGAAGCATCTCCATCAGTTGAAACCGTTCCTGACGTCGGACTTTTCCGCGTCGATGCTCATCCCTTTGCGGGGCGAGGAGCGCAACGCGCTGTGTGAGGACCTTTTACGCTATTTAGAATACCATACGGAGTCGTCCATACGAATTCAGTCGCTGGCGGTTCTGCGGGAGGTTTTCGGTTAAGAGGCCGGGTTAAACGCCCGGGTTACCGATTTCCATCAGTTTCTTCTCAAAGTCATCGCGGTCGCAAAGGGCCGCGTTGCGGAGCTTTACGCGGTAGTTATAGATCGTTGAAGGAGATTTCTTCAGGAACTGGGCGATCTTGGCCGATTCGGTGACGCCGAGACGGATGAGGGCGAAGATCCGCAGTTCGTTGGACAGTTTTCCCTTCGGCAGTTCCTCGCCGATCCGCGCGTCCTCCCGCAGCATTCCGTTCAGCCGCCCGACAAAATCCGGGAACACGCCCAGGAAAGTGGCGTCGAACTCGTCGTAAAGGACTTTCCGTTCCTTGTCGATGAAAGCGTCTGACTTGAGCGCCTGGAGGATGTCCTCAAAATCCTTGGATTTGGCCGTGACACGAAGCTTGGAGCGGTACCGCTCGAGGGAATCGATGTGCTCGGAGAACATGGACAGGTATCGACCTAAGTAAGTGTCCTTGATCTGGTTGGACTCCTTCAGCTGGTCCACGTGGTCTTCCAGCTGCGCGTTGATGGCCTTGATTTCCTCGTTGTTCCGCTGGATTTCCTTCTGCATCCTTCCGATCCGCTTCCGGTCCCGGATCAACAGCAGCAAAGCGGCGCCCAGGGCCACCATGAACAGGATGGTCATGGTCAGGAAGCCCCTCAACTGCCGTTCCCGGCGCTGTTCCATCTTCTCGTAGGCATTGACAATGGTGGGCAGCGACCGGTTGATTTCTTCCAGGCCGATGCGGGCGTCGGAACGGGTGGCATCCTCATAGGCCCGGATAATGTACCCGTAGGCCCGTTTGATGTCCCCCCTTTCAAAGAGCAGATGGGAAAGGTGGATCAGGGACCGGGAGGCCTTGACCGGGGCGAGCCGGTCGTAATTCGCGCTGATGGCGTAATGCATGACTTCCCGATCCTGGTCTCCCTCTTCCTCATAGGTCTTGGCGATCCAGTAGTGGAGGATGGATTTGTCCGGGATGGTGAGGCCGTCGGCGGTCCGGAGCCGGTCTTCCAGCATCTTCCGGGCTTTCTGCGGTTCTCTGTTCTTGATGTCGATGTCGGCGTTGACCGTATAATAGCCGATCATGTCGTCCGTCAGGTTCGCCTGGCTCAGCTTACGGAATACCGCCTCGCTCTCCCGGTATTCGTCCACCAGGAACGGATCCTTCGCGGTCAGGGCCAGGCCGTGATAGGTCGAGTTGAGGGTCTGGTAATAGCTGGCGATGTTTTCCGGAATCCGGGTGTCTGTCGTGTCGATGCCATAAAGCACGCTCAATGCCACATGGTACGTGCCGGAGATCAGATAGCGCTGCGCCAGGTCCAGGGCGGCGTCGAAACGGAGTTCCGGGTCCCCGGCCCGGCTGGCGATCCTGTCCTTGACATGCGCATACAGGAGGGCAGAGTCCACGTCATACTTGAGATACCCGTCGAAGATCCTGTCATAGAAATGGTAACGGACCCGGAGGTCCGGTTCGTCGAAACTGAGCTTTTTCAGCTCCGCGAGATCCTTTTCCAGCATCTGATTGATGCTTTGTTCCCGGGCCAGCGTGCGGTCCAGTTCCCGCAGGGCGGTCTCCCATTCGGACTCGTGACGAGCCTTCGGATGGCAGGCGGAAAATACAATAACGAGACAGGCGGAAAGGATCGGTATTTTTGAAAAGCGCATGACGAAAACTCCTAATTTTATAACAAAAATAAGCAGAATCTTGGAATATTCAATATTTTTAATCTACTATTTCATGTGCTCACGTTTTGATAATACATTTTATATATCAATTAATTACGCGTTACAAACGGCTACGAAAATCTACTATTTGTCCGAGCACGTGTAGGGGGAACTGCTAAATCGCTAACTTTGCTGAAACGAAACACTGTTTTTAACCACAATAATATGTTCTCCAAGAAACTGTTCAGCGTACTGGCCATACTGATGGGTATGGTCGTCTCTTTTGGCGCCTATGGCCAAAAGATCACGGTGCGCGGTACGGTGTCGGATGCCGTCGGTCCCGTCATCGGGGCGGCCGTGCTTTCCGGCGGTACCGGCACAGTCACCGACGTCGATGGATCCTTCGCCATCACCGTCGATCCCAACGCTGTCCTCGAGGTCTCCTGCCTGGGTTACCAGTCGCAGCAGATTCCCGTCCAGGGACGCCAGCAAATCATCATTTTGCTCGAGGAAGACCATAACATCCTGGAAGATGCCGTCGTCGTCGGTTACGGTACCACGAAGAAGGCCAACCTCACGGGCGCCGTGTCCGTGGTCAAGGCCGATGACCTCAAGGACCGTTCCGCCCTGGACGTCGGTCACATGCTGCAGGGTACCGTCCCGGGCCTGAATGTCACTTCCGCTTCCGGCCGTCCCGGCCAGGCCGCCTCGATCAACATCCGCGGCCGCAACTCCATCAACGGCGGCAACCCGCTCGTGCTGGTGGACGGTGTGGAAGGTGACCTTCAGTACCTCAACCCGGCCGACGTGGAAAGCATCTCCGTCATCAAGGATGCCGCCGCGGCGGCCATCTACGGTGCGAGAGGTTCCGCGGGCGTGATCCTTGTCACGACCAAGAACGGCACCAAGGCGAAGGACGGAAAGGCGACGGTCACCTACAGCGGCCGCGCCGGTTTCACCGCCCCGACGGCTTCCACCGACTGGGAGACCCGCGGTTACTACTCCGTCTATCTGAGCAACCTGTTCATGAGCGCCTATAACGGTTCCAGCCTGTATAATTATTCCGACGAGGACATGGTCGAGCTTTGGAACCGCCGCAATGACAAGGTGGAGAACCCCGAGCGTCCTTGGGTGGTCATCGGCCAGGACCAGTCCGGCAGAGACGTATATAATTATTACGCGAACACCGACTGGTGGCACGTCCTGTACAAGGACATCAAGCCTACCTCGAGCCACACCATTTCCGCGAGCGGCGCCACCGACCATGTGAACTACCTCATCTCCGGCGGTTACACCTACGAGCAGGGTATGTTCAACATCAGACCCGACCATTATGACCGATATAACATCCGCGCGAAGGTGGGCTTTGACGTCACCAAGTGGCTGCGTATCGGCGAAAACCTGAGCTATTTCTACAGCTCCTACTTCTATCCGGGCCGCGGTGGTATCAACAATTCCCTGTACGGCGCTTCCGCCCATGCCCCGGCCAGCTATCCGGCCTACAACCCGGACGGCACGGTGCTCTACAAGACCACCTACAACGGAAACGCCTTGATGGACGGTCTGATGATGGCGCTGAACAACGGTGACAACAACACCGACAAGGTGGACAACCTCAGCAACACCATCGACGTGACCATCAAGCCCTTCGAGGGCATGACGATCCAGGGTGACTTCACCTACGCCCTCAAGCTCACCCGCTACCAGAACCGCACGATGCCCGGCGAGTATTCCACTTATCCCGGTGTCATCGAGGTCATGGACACGGGCGCCGCTTTCGAGAACAAGCTGACGGAGGCGATGAACACCCAGATTTACAAGGCCGCCAACCTGTATGGGACCTATGTTAAGAGCTGGAATGACATCCACAACCTGAAATTGATGGCCGGTGTCAACTATGAGACCCGTCACATCAAGGATCTCGAGGCAATCGGTTACGACCTGTATTCATACGAACTCAACGACCTCAACCTGGTGGGTGCGGATGCAGACGGCAACAAGCGGATGGAAGTGTCCGGCGGCCAGAACGAAGTCAGGACGGCCGGCTATTTCGCCCGTATCAACTATGACTACAAGAACCGGTACCTCCTGGAACTGAACGGCCGTTATGACGGTTCTTCCCGTTTCCTCCGCGGCAGCCGCTGGGTCTTCTCCCCGTCCTTCTCCCTGGGTTGGAGAATCAGCGAGGAGCCGTTCTTCGAGCCGCTCAAGACCTGGTGGGACAACGCCAAGCTCCGTTTCTCCTTCGGTCAGCTGGGCAACCAGCAGATGAGCGACTACTATCCCGCCATCCGTACCATCAACACGGGCTCCCAGGCCTCCTACCTGTTCGGCGGCGCCCGGCCTTCCGTGGCCACCATCTCCGCTCCGGTTTCCTCCGGCCTGACTTGGGAGCGCTCCGTCCAGAAGAACCTGGGTCTCGACATGACCTTCCTCAACGGCCGTCTCGACTTTACGGCCGAGGGTTACATCCGTGACACCAAGGACATGCTCACCGCCGGCGAGGTTCTCCCCGCCACCTACGGTTACAGCACCGCTCCGAAGGAGAATATCGCCGACCTCAGGACCATGGGTTATGAGTTCAATCTCGGCTGGAAGGATTCCTTCATGCTGGGCGGCAAGCCTTTCTACTACAACGCCAGCGTGCTGTTCAGCGATTATGTCTCTTACATCACCCGCTTCAACAACCCCGACAAGCTCTTCGCGAAGACTTACTGGGAGGGTCAGAAGTACGGTGACATCTGGGGTTACCACATCGTGGGCCTGTTCGCCACCGATGAGGATGCGGCCGCCTGGTCCGCCGCCGTGGACCAGTCCAAGGTGAACGGTATCATCGTCGCCAGCACGGGCACCATCAACCCCGTCACCGGTGCGCCGGGACTCCGGGCCGGTGACTTGCAGTACGCCGACCTGGATAACAACGGTGTCATCAACAAGGGCGCCGAAAAGGTCGATGACAGCGGTGATTACAAGGTTATCGGCAACAGCCAGCCTCGCTACAATTTCGGTGTCAATCTGGGCGCTTCCTGGGCCGGACTCGACCTGTCCGTGTTCCTCCAGGGTATCGGTAAGATGGACTGGTATCCGGCGACGGAGGTCCGTCAGTTCTGGAGCCTCTATGCCCGTCCGTTCGCCACGTTCATCCCCAAGGATTTCCAGACGATGTACTGGTCCGAGGAGAATCCGGACGGTTACCTTCCCCGCGCCAGAGGTTACGTGGCCGGCGTCGGTGCCGGACGTGAACTTACCGAGACGAACGACCGTTACCTGCAGAACATCGGCTATCTCCGCGTGAAGAACCTGACCTTCGGCTACACCCTTCCGGAGAAGATCTCCCGTAAGATCGGCATGGACCGTCTGCGTATCTACTTCACGGGCGAAGACCTCTTCTTCTGGGCCCCCGGCCTGCACTCCAAGTACATCGACCCGGAAATGGCCCAGACCAATGGCAATCTCCGGATCTACCCTTGGCAGAAGAAACTCATGTTCGGCGTAGACATCACCCTTTAAATGAACGCGCATATGAAAAAGACAGCATATCTCCTGCTTTCCCTCCTGGCCTGCACCACCGTCGTCAGCTGTGACGACCTCCTGGACGTTGTTCCCCAGGACCGCGTGACCCCTGAAACCTTCTTCAAGACGGAGAAGGAACTCAAGGCCTTCAGCGTCAATTTCTACGGCATGATGCCGGGCGCCGGCGACCTCTTCATGGAGGATGCCGACACCTATATCCAGATGGGCCTGACCGATGAACTGAAGGGTACCCGTCAGATTCCCGCCTCCGGCAGCGGCTGGAGCTGGGGCAGTCTCCGTAACGTGAACGAACTTCTGCTGAACCTGCCGAAGTGCCCCGATGCGGCCGTCCGCGCCAAGTATGAGGGCCTCGCTCGTTTCTTCCGCGCCTATTTCTACTTTGAGAAAGTGAAGCGTTTCGGCGACGTTCCGTGGTACGACAAACCCGTAGGTTCCGCCGATACGGAAGCCCTGAACCGTCCCCGCGACTCCCGTGAGTTCATCATGGAAAAGATGATCGAGGACATCGACTTCGCCATCGCCAACCTGCCGTCGACCAAGAACGCCTACGAGGTCACCAAGTGGACCGCTATGGCGCTCAAGTCCCGCTTCCTCCTGTTCGAAGGCACTTTCCGGAAGTATCATACCGAGTTTGACTACGGCGCCAACGCCCATGACTACAAGTGGTATCTGGACGAATGCGCCAAGGTGTCCGAGGAGTTCATGGCTTCCAGCGGTTACGGTATCCATGTTGCCGGCGGTGCCAAGAAGGCCTATTACAGCCTGTTCACCACCTCTTCCGCTACGGAAAACATGGACGAAGTGATCATGGCCCGCAACTATAACGCCGCTTACAACGTGACGCACAGCGCCAACAACACGATGATTTCCGCCACGATGGGCCGTCACGGCATGACCCGCAAGCTGGTCGCCAGCTACCTGATGGCTGATGGTTCCCGTTTCACCGACCAGCCCGGTTGGGAGACGATGGACTTCATCACGGAGGTGCAGAATCGCGACCCGCGCCTGGCCCAGACCATCCGCACGCCCGGTTACACCCGCATCGGTGACAGCACGCCCTGCCCGCCCAACTTCCTGCACTGCATGACCGGTTATCATCCGATCAAGTACGTGATGGGCATCGACAAGGACATCTACAGCGGTTCTGACGTGGATCTGATCATCTTCCGCGCGGCCGAGGTGCTGCTGAACTACGCCGAGGCGAAGGCCGAGGCCGGCACCCTCACCCAGGCCGACCTGGAACTCTCCGTGAACAAGCTCCGCGACCGCGTGGGCCTGCCTCACCTGAACATGGAGACCGCCAACGCGAATCCGGATCCTTTCCTCACCAACCCTGATTGGGGCGGTTACCAGAACGTGAGCGGTTCCAACAAGGGTGTCATCCTTGAGATCCGCCGCGAGCGTGCCGTGGAGCTGGCCCAGGAAGGCTTCCGCTACTATGACATCATCCGTTGGAAGGAAGGCAAGATCTTCGAGAAGCAGTACTACGGCATGTACTTCCCGGGCCCGGGCGAGTATGACCTCAATAACGACGGTGTGCCTGACGTGCTCCTGTACACGGGCGATACCGCCCCAGCCAGCACGGCTCCTGCCAAATACAAGGTGGGTGGCACGGACTTCATCCTGAGCAACGGTGAATCCGGCAATGTCAACCCTTACAAGAATCTCACTTGCAAATGGGACGACAACCGCGATTATCTCTATCCCATTCCGACGAACGAACGTAACCTGACGGGCGGCGCCCTCACGCAGAATCCCGGCTGGAACGACGGTTTAACCTTCTAAGATGCAACGAGTCATGAAAAAGATATTTTACCTTCTCCTGACCCTTCCTATTCTCGCAGTTTCCTGCGATAGAGAAAAGGAACCGGTTCCCGGAACCATGAAGGGCATCTTCTATGCCGATATCCCCGGCGAGAAACAGCTCGTCGAACTGGCTCCCGACGCCAGCAAGACCTACAGCCTGCGGGCCTGCGCCCAGGGCAGCAACGTCTCCGACGCCGTGATGAACTTCACCTTCAAGGCCGATCCCGAGCTGGTGGAGAAATACAACAGCGCGAACGGAACGGCTTACCAGATGTGCCCCGGCTCGGCCTACGAGTTCGTGACCAACGAAGTGATGATGCCGCGCTACGGCAAGTCCTCCACGACCGCCAAGGTCAAGGTGACTGCTTCCGGCCTGGAAGACGGCGTGAACTACATCCTTCCCGTCACCATCGACAACGCCACCGGAACGGACAACTGGGCGGTCGCCGATACGCTGGCGGCGTATGTGCTCCTCTGCAAGAGCGAGTTCGATCCCAACGCCCCCGGCACCGAGAACAACCCCTATCCCATTGCTACGGTCGATGACCTGAAGGCGATCGGCTCTCAGATGATCGAGGGCAGCCTGGTGTATTTCATCCTGGAAAATGACATCGACATGAGCGGTGTCACCGACTGGGAGCCCGCCAACACTTTCGAGCCCTACAAGAAGTTCGATTTCAACGGCAACGGCCACACCATCTCCAACTTCACCGGCACCACCAGCCTCTTCGGCGCCGTGGTCGGCAAGCTGTATGACCTGGAGGTCTCGAATGCCAATATCACCAACGCTTCTGGTCCGATCGGTATCCTGGGCGCCTATGGCGGCTCCAACGACGACCCGGTCGAGGTGAGCCACGTGTATGTGAGCGGCAAGATTACCAACACCGTCGCGCACGGTACTGGCGGACTGTTCGGTGTCGTCATCGACGCGACCATCGACGCCTGCTCGGCCGATGTTACCATCGTTTCCACCAAGTACGACTCCGGCGGTATCTATGGCTATGACAACAGCAAGGCCCCGAAGCACACCACCGTCTCCAACTGCTGGTCGGCCGGCGACATCTCCGGTAACCGCATGGTCGGCGGCATCGCGGGCAACGCCGCCAACAACGCGGCCTACAGCGAAGTCGTCATCCGGAACTGCTACTCCACGGCCCGTGTCCATGCCAACTTCAAGTACGGCGGCATCGTGGGAGACGCGGCCCAGGGACAGAAGACCGGTGAAGGCCTTGACATCAAGAATCACATCGAGAAGTGCATCGCCTGGAACGAGGCTATCTACTCCGACGTGACCGATGACGGCGTGCACTACAGCGCCGGCGCCATTGTGGGCTTCACCTCCGTCAAGAACTACCTGCAGGATTGCAGGCGGAAGGCCGACCTGGTCTTCTCCGACTGCCCCGGCAACGGATTCAACGTGCTCTATGACCAGGATAACGCAAGCCCGGATTCTCCGCTGAAAGAATCCGTTCAGTCCACCGGCGGTACCAATTACAACTTCCCGTATCACGGCAAGGCTGTGGCCGCTGGCCTCACTGCATCCCAGGTGGCCAAGGATCTGGGTTGGGACCCGTCCATTTGGGACTTCTCCGGCAATCTGCCGTTCTTCAAGGGTGCTTCCGCTCCCGTGGAGAATCCTGACGTCAATCCTGGCGGCCAGCTTCCGGATTTCGACGAGAATGAGTTCTACAATTAAACACGATCCGGTATGAAAAAGATATATCTCGCAGCAATGATCGCCGGTGCGGCCCTCGTCTCCTGCAACAAGGAAGTGAAGGAACTGCCGGCCCCGCAGGACGGTTCGGACCTGATCACCATCACGGCCCGCATTCCTGAGGATGACACCAGAGTTGGCGCCAGCGTGGGTTTCTCCTGGTCCTGGTCGGCCGGTGACAAGCTCACCGTCGTCGGTGAGGAGGACTCCCAGGTCTTCTCCATCAAGGAGGGCTTCTCAGGCAAGTACGCCGAGTTCGTCGGCAAGCCTGTGAAGGGCGAAAAGTTCACCATCCTGTACCCGGGCGAAAAGGCCGCCAGCGCCGATTGGAGCAAGCAGGCCCAGAACGGGAACGGTTCCGTGGACCACGTCCAGTACGCGGCTTCCCTCGACAATGTCGATGAATACTTGAGCTTCTCCTTCAGCCCCGAGTGGGCCGCGGAGCACAAGGGCGCCCTCCGTCAGACGGGCGTCATCAAGATGGTCCTGGCCCTGCCGGACACTGTGAACGCCGTGAGCCACATCACCCTCTCCTCCGACACCCCGCTGTTCTACAAGGGTAACGGCGACGCGAAGGTGAACAAGCTGGAACTCGAACTGACGGACGCCACCCTGGCCGCGGACCACATCGTCACGGCCTGGATGACCACTTCCTGGAACGAGGTTGTGGTCCCTGCCGACGCCGCCCTGACCGTGGCTGTGAAGACCGACAAGAACTCCATCGAGAAGGAAGTCGTCTTCACCAAGGAAGCCACCCTGATGAGTGGTAAGGTGAACACTTTCACCCCCGACGCCAAGGGCTGGGTCTATCCGAGCCACTATGCTTCCGGCAAGGGCACCGAGGCCAAGCCTTGGGTGATCATGAACGCCGAGCAGCTCGGCTATATGAAGGATGACCTCGCCGCCGGTGAGAAGCGCTGGTTCAAGCTGGGCGCCGACATCGACATGACCGGCATGGAGTGGGAGCCTGTCAATGCGGCCAGCCCGTATGACAAGGAAATCGACTTCGACGGCGACGGCCATACCATCTCCAACTTCACCTGCTCTGCCGCTTCCTACCCGAGCTTCTTCGGCGTGCTGTTCGGCAAGTGCCACGACGTGACCTTCAAGAACGCGACCATCAATGCCTCCACCAAGGGCTGCGGCATCCTGGGCGGCTACGGCGGAACGGGCGGAAAGCCTTGTGAAGTGGACAATGTCCATGTCCAGGGCACCGTCACCAGCTCGGCCGGCAACAACGTCGGCGGTCTGTTCGGTACGGCCCGCGAGTGCACCATCACCAGAAGCTCCGCTGACGTCGTCATCGACGCCAAGGGCCAGATGGTCGGCGGCCTGTTCGGCTTGGATGCCGGTGCGGGCGTGCAGGTCAGCGACTGCTGGACGGCCGGTTCCGTGGTCACCTCGGCTTCCATCGCCGGCGGTATCTGCGGCGACCTGGTGGCGACCGGCAGCTCCATCATCAACTGCTACTCCACCGCGACCGTGACCACCCAGTTCATCTATGGTGGTATCGTCGGTCGCGCCGTGGCTGGCCAGAAGTCCAACAAGAACAACTGCACGAACCAGGATCCGCAGAACCACATCGAGTACTGCATCGCCTGGAACGACAAGCTCAGTTCCGACTTCGTGCCCGACGCGGTCGAGCATTACGGAAGCGCCACCGTGGTGGGCCAGACGGCCTTCAAGAACTACCTGGTGGGCTGCGTCCGCAAGGTGGACATGGACTTCAGTCTTTGCGAAGCGAACATGACGGCCGGCGGCTATGAGCCGTTCGACCAGGAGGACGCCGACCCTGAACACCCGATGACTCCGGGCGCCGGCAACTACGCTTTCGGTTACCACGGCAAGGCCTCCGCCTCCGGCGAGACCCTCAGCCAGGTGGCTCAGCGTATCGGCTGGAGCGCTGAGATCTGGGACTTCAGCGGCGATACACCTAAACTCAGATAGCATGAATCTTCGAAAAGCGTTAATTATCTTTCTTGCGATCCTCCCCCCGCTGCTACTAACCGGTTGCGGGGGCAAGGATCCTCTTCCGCTCCCTCCGCCTCCGAATCCCAACGGGGGAGAACAGGGGGGAGAACAGGGAGGAAACGGTGGAGGTACGGAAACCCATCCCTGGGATGCCAACCGCGGCAAAGTGGTCAAGCCGTCCGGCGCAGGCTGGACTGAAAAGACCATTGATGACGGTGTCGTTTATTACACCTTCTCGGGCAAGGATGACATTACCGGTGTGCATGAGGAAGTGTTCGTGATCGACCTGGACTTGAACAAGACCCAGTATCAGGCGAAGCTGCTCTTTACGGAGCCCACGGTCGTGGTGTCTGACGCTTTCAAGCTGAACAGCAACACGATTGCGGCGATGAACGCCAATTACGAGGTGAAATCCATCTTCGTCCGTGTGGACGGAAGCACGAAATATCAGATTCCGAATATCACCATCGGCGATACCGGTGTCGACAATTGGAAGAGCGAGGCAGCATTCACTTCCGATGGCGAACGTGGTCTGGGCATCATCTTCGCGGGTTCTCCTGCGCGCGACGGCAAGATCAAGGACATCAAAGGAAAGAGCTATGCCGAGGCGGTTTCGATGCAGCGGAAGTATTACTCCAGCCTTGCTGGCAGTATTCCGAATATCATCTCCAGCGCGCCGATGCTGATCGACGACTACGAGCCGGTCGGGGAGACCTTCTGCAACATGTCGCTCTCCTTGACGCAGGCGAATAAGCTGAAGTCCGAAGATCTGAACCATCATCAGCGGGTGAAGCACCCCCGCACCGCGGTGGCGCTCACGGAGAACAACCACTTCATCATGTTCGTGGTGGACGGCAGGCAGAAAAGCCAGGGCATGAACGCCTACGAACTCACCAAGTTCCTGGTCAAGTGGTTCAACCCGCAGTACGCCCTGAATATGGACGGCGGCGGTTCCTCCACGCTCTGCGTCAAGGGCGAAGGCGATCCTGACACCCATGTGGTAAATTATCCTTGCGATAACAATACGTATGATCACGCGGGCGAGCGGAAGCGCAACGTCCATTTCGTGATCCTCAAGAAATAAGAAAAAACCAACCAATTCATGATGATACGTTTTTCCTGGCCGGTCCTTTTGGCAGGGGTGCTTCTGGCGCTTTCCTGTCAGAAGGATCCTGCCCGGGAGCTTCCCGAGCCGGAAAAACCGGTGGTGCTCGACGGTTCCCACAAGGGTCCGGCGGCCGTATTCATCGGCGACAGCATCACCTGGAACTGGGACCGGGAGGGCGTGGGACATCCCACGTTCTTCCAGTCCAACAGTTACGTTGGCAAGGGTATCAGCGGTAACAAGACAACGGATATGCTGGCCCGTTTCCAGCAGGATGTCATCGACCTGGACCCTTACTGCGTAGTCATCGAAGGCGGCACCAACGACATCGCCGCCTATGATTCCGAGAGCATCCTGGAGCGTATCAAGAAGATGGCCGAGATGGCCCGCAAGGCTCATATCGATGTTATCGTGGGCTCCGTTCCGCCCTCCAACTCTTTCCCGAAACTGCCCGATTTCCGTCCGGAGGACAGAATCATCGAGCTCAACGGGATGATCAAGAGTTGGGCTGCCGCGGAAGGGATTCCGTATGCCGATTACTATTCGGTGCTGGTCGATGACGCGAAGGGCTTGAAGAAAGCGTATCAGCGGGATTCTATCCATCCCAACGCGGCGGGTTATACGGCCATGGAGGGCGTCATCCAGCCGATTTTGAAAAAGGTTCTTAGCAACCATACGAAATGAAGCGTAGACTTGATACACCCATAGTGGGCAGAATCTGCCTTCTTATTACGTTCCTTCTTCTTGCCGCCTGCAGTCCCCGGCTCGCACCGGGGACTGCGGAAACGGCTTCGAAGGGATTCATGGTCCGTCCCGACGGCTTCTCCGACCGTTACGCGCTGGACGAGATGGTGATCCTGAGTCGGCACAACATCCGGTCGCCCATCAGCGGCCCCGGATCTGTGCTGTCGCGGATCACGCCGCACGAGTGGTTCTCGTGGACATCGGCCCCCGGCGAACTGTCCTTGAAGGGCGGCGCGCTGGAGGCGGAGATGGGCCAATTCTTCCGGGAGTGGCTGGTGAAGGAGGGATTCTTCCCCAAGTACGCCGTGCCGGAGGAGGGGACTGTCCGGTTCTATGCCAATTCCATCCAGCGCACCCGCGCTACGGCCCGGATGTTCGCCGCTGGGATGTTCCCGATGGCCGATATCGTCGTGGAGCAGCACGCTCCGCTGGGGACGATGGACCCGGTGTTCAACCCGCAGATTACGAAGGATTCCGACGCGTGCCTGTCGAAGGCCTTGGAGGAACTCTACGCGATGGGCACCCCCGAGGGACCGCTGAAGCGGCAGTATGCGCTGATGGAGAAGGTGCTGGACATCAAGGCCAGCCCGGCCGGCCGGAACGATACGACCGCCTTCATCTCGATTCCTACGGCCGTCAGTTTCCTGCTGAACAATGAGCCGGGCATGAGCGGTGGCCTGAAGCTGGCCTGTTCCGCTTCCGACGCCCTGACGCTCCAATACTATGAAGAACCCGATGACCGGAAAGCCGCTTTCGGACACAACCTGACCCGGAAGGACTGGGAGGATATCGCCTCCATCAAGGACCGGTATCAGGACATCCTTTTCGGCCTGCCGACCATGGCGGTGAACGTGGCGCATCCGATGCTGCAGGAACTCCTTTCCGAACTCCGGGAACCCGGTCGGAAATTCACGTTCCTCTGCGGCCATGACTCCAATATCGGCAGTGTCCTTGCGGCGCTCCGCGCGGAGCCTTATTCGGCCCCCGGCGCCATCGAGACCAAAACCCCGATCGGCGGCAAGGTCGTCTTCGAGAAGTGGCTCGGCCGCGACGGCCGGATGTATGCCGATCTCTGGCTGGTCTATGCTTCGGCCGACCAGCTCCGCGGCATCTTGGTCCTGGGGCCGGACTGCCCGCCGATGAGCCTGCCCCTGCGGCTTGAGGGCCTGACGCCCAACGCCGATGGTTTGTACCTCCTGTCCGACCTGGAGGCCCGGTTTACCGAAGCCATCGACCTGTACGAAACCTTTTGACCATTATTACCATGAAAAAATACCTGATCTTGCTTCTCGTTCCGCTCCTGGGTTGGAGCGTTTCCGCCGGCGCCCAGCGCCTCGGCGTACGGGAAGAAGTCCGCGCCGACTGGAACAAGTCCTCCGGCCTGGACTGCGTGTATGACTTTTCGCCCAAGGCTTCCACGCCTGTTCCGAAGGGCTACGAGGCCGTTTACATCAGCCATTACGGCCGGCACGGCTCCCGCTATGCCTATACTTCCGACGCCTATACCGTCATCCTGAACATGCTTTCCGAAGGCCGGAAGCAGGGAAACCTGACCCCGAAGGGTGAGGCCCTCCTGAATGAGCTCGAGCCTTTCTGGGACTATGTGCAGTACCGCGTGGGCGACCTGACTGAAATCGGCTGGAACCAGCATCAGGAAATCGCCCGGACGATGGTCCAGTCCTTCCCGACCGTGTTCGGCAAGGGGAGCATGGTCGATGCCTGCTCGTCCGCCTCGGTCCGCTCCATCATGAGCATGTCCTCCTGCTGCGCGGCGCTTTCCCGCCTGTCGCCGGAGACCAAGGTCTATGAGCATCAGGGAATTACGGACATCCAGGCGACGCGCCCCAACATGGGTTCGAACCCATTCAAGTATCAGGGCCCGGAGTATGCCTTCCCGTATGGCGAGTCTTCCGAGAGCTTCTTCTTCCGTCATTTCCCGAACTACAAGGACGTCCTTGCCCGCCTCTTCAAGAACACGGATGCGGCTTTGGGTTTGCGGAATCCGTACGACGCTTTCTTCGATTTGTATATGTTCGTCGCCGGCATGAACAGCCTGCCGGCCGATGTCCGTGTCGATGTGAAGGATTTCTTCACAGTGGAGGAATATGCCACCCTTTGGGAGACTGACAACTATGAGCGTTTCCGCGAGTATTTCGCCTATCGGACCCCTTGTTCGTCCATCGTGGACGACATGGTGGAGAAGGCTACGGAGATGCTTGCCGCCGGCAAGCGCGGCGCGCACCTCCGCTACGGCCACGACCACGTGGTGATGGCCCTGGAGATGATCATGAACCTGGAGCACTTTGACGAGGCCCCCGAGAACCCGGACGACCTGGTCTACTGGTTCCAGACCTTCCGTTCCCCGATGGCGGCGAACATCCAGTACGTGTTCTTCCAGCCCAAGAAAGGCAAGAGCGGCGACCCCCTCGTGAAGGTTCTCCTCAATGGCGAGGAAGCCCACCTTGGTGATTTGGAAGGCTTCCCGTACTACCGCTGGGACGATGTGAAAGGCTATCTGAAGGAGCGCACGGCCAAGTTCGTGTATCGCCCTGAAGAAAAGGGCTGGACCGTCAAGGAAGTCGCCCCCGGCATCCTGTTCCGCCAGTTTGCGGGTTCTGTCGACGGCAGCGCGCAGTTCATCAACGTCATCGACTGGGACATGTCGAAGCCGGGCTATAAGCTCAAGTTCACCTACACCGAAAAGGAAAAGCCGACTTCGGAGGTGTTCAAGGAGCACGACGCCGTAGTGGCGATGAACGCCTGCTACGAGCCCGGTTCCGTTGTTTTAAAGGTCGATGGGGAATACCTCTCCTGCATGCCCAACAACACCGTGATGGCCACCGGTGTCCCGAACTGGAAGAGCGACGCGGCCATCTTCGTGGACGGTTCCGATATCCGGATCTCCTATTACGGCAAGGGAAGGACCACCGAGGAACTTCGGACCTTCTATGCCAATTGCACGGAGCCCAACATCTTCTCCAGCGCCCCGATGCTTATCGACGATTATTCCCCCGTGGGCGAGAGCTTTGCGGGTTTCCAGACGGACGTGACCAAGTATGATTACGAGGACGCCCGCCGTCACCAGGGCGTCCGCCATCCCCGGACCGCCGTGGCCCTGACCGCCGACAACCATTTCCTGATGGTGGTCGTGGACGGCCGCCAGCCAGGCGTGGGCGAAGGCATGACCGCCAAGGAACTGACCCGTTTCCTGCGGGACAACTTCAATCCCCAGTACGCCCTGAACATGGATGGTGGCGGCTCCACCACGCTTTGTGTGGAAGGAGAGGGCGATCCCGACACCCACGTTGTCAACCGTCCTTCCAACAAATCGAAAGAGCGCAAGTTGTATTCCCATTTCTGCCTGGTCCATGAATAAGCCGATCGCTTTCCTGTTCCTGTGCCTGGCGCTCGTCTCCTGCGGAAAACGTCGGGGTCCCATCACCCTCGTTTCCTACAATGTGGGCGTGTTCTCCAAGTATGTGGACAACAGCATCCCTGAGATTGCCGATGTCATCCGGGAGTCGGGAGCGGCGTTCGTGGCGCTCAATGAGCTGGACAGTTGCAACCGCCGGCATGACAATTATCAGCTGAAGGATCTGGCGGAGGAGCTGGGCGGCTGGTCGTACAAGTTCGCATCGGCCTTTCCCTTCCGGGGCGGCGCTTACGGCAACGGGGTCATCACCCGTGACAAGGTGACGGCCAGCTACAAGATATCCCTGCCGAAGTCCGATGGCTCCGAGTTCCGGAGCGTCGCGGTCATGGAGACGGATGACTGCGTTTTCGCCTCCGTCCATCTGGATTATGCGGGGGAACTGTCCCAGATCCATCAGGTGGTCGCCCTGAACGACTGGTTCAAAGTAACTTACGCCGGCGCTAAGAAGCCCGTGTTCCTGTGTGGCGACTTCAATGCCGAGCCGGACAGCGAGACCATCCGGATGATGCAGGAAAACTGGACCCTGCTTTCCGGAACGGACTTCACCTACTCCACCAAGGATCCCCGCAAGTGCATCGACTACGTCTTTGCCTATAAGGAAGCCGCTCAGGTGAAGGTGATTTCAACGGAAGTCCTGACAGCGGGAACGGCGGAACTCTCCGACCATTTCCCGGTAAAAGTGGTGGTGAAGTTCTAGTCTTCGACCCACTTGAAAACCTTATCCCCGCGACGGGGGTGGATGCGTTCGTCCGCCTCTTTCGCGGGGTTCTCGTTGACATGGTCCACGGGTTGGTCCTCCAGTGGAATCGCGACGGAACAGAACGTGCCCTTGGGGGCTTCGGCGGCGGGTTTGAGGTCCACGCGCATGTCATCGACCTTGATCTCCACGCAGCCGGTGGTCTTGCCGATGAAGGCGATTTCGTCGCCGGTGCGGAGAGTACCGGTCTCGACGCGGATTTCGGCCACGTTGATGCGGTTGAACCAGTTGGTGACCTTGCCGATGTATTCCCGCCGGCGGGTGGCCTGGCTGCCGTAGACGGCGCTCCACTCCCCGAGACGCGCGCCCTGGTAGTAGCCGTCCCAGAAGCCGCGGTTGAAGACGCCGGAAAGCTCGGCCTTCAACTCTTTCGCGAGTTCCGGAGTATACGTCCCATCGCACACGGCATCCGCGGCGCGGCGATAGCAGGATGAGACCCGCTTCACGTAATCGGCGGCGCGGGCGCGTCCCTCGATCTTGAACACCTTCACGCCGGACTCGATGATCTTGTCCATGAACTCGATGGTGCACAGGTCCTTCGGGGACATGATGTACTTGTTGTCCACCACCAGGTCGAAGCCGGTTTCCTCGTCGGTGACATGGTAGCCCCGGCGGCAGACCTGCATGCAGGCGCCGCGGTTGGCGCTTTCACCGTAAGCGGCGAGGGAGAGGTAGCATTTGCCGGAAACGGCCATGCAGAAGGCTCCGTGGGCGAACATTTCGATGCGGACGAGGTTCCCGGACGGGCCGGTGATATGTTCCTTGACGATGGCGTCGTGGATTTCCTTCACCTGCTCCAGGCGCAGTTCCCGCGCGAGGACGACGACATCGGCGAACTGGGCGTAGAAGCGCAGGGCTTCCACGTTGGAAATGCTGAGCTGGGTGGAGATATGGACTTCCAGGCCGATGCTGCGGGCATACAGGATGCAGGCCATGTCGGAGGCGATGACGGCGTTCACGCCCGTCTCCTTGGCGAGATCCAGCACGCGGCGGGCCTCGTCCAGTTCTTCACCGTACAGGGTGATGTTCAGGGTGAGATAGGCCTTGAGTCCATAGGCGCGGCAGATCCGCATCACTTCCGGCAGGTCCTCCGCCGCGAAGTTGTTCGCGGAATGGGACCGCATATTGAGATGGCCGATGCCGAAATAGACCGAATCGGCACCTCCCTGGACGGCGGCGGTGAGACTTTCGAAGCTCCCCGCCGGAGCCATGATCTCCAGTTCCTCCGGCCTCATCGCACGCGGTCCACCAGGTCGTCGGCGAATTGCTTGAGGACGGTGTAGCCGGCGATGCCGGTCACCTTCTCGGCAGCCGCGAGCGCCTTCTCGTGGAAGCGGGCGACGGTTTCGCGGGCGTCCTCGGCTACATGGACAGAATCGTAGATGTCCATCACGGTGGCGATCTTCTCCGCCGCCGGGGCGTCGGATTCCAGCGCTTCCGCCAGGCCCTTGGCGCCCTTCTCCATGGCGCGGACCGTGAGCCAGGACTTCTTCCCGTTCACGATGTCTCCGCCGATGGGCTTGCCAAACACCTTTTCGTCGCCGTAGGCGTCGAGGTAGTCGTCGGCCACCTGGAAGGCGAGGCCGAGGTTGTAGCCGTAGTTGTACAGACCGTCGCAGATCTCCGCCGGGGCGCTGGCGATGAGCGCGCCCATCTTCGCCGAGCAGGCGATGAGGACGGCGGTCTTGAGGCCGATCATCTGCAGGTATTCGCGCATCGTCACGGCCTTCACTTTCTCGAAGTCCATGTCATACTGCTGGCCGTCGCACACCTGCGCGGCGGTGGTGGAGAACAGCTCCAGCACGTCGCTCAGGACGTTCTCGGGCGCCTGCGCGATCCGCTTGTAGGCGTCGATGCACATCACGTCGCCGGAGAGGATGGCGGTGTCCGGAGACCACTTTTTCCAAACGGTCTCCTGCCCGCGCCGCAGCGGCGAACGATCCATGATGTCGTCGTGGATGAGGGTGAAGGTGTGGAACACCTCCAACCCCGCCGCCGGCCCTAGGATCTCGGGACCGAAGGTATCGTTGAACAGGCTGTATACGGTCAGGCAGAGTTTCGGCCGGAGCCTTTTCCCGCCAATGGCGACCATATACCGGAGCGGATCGTACAACCCCTCCGGATCGTGGGTGAATTCAATCGTGGAAAACAGCCGCCGAACGGCCTCGTCGATGGTTTCTTGCGCAATCATGGCGCAAAATTACGAAGAAATCCCTACAACTCCAATGCTCCGCCTCGGTAGAAATCCAGCAAGCGGGACTGGAAGAGGTATTCGTAGGTCGCCTGGACCTGGTCGGATTTGGTGCGGAGGAGCTGGTTGCGGGATTCGTTGAATTCCGTGATGGTGGCTTTGCCGTTCTCGTATTTGGCCTGGACCAGGCGGAAGGCGTCTTCGGCTGCCGCGGAGGCCTCGGAGGAGGAGCGTAACTTCGCTTCCGCGGCCACGGCGTTGCTCCAGGCCTGCTGGATTTCCTTGTACAGGCTCTGCTTGGTCTTGTCCAGCTGGATCTGCTGGAGGTCCTGGTTCAGCCGGGCGGAGCGGATGTTGTTCCGGATCTGGAATTTCGAGAAGATGGGAACGCTCATGGACACGCCGATGTACGGGCTGAAGTTGTGCGACAGCTGGTCGAAGAACTTGTCCTGCGGATAGGCGGAGTTGCTGGTGGTGTAGTAGTTGGTGCCCATGCCGCCGCTCAGGCTCAGGGACGGATAGCGGGAGGCCTGTGCGACCTTCAGCGACTTCTCGGTGCCTTTCAGGCGGATTTCTTCGGCGAGGACGGCGGGACGGGTCTCCACCGCGTCGGCATAGATGCGCTCGGGCATGTCCAGGACGATTTCGTCCACGGCCACGTCGGGCCGCTCGACGGAGAATCCTTCGCTGGAGGTAAACTCCAGCAGTTGGGCGAGGTCCAGCAGGGCGAGCCGGAGGTTGTTCTCCGCCTGCACGAGCGTCACGCCGCTCTGGGCGCGGGAGGCCTTCTGCTGCGAAACCTCGGCCTGCGCGGCCTTTCCGGTGGCGGCCAGCGCCTCCAGGCGGGCGACCTGCGCGTCGTCGAGCTCGATCTGCTTGCGGGCGACATCGACAATCTCATAATCGTAAAGCACTTGCACATAGGCTCTTGCGACGGCAACGCGGATGTCGTCCCGGATGCGCTCCAGATCCTTGGTGGCCGCTTCGAGGTTCAGCCGTGCGAGCGCGATGTTGTTGGGCGTGGCGAGTCCGTCGAAGAGGTTCATGCCACCGCCGATGGAGAAGCCGGTGGAGGTGGTGTTCGCGGACGTATAGGTGTTGTCGGCGGTGAGGCCGCGGCCGAAGTTGATGCTTTCGTTCGCGGAGGCGCTCACCGTGGGCAGCCAGCTGTTCTCGGCCGTGTTCGTCTGGATCTCCTGCTGAGCCAGGTTCAGTTCGCCCTGTTTCACGGTCAGGCTGTGCTCCAGTGCCCAGTCAAGGCACTCCTGGAGGGTCCACGGATGACGCAGGTCCTGCGCCCCGGCCAGGGCGGGGCAGAGCAGTACGAGGGCAAGGAAAAACTTCTTCATGGCGCTACTTCTTCTTTTCGTCGATGATCTGGTTGCCGCGGACCTTCTCCCCGAGGGAGAGGCCTTCCTTGATTTCGATGTTCACCCCGTCGGAGACGCCGGTCACCACGTCGCGGCGCTCGTAACCGCCGTCGGCCTTGACGATATAGACGAAGGTCTTCTCGCCTTCGAACTGGATGGCGCTTTCGGGCAGGGTCATCACGTTTTCCTGCCGCTGGAGTTCAATCTCCGCATTGGCGCTGTAACCGGAGCGGATGGTGACGCCCTCGGGGACCTTGACGGTGGCCTTGATCTCAAAGAGATTGGTACCGCCGGATTCCATGGCCTTCGGGGAAATATACTCCAGGGCAGCGTCGATGGTGACATCCTGCAGGGCGCCGACAGTGATCCGCACGGGCAGCCCTAAATGGATCCGGCCTACTTCCGTCTCGTCGATGTTGCCGTCGAAGATGAGGTCGTTCATGTCCGCGACCGTGGCGATGGTGGTACCGTCGTTGAAGGTGTTGGAGTTGATGACGGTGTTGCCCACCTTCACCGGAATGTCCAGAATCAAGCCGGAGACCGAGGACCGGACGAGGGTGGAACTCCCTGACTTATTGGACGATGAAACGCCGTCCCGGATAATCTCCAGGGACTCCACGGAGGCGTTGTATTCTTCTTTGGCTTGCTTGAGCTGCTGGGCCACCTGCTCGAAGGCTTCGGCGCTCACGAGCTGCTGGTCGAAGAGGCTCTTCTCGCGGTCGTAGTTGGTTTGGGCCTGCTTGAGATTGACCTCGGACAGGCGGACGCGGCTCTGCGCGGCGCTCAGCTGGCTCATCTCGGGGATGACCTTGAGTTTCGCGATGACCTCGTTTTTTTCCACCCGCTGGCCGGCCTCCTTGTAGAGTTCGGCCACGATGCCGCTGATCTGGGCCTTCACATTGACCTCGTCCCGGGGCTGGATCTTGCCCGTGACGACGGTGGATTTGGCGATGGTGCCCATTTCGGGCGTCAGTTCCTCGTACTGGACCTCCTTGGGACGGGAGCGCTGGAACAGGTACGCGAAGGTGCCGATGAACACGGCGGCCGCGAGGAGGATGGTCAGGATTCTACCGATTTTTTTCATATTGTATAGTTTTTATTCATCACGCATGGCGTCCACGGGTTTGATCTGCATGGCGCGGAGGGCGGGCATCAGGCCCGCGAGAACGCCGAGGACGGTCAGGAGGAGAGCGGCGAGGACCGCGGTGCCGAAGGGTACCTGGAAGGCGGCCTTCAGGATGCCGTCCTCCGTCATCGCCAGTTCCACGCCGGCGAGGATGAGGACGCTGAACACGATGCCCAGCATGCCCGCCGCGAGGGTGAGGACGATGCTCTCGGAGATGATCTGGCCGAGAATCTGGCGCGGGGTGGCGCCGATGGCCCGGCGGATGCCGATCTCGGTGGTACGCTCCTTCACGCTCACCATCATGATGTTGGACACGCCGATGACGCCGGCCAACAAGGTCCCCAGGCCGATGAGCCAGATCAGGAAGTTGATGCCCTTGAACAGGTTGTCCACGATGCCGAAGATGAGCTGGGTGTTCAGCAGGAACATCGCCTGCTCGTCGTCGGGGGCGATGTAATGCCTCCGGGCGATGATTTCCCGCACGCGCGGCGTGACGTCGCTCATCGTGATGCCATCCTTCGCCGTGAAGCATAGGAGATGGATGGCGTTTCCGAGGTTGTAGGCCTTCCGGACCTGGTTGATGGGAATGGAGACCGCGTCGGCGGCGCTGCCGTTGATGCTGATGCCGTCGGTGCTTTTCCAGTCCACGCCGATGACGGTATAGTAGCTGCCGTCGATGCAGATGCGCTCTCCGAGCGGGCTGCCGCCCTCGGGGAAAAGTTCCTCGTAGACGTTCTTGCCGATGACACACACTTTCCGCTCCTGCAGGTTGTCCGCGTCATTGAGCCATCGGCCGTATTTGATCCTGGGGGTCTCGATATTCGCATAGTCGGCCCGGACGCCTTTCACGACGGCGCTGGACGAGGTGTTCTCGTTGCGGGTGACGCTCTTTCCCCACAGACTGACGGAGGGGGAGACGGTCTCCAATTCCGGGACCATCGCCTTCAGGCGGTCCACATCGGCATACTCCAGGTCCCAGGCGCGGCCTTTCTTGAATCCCTTGTAGGGTTTGGTGGTGTTGCTCGTCGCGACGATGCAGGTGTTCTGGGCAAAGCCTTCGAAGTTCTGGACCAGGAGGTCCTTGAAGCCCTGACCGCCGCCGGTAAGAAGCATCAGCATGAAGACGCCCCAAAACACGCCGAACCCGGTGAGGAGGCTCCGGCTGCGGTTGCGGAGGATGCTGTCCAGGATTTCCCGGAAGGTATCGGTATCGAACAGGGCTTTCATTCCGCTCTCAGGGCTTCAATGGGTTTCACACGCGCGGCCTTCCAGGCAGGGACTGCCCCCGCGATGGTTCCGGCCACGATCAGGAGGATGGTCGCTTCGATGGCGACGTCCAGACCCACGGTAGGGTTCACCAGCATCTGGATCTTCGCCACGCCGATGTCCACGGCATCCTGTGCCACCGTCTTGTCCATGATTTGGCAGGCGATCATTCCGAGGAACATCCCGATGTAGCCGAACAGAGCCGTGATTGTGACGCTTTCGGCGATGATGAGTTTCAGGATCTGGGCGGGGGAGGCGCCGATGGCCTTCCGGATGCCGAACTCGTGGGTGCGCTCCTTCACGGTGATGAGCATGATGTTGGACACACCCACGATGCCGCTCACGAGGGTCAGGAGGCCCAGGATCCACAGGAAGGTGCGGATATAGCGCTGGGCGTCGTTCATCTCCATGTTGCTTGTGTAGCCGTTATTCACCCAGATGCCCCGCCAATCGTCCGGCGCCACGTCGTGCCGGAGGCGCAGGGCGCCGGCGTATTCCTTTTCGAAGGCCTCGTGTTCGCTCTTGGTCTCGGGGCCGTCCAGGGTGAAGGTGATGCTTCCAATCTTGTCGCTGGTATCGTAGATGCCCTTATAGGTGGTGTAGGGAATCGGGCAGGTCCGGTACATGCTGGATTCGTCGGTATAATAGAGGCCGACCACCCGGAAGGAAACCGTTCCGGCGCCCACCCATCGGCCGATGACGGCCTCGGGGTTTTTCGGAGACAGTTCCTTGGCCTGGGCGAGGCTCAGGACAATCATCTTCCGACGCTGCTTCAGGTCGTCCTGATTCAGAAATCGGCCGGCATACATCTTTAATTTCTCCTGCTCCCGGTATTCGGGCATCACGCCGGAAATCTGGCCCGCGACGGTGTTCCCGTCCAGGGAGAAGGTGACGCCGGTCGAACCGGTCTGGCGGGTGACATTGTTCACCGTCGGGGCCCAGCGGGGCCCTTCCGTCCAGGCGACGTCGGTCTCGTCCAACTGGATCTCGCGTCCTTCCTGGTAGCCCGCATAGGGTTTTGAGGTCCATCGGCCCCGCACCGTGATGCTCTGGGAGATATAATCGGCCACGCTACCCATGAAAGAGTTCATCAAGCCGTTTCCCGCGCCGAGCAGGCAAATCAGCAGGAAGATGCCCCAACTCACCGCGAAGCCCGTGAGGACTGTTCGGAGTTTGTTGTTGCGCAGGTTTCCGGCTATTTCGTAGAAGAGTTCCCGCATGGTTTATTTCATCATGGGGCCGCCCCAGGCCTGGTGGGCCTTGTTTTCTTCGATCTCGCCGATGATGCCGTCCTTGATGTGGATGATCTTGTCCGTCTCGTTGGCGACGCCGCTTTCATGCGTGACGACGATGATCGTGATGTTCTCCTCCTGGTTGAGGCGCTTGAGAAGCTGCATCACTTCCACGCTGGTCTTGGAATCCAGCGCGCCCGTGGGCTCGTCGGCCAGGATAATCTGGGGCCGGGTGATGAGGGCGCGGGCGATGGCCACGCGCTGCTTCTGGCCGCCGGACATCTCGTTGGGGAAGTGGGACGCCCAGTCCGTGAGACCGAGCTTCTCCAGATACTCCATCGCCATCTCGTGCCGTTTCTTGCGCGGGACTCCCTGATAATATAATGGGAGTTCCACGTTCTCGACGGCCGTCTTGAAATTGATGAGGTTGAAGCTCTGGAACACGAACCCGATCATCCGGTTGCGGTAATCCGCCGCCGTCTTCTCGGAAAGGTCCTTGATCAGCTTGCCGTCCAACCAGTATTCGCCCGTATCATAATTGTCCAGGATGCCCAGGATGTTGAGCAGCGTGGACTTTCCGGAACCGGACGCGCCCATGATGGACACGAACTCTCCGCGTTCTATTTCCAGGTCGACGCCCTTGAGCACGTGCAGCGGCTGCCCGTTATCGTAGGTCTTGTTGATACCCTTCAGTTCAATCAGCATTTCTTGTGTATTAGTATGCTATTACACTGCAAATATAGACGGTTTTTTCTTACCGACCAAATCTTTTTGCAAAAATCGAACAGAAACAAAAAAAGGTCCGGAAAAACCGGGCCGAAAATATGCGGAAAAGTCAGATTATCAGAACATATAACTGATCCCGGCCATGATGGAGGCTTGCCAGCGGAGGGGACGGAGGGTGGGTTGGCTGGGGGAGCTGGCGGTGATGGGCTCGATCTTCTGGCGGTATTCGGTGAAGTTGTTCGTCAGGAGATAGTGGACGGCGGGGGAGAAGTTCAGGCTGATGTGCCGGATGGGGATGTTGAAGGAGCAGCCGGCATCGGCGGTGAGGGTGAAGCGACAGTTCAGCTGGATGCCGACGTCGTAGGTTTCGGGACCCGAACCGGTATAATACGTTTCCCTGGTGGAGGTTCCGTCTCCGAAGACATAGCCGGGCGTCACGCCGGCGAACGCTTCAAAGCCACGGAAAAGGATGAAAAGGGCGTTGGAAAGGACGTCCCGGGTCATCTTGTCGGAACCGTAGCCCATTGCGCTGTCCCAGGCCACCTGATGGGCGGAAGTGACTGCGACATCCCGCACGCGTTGGCCATAACTGACCGTATTGAAGCGGTAGACCGCCGCCAACGGGACTCCCACATAATTGCGTACGGAGGTGTTTTTGTCGGCATAGGTGGCTCCGGCCCGCCATCCCCAGTGCCCGAAAATGCGCTTGGTATAGGACAGGGAATACTGGAGGCCGTTTTCGGCCACTTCGGAACCGAGGGGGAACTGGACGCCGACTTCCGCGCGAAGCGTGTTCCAGGCAAGATCGGGGTTGAAAACAGGCTTTTCTTGAGCCGATGCAATACTCGCGGCCGCGAAGCAGGCCGCGAAAAAGAGGATTGTTCGTTTCATAATAAATATTTACCTACACACCTTCCAATTCTATGCCGTCCTGGTTCCACCAGTCGGAATCGGGCTCATTGAAAGGGATGAGAAAAGGGTTGGTGGTCGCCTCGCGACCGATGGAGGTGGGGTGGCCGTGGCCGGGGATGACATCCGTCTCGCCGGGAAGGCCCATGATTTTGTCCATGACGGACTTGATAAGGGCGTCGTAGTCGCCGCCTATGAGGTCGGTTCTGCCGATGCTGCCGGCAAAGAGCGTGTCGCCGCTGAGGAGGACGGAGGATTCCTCGCAGTAGTAGCAGACGCAGCCGGGAGAATGGCCGGGCGTCGTGATGACTTTCCAATCGGCACCGCCGACATGGAGGACCTGCCCGTCCGTGACATCCTTGTACGGGAACGGTTCTACCTTCTTTTCCAGCTGGAGACGCTCCAGCATGGCGGAGCTGCCCTGCAGCACGGGCTCATCGGCCACACTCATATACACCGGGCAGCCATACCGCTTCTCCACGGCCGCCGCGCCCCAGGCGTGGTCGAAATGCCCGTGGGTAAGGAGGACGGCATCGGGGGTGAGGCCGTTGTCCCGGAGGAAGGAGAAGACCATCTCCTCCTCGTCGGGCCGATAGAAGCCCGGATCCGCGATGGCGCAGGTTTTTCCGCCGTCCTCCCAGAGAACGACGCAATTGGCACCCAGCGGATTGACCTGGAAAATCTTGATCTGAAGCATGACGATGTCCGGATTTAGGTTGCAAATTTACGGAATAATTCCCTAACTTTGTAAAGATAACCATTCTCTGTATGCACATCGGAATCGCAGGCAACATCGGCAGCGGCAAGACCACGCTGACCACGCTTCTGGCCCGCCACTACGGCTGGACCCCGAAGTTCGAGTCGGTGACCTACAACCCCTATCTTGCCGATTATTACGCGGATATCAAGCGCTGGTCCTTCGCCCTGGAGATGTACTTCCTCAACAAGCGGCTCCACGACGTGATCGAGATCGGTAAATCCAAGGACGTCGTCATCCAGGACCGCACCGTGATGGAGGGTGTCCATATCTTCGTGGCGAACAACTACGCGCAGGGGAACCTCTCCGAGCGCGACTACAACACCTTCATGGACTCCTACAACGTGATGATGGAGGTGGTCAAGCAGCCGGACCTGCTCATTTACCTGAAGAGTTCCATCGAGCATCTGGTGGCCCAGATCGCCAAACGCGGCCGCGACTACGAGCAGAGCATCTCCATCGAATATCTCTCCGGCCTGAACGAGCGCTATGACGAGTGGATCGGCAACTACACCGGCCGCCTGATTACCATCGAGGTGGACAATCTGGACTTCCTGAACCGGCCGGAGGATTTCGCGCTCATCACGGACCGCATCGACGCGGAACTGTATGGATTGTTTTGAAAAAATGCTACTTTTGTAAAAATAACGTGTTATGCATATCGCCATCGCCGGAAATATCGGCAGCGGAAAGACGACGCTGACCAAGATGCTGGCCGCCCACTACGGGTGGACGCCCAAGTTCGAGTCCGTGGACTTCAACCCCTACCTCGCCGACTTCTACGAGGACATGGAGCGCTGGTCCTTCAACCTCCAGATCTACTTCCTGAACAAGCGTTTCCAGGACGTGGTGGAGATTTCCAAGCAGAAGGACATCATCATCCAGGACCGCACCATCTACGAGGACGCCCGCATCTTCGCCCCGAACCTCCACGCGATGGGCCTGATGTCCACCCGTGACTTCGAGAACTACTCCGACCTCTTCGACCTGATGATGTCCCTGGTGAACCCGCCGGACCTCCTGATCTACCTGCGCAGTTCCATCCCGAACCTCATCGCCCAGATCCAGAAGCGCGGCCGCGAGTACGAGCGTTCCATCCGCATCGACTACATCACCGGCCTGAACCAGCGCTACGAAGACTGGATCAAGGACTACAAGTCCCGCCTCCTGATCATCGACGTGGACACCATCAAGTTCGAGAACCGTCCCGAAGACTTCCAGACCATCACCGACAAGATCGACGCCGAGCTGTTCGGTCTTTTCCCTACGGAATAAGGTATTTGGACGTATTGAGCCTCCCGAAAATCGGGAGGTTTTTTTTGCTCATACGTAATCCTCTTGCTTTTGCAGGGGGAAATGCGTAAATTTGTACGACTATGGGCATTACGGAACGGAAGTGGACCGTCCACGAGCCGGGGAACCCGGAGAAAGTGGACAGACTGGCGACGGAGCTCGGTGTGGACCGGGTTCTGGCGGAGCTGCTGGTCCAGCGTGGCGTGGAGACCTTCCAGCAGGCGCGCGCGTTCTTCCGGCCCAGCCTGGAGGACCTGCACGACCCGTTCCTGATGAAGGACATGGACAAGGCCGTGGAGCGGCTTCACGAAGCCATCGCCAAAGGCCAGAAAATCCTTGTTTACGGCGACTATGACGTGGACGGTACGACGGCCGTCGCGCTGGTCTATTCCTTCGTCCGCCGTTTCACCAAGCGGGTGGAATACTACATTCCCGACCGGTATGACGAGGGCTACGGTGTCTCGTACAAGGGTCTGGACTGGGCTTCCGACAACGGCATCAACCTCCTGATCACCCTGGACTGCGGCATCAAGGCCATCGAGAAGGTGGAGTACGCCCGGAGCAAAGGCATCGACGTAATCATCTGCGACCACCATCTTCCGGAGAACGAGCTTCCCGCCGCGGTGGCGGTGCTGGACCCGAAGCGGGAGGATTGCCATTATCCTTTTGACGACCTGTGCGGCTGTGGCGTCGGCTTCAAGTTCGTCCAGGGCTATTCCATCAAGTACGGCATCGACTTCGAAACCCTCGAACCCCTGCTGGACCTGCAGGTGGTGTCCATCGCCTCCGACCTGGTGTCGATGGTAGGGGAGAACCGCGTCCTCGCGCACTTCGGCCTCAAGCGGCTGAACGAGAATCCCCGCAAGGGCCTGCTAGCGATGCTGAGCCTCGCAAAGCTCGAGCCCGGGCACGTGACCATCGACGATATCGTCTTTAAGATCGGCCCGCGCATCAACGCCGCCGGCCGTATGGAGTCCGGCCGCCTGGCCGTGGAGCTCCTCACCGCGATGGACGACCGTTCCGCCTTCCAGATCGGCGAGAAGATCAACGATAACAACAACGAGCGCAAGAACATCGACCGGGAAATCACCCAGGAGGCCCTGCAGATGGTGGCGAACGGCACCGCCCTCGAGACGGAGAATGTGACCATCGTCTATAACCCCACCTGGAACAAGGGTGTCGTGGGCATCGTCGCCTCGCGCCTGGTGGAGGCCTATTACAAGCCCACGGTCGTCCTCACGAAGTCCAACGGCTTCATCACCGGCTCCGCCCGCAGCGTCGCCGGTTTCGACCTGTACGCCTCCATCGAAAGCTGCGCGGACCTGCTGGAGAACTTCGGCGGTCACGTCTACGCCGCCGGCCTCACGATGAAGGAGGAGAACCTGGCGGAATTCTGCCAGCGGATGAACCGTTTCGTATCCGGCAACATCACCAAGCAGGAATTGACCCCGGTCGTGGACATCGACGCCCGGCTGGACTTTTCCCAGATCACGCCCAAGTTCTTCCGGATCCTCAAGCAGTTCCAGCCCTTCGGCCCCGGCAACGCGAATCCGGTTTTCCTCACGGACGATGTCTATGACGCCGGCAACGGCCGCAAAGTGGGTGCGGGCGGTGTCCATTTGAAACTGGACCTGATGCAGGAATCCCAGCCCTACCGCCAGATTCCCGCCATCGGCTTCAACATGGCCGAATTCTACGACCATATCAAAGCCGGCAACCCGATCGACGTGTGCTACTCCATCGTGGAGAATTTCTACCGTGGCTCCTCTACGCTCCAGCTGCGGCTCAAAGACATGCGGGAGCGCGACGAACTTATTTAATTTCAATGAAAAAGATTCTTGTATTGTGCATGGCCTTCGCCACCCTCTGCGTGGGTGCCCAGGCCCAGAAAATCGTACACCTTAACCGTTACGCCGCCGCCAACGCGGAACTCCCGGCCCCCGACGGCCCCCGCGTCGTCCTGTTCGGAGACTCCATCACCGACGGCTGGGCGTCCCAGCGCCCCGAATTCTTCGCCGCCAACGGCTTCATCGGCCGTGGCATCGGCGGTGAGGAGACGGCCAATATGCTTCTCCGTTTCCGGGCCGATGTCCTGGACATCGGCGCTTCCACGATGGTCTTCCTCGGCGGTATCAACGACATCGCCCAGAACCTCGGCGACCCTTATAATGAGGATGTTACCTTTTCCAACATTGTGAGCATCATCGACCTCTGCTGGCAGAACGGCGTCCGTCCGGTCATCTGCTCGGTGCTGCCCTCCTACCATCTCCGCTGGCGCCAGGAAGTCACGGACACCTTCGAGAAAGTGTGCAGCCTCAACGCCCGCCTCAAGGCCTACTGCGACCGTCACGGCATCACTTATGTCGATTACGGCAGCGTCCTGGCCGGACCCGACGGCAAAGTCCGCGACGGCCTTACCACCGACACCGTCCACCCGAACGCGGCCGGTTATGAGTTGATGGAAAAACTGCTGCTGGAGACGCTCCGCTAAGGCATCCTGCTATATAAGAAATCGCCCCCATCTGAACGGTGGGGGCGATTCATTTATCTTAGGACTAGAAATTAATTGAGAGGCCGAAGATTGTCCGGCGGGTGGAGGGATAGGCGGCCGTTTCCACGCCGATGAAGTCTCCCGTAAGCGCGGGAGTGTAGGTGTAGGGATAAGTATTCACTTCCCGCACGTTCCAGGCGAGGGCAAGTTCCGGATCCGAGCCCGGATACTTCGTGACCAGGAACCAGTTCTCCAGGGAGGCGAACAGATTCAGCGAGACGTTTCGCAGGGGAAGCGTATAATCCAGACGCAACTGATCGATGCGGAAGAAGGAGGCGTTATGGACGGCATGCTCGGTGTTTTCGATCCCATATTGATTGAATACTTGCTCGATCACCGGGTTCTCATCCAGATTGTATCTGATCGTGGAATCATACAAGCCATCACTCCGGATGGTTTGGCCGGCGTCTCCGTGACCGGAAACCGTCAACTGCCAGCGGTTCCAGCCGAGCAGGGCCTGGATGCCGCCGGTCACTTTCGGGAAGAGAGACCCCTTCCAGATGGTATCGTGGATGTCAATCAGGTACTGACCATCCTGAATACGGTACACGTCGCTGCCACCCATCGGTTCTCCGTCCTTTAATGAAAGCGGGACTCCCTTCTGCCAGGGGATATACGAGAAATTCTGCAGTATATCTCCGAAACTGACACGGTTTCTGTAGAAGGTCAGATAAGTGGATAAAGAATAACGGAAGGGTCCGACGTTCTGCCGGAGAGCGCCCGCCAGTTCTATACCCTGGTTTCGAAGAGTGAAAACAGGGGATTCGATATATTCGTTATGCGGCTTGATGTCGTCTCCGCTGATGAAATATGAATCATAGAATGTCAGATCATCGTCATTGACATACCAGGAAGCGGACAGGTCCAGGGTAGGGCCTCCGAGTTGAAAGGACAGGGAGGTCGTCAGATCCCGGTGACGGGCGGCCGTTGACAGGCTTGAGGTGAAAGTGGCGATGGATGTCATGTCGCCGATGTGTCTTACCCAATGATTGAGATTGTCAAGGAGGGGAACATAGGCATCCGTATTGGACCAGGAAGCTTTGACGGACCAGTTGCTCAAGGATTCCGGCAACAGCCGGCGAAGGACCGGCTCCTCGGACAAGGTCCATCCCAGGGTCACGGCCGGGACGCACCAGCCCTCGCTGGAGAAGAGCTTTTCGGCCCAAAGCCGAAAAAAGGAAAAACCCAATTCATACCGGCCCTTCCAGTCATAGGCGATGGAAAGGACACTCTCATTCCATTTCATTTCGGGTTTTGAATCGTTGTAAGTGGTGATATGGGTTGGATTGGAACGAGACTCCCATATTTGTTCCTCCCAATTTAATGTCTTGTATCTTTCATAGTAGGGAAGCAGGAATTTCTCTTCGAGAAGGGCCTCGTCTCCGTACTTCAATCCGATATCAGACAGTTGGGCGGTTCCTTGAATGACCCGGTTGTCCTGTTTTTCCTTGATCCGGCGGAATGTTCCGTTCAGCTGAAGCCGATGGTCTCTCCATTGTCCGTTCCAACCTGTCTCGATGCCCCACTGAAACCATTTTTTCCCTTCATAACCAGCTTTCGCATCCACTTCTTCCACCAGGGTGGGATCCTCGTCATAACCATAGCCTGACCATTTGGCCGCGCACAGATTCCTCATTCCCTGGGCGTATCCGCCGGTTCCCCGGACATACAGCCCGGGAAGGGGGTGGATGTCCACTTGTCCTTGGATGACGGTTTCGGAAAAATTCTCCCGGTCCGAATACAGGTAAAACCAGTTCTCCTGATTATACTTGGGAACCGAAAGGAGATAACGCTCCAGCCACGATTCCGGTGCCCGGCTGATGGATGACCGGTTCCAACGTCCCGTAGTTTCCAGGGAAAGCCACCGGAGCGGACGGTATTCGGCCGACCAGGAAGCCGCATAACGGCGGTGGGTGTCATCCTTGCCGGCATAGGGGCCGTCATTGTCCAAGACCGAGAATCCCGCGTAGGCCGACAGTTTCTTCCCTCCATATTGAGTGTAAAGGTGATGCTTTTGGAGGAAGGTGGTTTCCGGGCCGGGCAGAATTGATTCCTTCATATCCGGATCCTGATACCGATAGTGCTTTTGCCACTCGGACATCGTCATTTTCTCGGGTGTGTGGGCCAGACTCTGGAAGCCACCGGCGAATTCATATCCTGCGTGGAAACCCTGCTGCGAGGCGCGACGGGTGGTCACGACCACCACACCGGCTGCAGCGCCCGGTCCCCACAAACCCATGGCCGCCGCATCCTTGAGCACTTCGATCTTTTCGATGGACTCGGGCGCGATTCCGTCCAGATCCCTTCTCCGCATCCCGTCGACCACATACAGCGGATTGATGCCCGGCAGTACGCCGATTCCACGAACGTGGATCGTCGGCGTCATTCCCGGCGCTCCGGGGCTGGAGATGACCTCCACTCCGGGCTCTCGAGCCATCAGAAGGTCTAAAGCGTGTGTACTGAAGGGTCGGACATCCTGAAGGGTGTCGGCAGGGGATTGCGCATGGGCGGCGAGTGTCGATGCCGCCAGGGCAAGCGCGAGGAAAATAGGACTTTTCATCTAATAATCTGTGTATTCAAAAAAAAGTGCAAACGCACTTCCTAAATCAAAGTTAATCATTCAAATCATTATCTGCAAGGATATCAGGCGATGATTCAGAACATTTTTAGGATAGTCTGCCAACCACTGAAATACGGGGATCATCAAAATCTTGCATCACTTTTCAGACCAAATACTTATAAAATTTGGGGACGGCACATAAGAATGCCGATCCCCTAAAACAGGTGTTTGAAGGATTACTTCGGAACTTATTGTGCGATAAATAGATACGTGATTGTCCCCATCTGGCGGGCGGGGGCGGTGGTGGAGGCGTTGAATTTGCTCAGGCGGGCGGCGCGGGTGGCGAAGCTGCGGAGACAGCCGTCGCTGGAGGAGGCGCCGTCATCGACCTTGGCGTCCACGACCGTACCTTGGTTGTTGACGGTGATGATGACCGTCACTTCGCCCGCGCCCACGCAGCGGTAGGCGGGGATGGGGAGATGGGTGGCTTTGCGGCCGTCGAGGGACCAGGAGAGAACGGAGGGACCGCTGTAGGTCTCCTGCTTGCGGGGCTTTGTCTCGGCGGGTTTCGTGACGGGTTCCCGCACGAAGTCCTCCGGATCTTCGATCTTCCGGTTCTGGCCGTCCTTGAGGTCCTGCGCCAGGCGCTCGGCGTCGCGGTACAGCTGGTCAGCGTCGGTGTTGCGGTCGTCCTTGAGCTGGGAACGGTTCACCGTCACGTTGCGGACGGGCTGGGAACGGGCGGTCGCCAACATGCTCTCCAGCTGCGCGATAGCGCTGCGGTGCAGTTCTTCCTTCTTGACTTCCTCCTCTTTCTCTTCCTGTTTGGTAAAGTCCAGCACGAAGGTATTTTCCCGCTGGACAGAATACCCGATCTGGCAGAGGAGCAAAACGATAATCACCGCGAGATGGATGATCGCGGTGATGTAAATTCCTGCTTTCTGATCGGGTGTCAGCTTCATTTCTTCTTGCGGCTTCGCTGTTCCAGCGCCTTCTCCACCGTGGTGGTGAGGACGTCGATTGCCACCTGGTTGTGGCCGCCCTGCGGGACGATGATGTCGGCGTAGCGCTTGGAGGGTTCGATGAACTGGAGGTGCATCGGCTTCACCGTGTCGGTATAGTGCTCGATGGCGGTGTCGATGGTACGGCCGCGCTCGGCCACGTCGCGGACGATGATGCGGAGCACGCGGTCATCGTCGTCGGCATCTACGAAGATCTTGATGTTCAGCTGGTCGCGGAGCTCCTTGCAGGTGAAGATGAGGATGCCCTCCACAATGATCACGTCGGCCGGTTCCACCGTCACGGTTTCCGTGGTGGACCGGGAGCAGGTGATGTAGGAGTACACCGGCTGCTGGATGGTATGGCCCTGCTTGAGTTCCCGGATCTGCTGGCACATCAGTTTCCAGTCGATGGCGTCGGGATGGTCGAAGTTGATGTTCTTCCGTTCCTCCACGGGAACGTGGCTGGAATCCTTGTAGTAGGAATCCTGAGGGATGACGACCACCCGGCCCTGCAGCTGGCGGGTGATGGCCTTGACGACCGTGGTCTTGCCTGAGCCGGAACCTCCGGCGATACCGATGACGAGCATATCGAATTAAAATTCAGCGTTTTTCGGAGTTCTCGGGAACGGGATGACGTCCCGGATGTTGGCCATGCCGGTGACGAAGAGGAGCAGACGCTCGAAGCCCAGGCCGAAGCCGCTGTGCGGCACGGTGCCGTAGCGCCGGGTGTCGATGTACCATTCGAGGTTCTTGCGGGACATGCCCAGCTCGGTGATGCGCTGCTCGAGCTTCTCCAAGGAGGCCTCGCGTTCGGAACCGCCGATGATCTCGCCGATCTTCGGGAAGAGGACGTCCATGCCGCGGACGGTCCTGCCGTCCTCGTTCTGCTTCATGTAGAAGGCCTTGATGTCCTTGGGGAAGTCGATGAGGATGACCGGCTTGCCGAAGTGCTGCTCCACAAGGTAGCGCTCATGCTCGCTCTGGAAGTCCGTGCCCCAGTGGACCGGATACTCGAACTGCTTGCCGTTCGCGACCGCCTTCTCAAGGATTTCCACGGCCTCCGTGTAGGTGACGCGCTGGAACGCGATGCCGAGCACGCTCTTCAGGCGCTCAATCAGGCCCTCGTCATACTTGTCGTTGAGGAACTGGAGGTCGTCCATGCAGTTGTCCAAAGCGTACTGGACGAGGTATTTCACGAACTCTTCGGCGAGTTCCATGTTGTCTTCGATGTCGTAGAAAGCCATCTCCGGCTCGATCATCCAGAACTCCGCGAGGTGGCGCGGGGTGTTGGAGTTCTCCGCCCGGAAGGTGGGGCCGAAGGTGTAGATCTCGCCCACGGCGGTGGCGCCGAGCTCACCCTCGAGCTGGCCGCTCACGGTGAGGCAGGTCTTCTTGCCGAAGAAGTCCTTGGAAAAGTCCACCTTGCCGTCCTCGGTGCGGGGCGGATCGCTGGGATCCAGGGTGGTGACCCGGAACATCTGGCCGGCGCCCTCGGCGTCGGAGCCGGTGATGATGGGGGTGTGCACATAGCCACAGCCCCGGCTCTGGAAGAACTCATGCACCGCGGCGGCGGCGACACTGCGCACGCGGAAGG
>JAFYTP010000088.1 GCA_017558775.1 Bacteroidales bacterium | reverse complement strand
GCCTGTTTCCGGGTCGGACAGGTCTTCATCATTTCCATGCGCGTCAGGCATGCACACTCAAAACGCCCTGTCCTTACGAGAGAGGGTGATGGTGATGCAGGATGACGGTATTCTTGTTCATGCTTTGACAAAGGTAGCAATTATTCCTGGCATTGCAAGGATTTTTACAATTTTTTTAAAAATCCGGTTTCGGAGGTAGGGGACTGGTCGCTCCCAATAGGAGATGAGATTTATCGTGTTGCGATATTAACAATTATGTTATAACCGCTAACAATATTGTTGCATTGACTGTAATATAGATAGTTACGATATAAAAACGAGAAAGTGGGGATTCTAGTTCATTTTTGCATTTTTCGCTCGATTTTCCATTCGAATTGAAAGGTAAATCAAGGAAAATGCGTATCTTTGAAAGATGAAACCGAGCCTTTTGATCGCCGACTTTTCCGGTATGTACGAAGCGGAAGGTTTCCTGCAGGAATTGCGGGAGCGTGAGGTGCCGTTCCGGCTGGTCCGGCTCGGGGACATCGAGGGGACCTGCTGCTACTGCGACCCGGAAGCCGAGGCGGAAATCAGCCGTCGCCTGGAACCCCGGCCGGAGGAGCTGGTGAGATGGATCGACAGCGGCGACTATCATTACGTCACGAAGATCCTTGCCGCCCGGGAGCAAGAGCCCTTCACGTTGGTTCTCGTGGACAACCACCCCGACGACCAGGCGCCTGCCTTTGGCGGCGTGCTCAGTTGCGGAAGTTGGGTGAAAGAGCTCCGGGAAGCGTGCCCGATGCTGGCGGAGGTCTGGCCTTTGGGGCCCGACCACCGGATTAGGAATAGCGCCGGCACCATCGACAGGGAACTGGAAGAGGGGATCGACGACCTCCTGGAGGCCTTGGACGGGAAGCGGGTGTACTTGTCCATCGACAAGGACGTCCTGCGCCGGGAGGAATCCCGGACGGACTGGAGCCAGGGAACCTACTCCCTGGACACGCTGAAAGGCTGGCTGGACCGCCTGCTGCGGCTGAATCTCGCGGCGGTGGATATCTGCGGCGGATTGTCTCCTGCCAAAGGGGCGGCGCCGGAAGACCTTCGGGTCAATAGGAACACTGATGTGGAACTTCAGGACTGGATCCTGACTTGTCTGGAACGATGAGAAAGTTGGCAATCGGAGCGGCCGCCCTCCTTCTGGCGGTTTCCTGCGGCGGTGGCGGAACGGTTTCCGGCCCCGTGGACCTGTCTCCCTGGAAAGGAGCTGATTCCCTTTATTCATTCACGGTGAAGGACGTGACCTTCTCCCTGGCCCCGATGCCGGGCGGCACTTTCGCCATGGGTGAGACCCAGGACATGGGCCGATACCGGACGCCGGCCATCCATCAGGTGATCCTGGACGGATACGCCATCGGCACGACGGAAGTCTCCCAGGCCCTCTGGAAGGCCGTCATGGGCTCGAATCCCAGCCCGAAGGACGTTCCTGCGGCGCCGGTGACCAGTGTCACCTACAACGACGTCCAGAAGTTCCTGAAAAAGCTCTCGAAGGCCACGGGCGTCCCGTTCCGGCTCCCTACGGAGGCCGAATGGGAGAACGCCGCCCGGCAACGGGAGGGCATGACTGGCGGTGCCTGGGAATGGTGCTCGGACCGTTGGGTCGATGACCTCGGCTTCCAGCTGACGGTCAATCCCCAGGGGAACTCGGAAGGGGATGCGCACGCCCTCCGCGGCGGCAGCGCCCTCGAAAAGAACAACAAGCCCATCACCCGCAAGCCGATGGCTGCGACCAGCAAGGCGGGCGATGTGGGCTTCCGTCTGGCCGTTTTCACGGGAGAGCCCTATCCAGCAGAGATTTACGACAATTTCGTGTCCAATAAGGTTGTGCGCGAGCAGGTGACGGACCTTAATAACGAGACGTTCACCGTTGGTGGCGTCAAGTTCGATATGATCGCCGTCGCAGGCGGCACTTTCATGATGGGCGGCGAGGAGCAGAAAAGCCAGGTTATCCGCGAGGATGAACTGCCGGTCCATGAGGTGACGCTGGATTCCTTCAAGATCGGCAAGCTGGAAGTGACGCAGGCCCTTTGGGAGGCGGTCATGGGCTATGTCCCTTACGGGAACCAGGGTCCGGACTATCCCATCGGCAATGTCTCCTGGTATGATGTCCAGGCCTTCATCCGGCAGCTTAATGCCCTGACGGGACGCAAGTTCCGGCTTCCGACGGAAGCAGAGTGGGAGTATGCCGCCCGCGGCGGAAAGAAGAGCCGCGGCTATGTCTTTGCGGGTTCCGACTATCCCCAGGGCGTTGCTCAGTACGGCTATGATGATATGCGTACACGCATGGTAGCCCGTTACAGACCCAATGAACTGGGTCTTTACGATATGAGCGGAAACGCCTGGGAATGGTGCCAGGACCGTCCGGGACCTTATAATAATCTTGCGCAGGAGAATCCCACCGGTCCGGCGGAAACGGCCCTCGGGGATATCCGCGTGATGCGGGGCGGCAGCGTGGCCACCGCGGCGGACAAATGCCGGGTGAGCAACCGCAATGAATTCCACGCCAGCCAGTTCCGCACGACGATCGGTTTCCGTTTAGCTCTGTAAATATAAATCCAACTATATCGATATGTCTGAAAACCTCAATCCGGCCGAGCTCCAGAAAACCTGCCTGTACGACAGGCACGTGGCGCTGCAGGCCAAGATGAGCCCGTTCGCGGGCTTCATGATGCCCATCCAGTACGACTCCATCACCGTGGAGCACAACGCTGTCCGCCAGAAGGTGGGGATGTTCGACGTCTCCCATATGGGTGAAGTCTTCGTGGAAGGCCCCGAGGCCGAGAAGTTCGTCAACTGGATCTTCACGAACGAGATCCGCGGCTTCGAGCCCGGCAAGGTCCTCTACGGAATGATGTGCTACCCGGACGGCGGCGTGGTGGACGACCTGCTCGTCTACCGGGAATTCGCCCCGGACCATTTCCTGCTGGTGGTGAACGCCGCCAACATCGACAAGGACTTCGCCTGGATCGAGGAGCACGCCAAGGGCTTCGACTGCACGGTCCGCAACGAGTCGCCCGTCTGGGGCCAGATCGCCGTCCAGGGGCCGGAGTCGGAAAAGGTCCTGGCCGATGTCCTCGGCCTGCCGGAAGCCGCGAACCTGGGCTTCTATACCTTCTATGACACTGAATATAAGGGTAAGCGCATGATCGTCAGCCGCACCGGTTATACGGGCGAGGACGGCTTTGAACTTTATACTTCCATCGACGGAACCGTCGAGCTCTGGGACCGCCTGATCGCTGCCGGCGTCCAGCCTTGCGGCCTGGGCTGCCGGGACACCCTGCGCTTCGAGGCCGGCCTGCCGCTCTATGGCGACGAGCTCAGCGCCGAGATCAGCCCGGTCATGGCCGGTCTGGGGATGTTCTGCAAGTTCGACAAGGATTTCATCGGCAAGGAGGCTTTGCTGGCCCAGAAGGGCGGGGAAATCGCCCGCAAGCTGGTGGGTATCGAGATTGAGGACAAGGCGATTCCGCGCGCCGGTTATCCCGTGGAACTGGAGGATGGAACCGAGGTTGGCATCGTCACGACCGGTTATCATTCCATTTCCCTGGACAAGAGCATCTGCTTCGCCCTCGTGGACAAGGCCTATGCCGCGCTGGACACCCCGCTGTCCATCCGCATCCGCAAGAAGGTCTTCCCGGGCAAAGTGGTGAAGAAGCGTTTCTATCAGACCAATTACAAAAAGTAAAACCATAAAAAACATTGATTATGAGCAAGATTATCGAAGGACTCAAGTATTCCGAATCCCACGAGTGGGTCAAGGTTGAGGACGGCCTCGCCGTCATCGGCGTCACCGATTTCGCCCAGGCAGAGATGGGCGACATCACCTACGTGGATATGCCCGACGTGGACGACGAGGTGACCGCCGGCGAGGAGTTCGGCGCCCTGGAGAGCGTCAAGGCCGCCAGCGACCTGTTCGCTCCGGTCTCCGGCAAGGTGGTCGCGGTGAACGAAGCCCTCGACGATACCCCCGAACTCGTGAATGAGGACGCGTTCGAGAACTGGATCATCAAGGTGGAGATGTCCGACCCGTCCGAGCTGGACGCGCTGATGGACGCCGCCGCTTATAAGGCCAGCATCGGAGAGTAAGAGATGGCAGGATTCCCTTATTTCCCGCATACGGAGGCCGATGTCCGTTCCATGCTGGAGCGGATCGGCGTAGGGAAGATCGAGGACCTGTACGCGGACGTTCCCAAGGAGTTCGTCAAGAAGGGCGCCTACGCCCTTCCCGACGCGATGTCCGAGCCGGAAGTCCGCGCCTGGCTGAACGCCCTTGCCGGAATGAACGCCAAAATGAAGGTGTTCGTCGGCGCTGGCGCGTATGACCATTACACGCCTTCCGTCATTCCCTACATCACTTCCCGTTCAGAGTTTCTGACGGCCTACACGCCGTACCAGTGCGAGATTTCGCAGGGCACGCTCCGGTACATCTTCGAGTTCCAGAGCATGGTGTGCGAACTCACCGGCATGGACATTTCCAACGCCTCCCTCTACGACGGTCCTACGGCCGCCGCCGAGGCGATGAAGATGGCCATCGCCTGCACCAAGAAGAAGACGCGCGTCCTGCTTTCCAAGACATTGCTGCCGCACGTCGTCAAGGTTGTCGAGACCTACGCCAAGTTCCACGGCGTGGAGATTGGCTACGTGCCCGCGACCGACGGCCAGACCTCCCTGGAGGCCCTCAAGGCCGAGTTGGCGAAGGACGACGTCGCCGGCGTCATCGTCCCGGAGACCAACCGCTACGGCATCATCGAGGACCACACCGGCTTTGCCGATGCCATTCACGCCGTCAAGGCGCTCCTGATCGAGTACTGCGATCCTTCCACCCTCGCCGTCATCAAGACGCCGGCGGAATGGGGTGCTGATATCGCCGTGGGCGACGGCCAGTCCCTGGGTATTCCGCTCTGCTTCGGCGGCCCGTACGTGGGCTTCATGGGCGTGAAGAAGGAGCACATGCGCAAGATGCCGGGCCGTATCGTGGGTCAGACCACGGACAAGGACGGCAAGCGTGCCTATGTTCTCACCCTGCAGGCCCGCGAGCAGCATATCAAGCGTGAGAAAGCGACTTCCAACATCTGCTCCAACGAGTCCCTGATGGCCCTCTGGGTGACGGTGTACCTGTCCCTGATGGGTCCGAACGGCCTCCGCGAAGTGAATAAGCTGAGCAGCGACGGCGCGCATTACCTGTACGACGAGCTCGTGAAGACGGGCAAGTTCGAGGAAGTGTTCCCGGGCAAGCCGTTCCTGAAGGAATTCGTGCTGAAGCCCAAGAAGTTCCCGGGCCTTCTCCAGCGCGACCTGGAGCAGGCGGGCTTCTTCGCCGCCCTGGATACGGAGGAGGGCTATGTCTCCTTCTGCGTGACCGAGCAGCGTACCAAGGAAGAGATCGACGAACTGGTTAAAATCGTGAAGGAGGGCTAGGCTATGAAGTATTACGACAAACTTGTTTTCGAACTCTCCAAGGAAGGCCGCGTGGGTTACTCCCTGCCGGTCAACCGCTTCCCGGCGGCGCCGGAGATTCCGGCCGCCCTGCGGCGTGAGGCTTCCCTGGACCTCCCCGAGGTGAGCGAGCCCGATGTGGTCCGCCACTATACGAATCTGTCCCAGATGAACTTCGGCGTGGACACGGGCTTCTATCCGCTCGGATCCTGCACGATGAAGTACAATCCCAAGATCAACGAGGAAGTGGCCGCCCTTCCCGGTTTCGCTGGCCTGCACCCGCTGGAGCACGCCGGTCTCACGAAGGGCGCCCTCAAGGTGTATCAGGAGATGGAGAAGGCACTGGCCGCCATCACCGGCATGTACGCCTTCACCTTCGATCCCTGCGCCGGCGCGCACGGTGAGCTCACCGGCCTGATGATCATGCGGCAGTACCACATGATGCGCGGCGACCTGGCCCGCACCAAGGTCATCGTCCCGGACAGCGCCCATGGCACGAACCCGGCATCCGCCGCTGTCTGCGGCCTGGAGGTCGTGGAAGTGAAGTCGCTGGAGAACGGCCGTGTCGATGTGGAGGCCCTGAAGCCCCTGCTCGACGGCACCGTCGCCGGCATGATGATGACGAACCCGAACACCCTGGGCCTCTTCGAGACGCAGATCAAGGAGATCGCGGAACTGGTCCATGGCGTGGGCGGCCTGATGTATTATGACGGGGCCAACATGAACCCGCTGATGGGCGTGGTCCGTCCGGGCGACATGGGCTTCGACATCATGCACCTGAACCTGCACAAGACCTTCTCCACGCCGCACGGCGGAGGCGGTCCGGGCAGCGGCCCGGTCGGCGTCGCCGAGCACCTCGTGGACTGCCTGCCCGACATCCGGGTGTCTGGCTTCCATGGCAACTTCGGCGTCATCCTGCGCGCCTACGCGTATATTCTGATGTTAGGCAAGCAGAACCTGAAGAAGGTGGGCCAGTACTCGGTGCTGAGCGCAAACTACATCAAGGAGTGCCTGAAGGACGCCTACAAGCTTCCGATCGAGGGCGTTTGCAAGCACGAGTTCGTCTTTGACGGTCTTGTCAATGATGGCGCGCACGACGACGTGCACGGCGCCACCACGCTGGATGTGGCGAAGCGCCTGCTGGACTTCGGCTTCCACGCTCCGACCATCTACTTCCCGCTCCTGTTCCACCAGGCGTTGATGATCGAGCCCACGGAGACCGAATCCAAGGAAACGATCGACGCGTTCATCGACGTGATGCACAAGATCGCCGCCGAGGCTGCGGAGGATCCCCGGATCCTGCAGGAGGCGCCGCACAATGCACCGATCAAGCGCCCCGATGAGACTACCGCGGCGCGAAATCCGATCCTCAAATTCAAGGATACGCTCTGAACGAAAGGACCCCGGTGAAAAAATCCGGGGTTTTTTCTCCAGGTCCATGCAAGATTTCACTTAGGAGGGATTTATAGGTCGTAATGAAACGGATTATCAGATATCATCGATGGGGATGGGCCGTGTTTGCGGTCCTCCTGTTGCTGGTTTCAGCCTGTTCGAAAACAATCGAAATCCCGAACTACGACAAATCATCAGCATATCCTGGTGGCGAATACGGCTGGTCCGGCCCCAAGCAAAACGACTGGGCGATCGGCACTGTCCGCTCCCAGGACGGGAAGCGGTACATCCGGCTGGACGCCCAGACGGTCTGCCTGGTCGTCAATCCCGATGAAGTGAAAGACATACCGGACAGAACCCGTGTGTTCCTCCAGTACCGCTGCGTGGTGATTCCCTCCTTGCCTGATTTCTGCACGGACGCCATTCTCGTGGAATGGGCCTCGCCGCTGGAACTCGGGGGAATCCGCTCCGACCTGAAAGATGGGGAGGGAGACCCTGTGGGCGTGGTCCTGGACTGGATGACCTGTCTGGAAGACGGTTTCCTCACGCTGCATTATGCCTTCCCGACTCAGGGAACGGCGAGCCACGGATTCTATCTTGCTCCGGGACCGGGGGAGAATGAGTACCGGTTCGTCCACGATGCGCACGAAGACACCGAAGGGGATTTGACGGAAGGCATCATCTGCTTTGATGTCGAGTCACTTTTGCCCGATACGGGGGGAAATACCGTCACGCTTTCCTTGACATACCTTAATCTCGATAAAACCAGCAAGACCCTGACCGTTGACTACCGGAGTCCCCAATAGCGGGTCGGAACAAGACCTCGTCCGGAAGGTCCGACAGCGCGATAAATCCGCCATGAAGACACTCTACGGTCAGTACGTAGGGTATCTTACGGCCGTATGCGCCCGGTACATCCCGGATGACGATGAGGTCAAGGACATCCTGCAGGAGGCGTTCATCAAGATTTTCGACTCGATGGACAAGTTCTCCTGGCGCGGCGAGGGTTCGCTGAAGGCGTGGATGACCCGGATCGTGGTGAACGATTCGCTCAAGTCGCTGCGGAAGAAACGGACGGTGCCGCTGCCCGCGACCCTGTCCGACCTGCCAGAGGAAGAGGAACCGGCCTTCAACGCCGTACCGCTGCGTGTCATCCATGAGATGATCCGGAAGCTCCCGGACGGGTACCGGACCGTGTTCAACCTGTTCGTGTTCGAGGATAAGTCCCACAAGGAGATCGCCTCCCTGCTGGGGATCAAGGAAAACAGTTCCGCCAGTCAGCTGCACCACGCGAAAGCGATGCTGGGGAAGTGGATCAAAGAATATATTAAATTGAGAGACAATGGATAACGAGTGGAAAAATAGCCTGCGGGAACGCTTCTCGGACTATTCCGTCCCCGAGCCGGAAGGGCTCTGGGAGGGGATAGAACAGGGGATGGCCGAGAAGTCGCGCAGGAAGTTGCTCCCCGTCTGGCTGGTATCGGGCGCGGCGGTTGCCGCGGCCGTGGCCTTGGTTGTGTTCCTCCATCCGGATAAGAAGGTGGAGTCGCCCGCGCCCTTTGATGTTGCCTCTCATAATACCGTCGTTTCGGATGTGATTCCAGACACGTCCGTCCCCATCCCCACCTCCGACGAGACCATCCCGGATGCCGTCCATAAAATCGTTCCTCGTACGGAAGAGCCTTTCATTCCATCAACTCCGGTTTATGGCATTATCGTCGATAAGAATGGCGAGCCGATTGTTGGTGTCGCAATATTGATGCGTTCAAATCATAATCGGGGTACGACGAACTATTCCGATGGCCGTTTCTCTTTGGATGTTCCGGAAGGAACTGAATTGGAAGTTAGCGCTTTGGGCTACCTGCCTATTACCGTTTCGGCTAAGGCCGGGATGCGGGTTGTCCTGGAGGAAGATGAAGAGTTGCTGAACGAAACCGTCTTAGGTTGCTATGCGACGGATCCGTCGAAGCCTGCATCGACGAAGAAAGATATCGTTGAAAACAAGGAAGCTCCCTCATCCATTGACGCACGGGTCTATGGTACCGTCGTCGATTCGGATGGCTATCCGGTGGTTGGCGCCTCCGTTATTCCTGAAAGAGTTTATTCGGTGCAAGGAGGAGCAATGACTGATGCCGATGGCCGTTTCTACTTGGATGTCCCGCCCGGAACCCCGCTGAAAATCGATTGCATCGGCTACAAGTCCGTTTCTGTCTCAAGCGGTTCGGGGATACGGGTTGTCCTGGAAGATGATGACACGCTCTTGGAAGAGAGGGTGGTCATCGGCTATGGAGTCGGCGGTCGGGGCGGTTTCAGCATCGGCGCATACCAGTCCGGCGGTCAGGATGCTTCCGAGCAGTCCCAGGGCTTTGGCCTCAGCAAGACCGGACCTATGTACACCCGCGCTGTCAACATCGGTTCCAAGCAGAGCACGGGCTCTCTGATGCAGATGCTTTCCTCGAATCAGGCGTCCTCCTTCGAGGCCCATCATGGGGCTCCGATGCGGGTGGGACTCACCTTTGCCTGGAATATGACCCCGCATCTGAGTCTGGCGAGCGGTCTGAACTGGACTTCATTGACCAGTACCTTCGAAGAGTCGACGACGGGCATGCGCCGCTTCACCCGCCAGAACCTTGGTTATCTGGGCGTTCCGCTGCGGCTGGAGGCCGGTATCCGTCCCTGGAAGGGACTCCGCCTCTATGCCGGTGCCGGCGGCATGGTGGAAAAGGGCCTGCTGGCCAACTCCTGGACCGATTCCTTCATCGGCGACTATCTGGAAGAATCTATCGCCAAGCACCCGGACACCGGCGGCCTGCTCTGGTCCGTCGGCGCGACGGCCGGCGCTGAATACCGCTTCAACCGCGTTTTCGGCCTCTATTTCGCGCCCGGCATCGAGTATCACTTCGACAACGGGTCCGGGGTCCAATCGGCCTATACCGAGAAACCCCTGCACTGGAACCTGTCCCTCGGCGTCCGTTTCAATATCCAGAAATAATCCCTACCTTCGTGGTATGGAACTGTATGAGTATGCGAGGCCGGGACTTTTCGCCGGCAAAACCATCCTGTATGTGCACGGTTTCGCCTCCTCGGGGGCGAGCGGAACGGTGGGGAGGCTACGCCTTCTCCTCCCGCAGGCGACGGTGATCGCACCGGACCTGCCGGTGGATCCGCACGAGGCGATTGCGCTGTTGAAGGACCTCTGCGCCCGGGAGAATCCGGACCTGATCGTGGGTACGTCGATGGGTGGAATGTACACGGAACAGCTCACAGGCTATGACCGGATCTGTGTCAATCCCGCCCTCCATCTCGCCGATACCATTCTGAAAAACAACGGCTTAGGAAAGCAGGAGTTCCATAACGTCCGGCAGGATGGGCAGACCTCATTCATGGTCACAAAGGCATTGCTGGAGGACTACCGGGCTGTTTCTGATGGGCGCTTTTCTGTTGTAGAGCCTGAGCGCGTATACGGCCTGTTCGGAACGCGGGACACAATGGTCAACTGCTTCGACGAATTCGCCGCGCACTATCCGCAGTCGCTCCACTTCGACGGCGAGCACCAGCTCAACGACCATACCTTCCTCTGGACGCTGCTGCCCGTGATGCAGTGGATCGACGACAAGCAGGAAGGCCGCACCAAACGGACGCTGATGGTGGAACTGGACGACGTGCTCCGGGATACACGAAACGACCTCCCCATCGGGGAGGCCTTCAAAGTGTTCCATCATCTGTCGGAACTGTATGATGCCTACATCATCTGCCGGGAAGACCCGAACAAGCCGGAACTCTGGGGCGAAAACCTTCAATGGGCCGCTGCCCACATCGGCGTTCCCGCCTGGAACCGCGTCCTCGTTGGCAATCACCCCGAATTATTGATGGGGGACTACCTCCTGACCCGTCACGGTTGTGACGGCTTCCTGGGAACGGTGCTCAAATTCGGGGAAGATCCCTTCCGCACTTGGGCGGACGTCCAGACCTTCTTCGACCGGCTGGGCGGTCAATAGATGAAATCCTGAATCTCTTTCAGGTTCGCTTCGCGGCCGCGGGCATCGTCCACGACGAGGATGGTGCCGTTGTAGCGTTTGGCTTTACGGCTGATTTCCAAGGGATTGAAGCCGGGGGAGACAAGGATGAGGCCCTTGATCTTCTTGGGATTGCTGAAGGCGGCCGTGCAGGCGGCGAGACAGCCGTTCCCTTCGCCCAGCAGGTACACCTTGTCGGCATCCACGTAGCGGAGGTTCTTGATCCCCTTCAGGACGGCGTCCATTTCCTTGGCGCGGGCTTTTTCACCGTCGCCCTGGAAGTCGAAGGCGTAGCAGACGGCGCCGGTCGCGGCGATGGAGCGGCACCAGCCCTCTCCGTAGGAGATGTCCTGGCAGTAGATGACGACGGGACGGTCGTTGTCGGCGAGATCGGCCTGGCGGTAGACTTTGCCGACGACCTTGGTGTCATTCTTCCCGTAGAAGGACAGTTCCTCCATCTCGACCTTGACGCCGGTGGGCTTGTCCTTGACGGTGTCGCGGGGGCTGTTCGATTTCACCCACCAGTAGCCGCCACCCAGAAGAGCGGCCACGATCAGGGCGATCGCGGCCGTTATTCCGAGGCGGGAGGCGATGGACACCCCCACTTTCTGCATGAATGCGCCCACCTTATTTCTGCGCTTTGCCCTGGTTGGCGACGGCGTTCATCTTGGCGGCGATGGCCTCCTGGTCACCCAGGAAGTAATCTTTCACGAGCTTTCCTTCGTCGTCGAACTCGAACACGTAGGGAACGGCGGTCGGGAGGTTCAGGCTGATGATGTCCTCGTCGGAAATGTTCTTCAGGTACTTGATGATGCCGCGGAGCGAGTTTCCGTGGGCGACGACGATGATGTTGTCGTGGTTGGCCCGGTCGGGGAAGATTACTTCCTTCCAGTAAGGGACGGCGCGGGCGATGGCGTCCTTCAGGGACTCGGTACGCGGGATGTCGCTGTCGGCCACACCGGCGTAGCGCGGATCGAATTTCGCATTACGGGGATCGTCCTCCGCGAGGGGAAGAGGAGCGACGTCGTAGCTGCGGCGCCAGATCTTCACCTGGGCGTCTCCGTACTTCTCGGCGGTCTCGGCCTTGTTCAGGCCCTGGAGGTTGCCGTAGTGCTTCTCATTGAGGCGCCAGCTCTTCTCCACGGGGATCCAGTCCAGGTCCATGTTGTCCAGGATGTTGTTGAGGGTCTTGACCGCCCGCTTGAGGTATGAGGTGTAAGCCTTGGTAAAAGCGAAACCTTCGGCCTTGAGAAGCTTTCCGGCCTCTTTGGCTTCATTCTCGCCCTTGGGGGTAAGGTCTACGTCCGTCCATCCGGTGAAACGGTTTTCGAGGTTCCAGGCGCTCTCGCCGTGGCGAACTAATACGATTCTTTTCATTGCCAAGTATTGTTTATATCGTTTGAGTTTACAAAAATACATAAAATCTCGGAGAAATAGGGGAATTATCCTTAAATTTGCAAGGTTATGCGAGAAAGTGCACTGAAAAGGATCGTCCTCGGCATCCTGCTGCTGGCTGCGGCCGGCTGCGGGCGCAACCGGTTCGATTATATCGACATAGCGGCTTCCGAGAAGGCCCTCAAGGGTCTGGAGGCCGGTTTCGTGGCCGTGCCGGATTCCATCTCCGGCGGGAAGGCCGCCTTCCTTCTTGAGCAGGGGCTGCCTGTGGCCGATGTTCTCGTCTTCCGCGGGGAGACGGGCGACTGCCTGTTCCCGGACCCCGCCCTTCCCTTCGGGTATGCCTGTGAGACCATCGGCACGGATGTCCTGCTGGACAGCCTCCACCTGAAGGCCGGCCGCCTCTATACCGACGGCGGTCTCAACGGCCGGATCCTGTATCTGCAGGATGGCCGGATGTCCCTGAAGGTGCTGAACAAGATCGCGGAACTCGCCGCGGGCGGTGCATTCATCGGCGGCGTGAAGCCGTCCCAGTGCCTGCCCATCGACGATGACGCCGCGTTTCAGCGCACCGTGGAGAAGGTCTGGCTGTCCGGGAACGTGATGTCCGGCCGGACCGTCGGGTCCATCCTGAAGGCCGCGGGCGTGAAGCCTGACGTGAAGACCAAGGCGGACAGCCTGTTCTTCCAGCACCGCCATCTGCCGGACGTCGAGATTTACCGGATCTGCAACCTCGGGACCTACTCAGGGCCGGTGAAGGTCCGCTTCCGCGTCCGCGGCCGTCAGCCCTTCCAGTGGAATCCGGACACCGGTGTCATCACCCCGGTCTCCTATAAGCTCAAGAAGCGCTCCACCCGGGTGACTTTCAATACCGTACCCGGTGACGACACTTTCCTCGTGTTTGCTTCCTTTGCCGAGAAGAAGAAACTGAAAATCAAATAGATGGAACTCCAGCCGGTCGCCGTGTACCATGGGGCCCTCGGCTCCAAGTTCGGGATTCCGCGCCAGAGCGGGCTCGTTCCGTCCCTACGGGGGCGCATCGTGTTCGAGCCGGCCTTCCGGAATCGCGAGGCGTTGCGGGGCTTGGAAGGCTTCGACCGGATCTGGCTCATCTGGGGATTTTCCGCGAACAAGCCGGCGAAGGGGGAGTGGCAGCCGACGGTGCGGCCGCCCCGCCTGGGCGGGAACGCGGCCGTGGGCGTCTGGGCCACGCGGTCCCCGTATCGACCTAACCCGCTGGGACTCTCCTGCGTGGAGCTGGAAGGCGTCGATGGAATGGACCTTCTCGTGAAGGGCGCCGACCTCATGGACGGAACCCCAATCTACGACATCAAGCCCTATGTGGTTTATGCCGACAGTTTTCCGGAGGCCCGCTGCGGTTTCGCCGCCTCCGTGCCGGAAGCGACACTTGAGGTGCGGATCCCGGAAGACTTGACACTCAGCCCGCAGGAACGGGAAAGCCTGGAGGCCTTGCTGGCTCTGGACCCCCGTCCCGCGTATCAGGAAGACCCGGAAAGGGTGTACGGAATGCCGTTCGGCGGCAAGGAGGTGCACTTCCGGGTGGACAATGGAATATTGACTGTGATTGACTATGCTTAACGTAATCGCCCTCGCCGTGCTGCCGGCCCTGATCCTGCTTTTCTACACCTACCAGCAGGACAAGATGCAACGGGAACCCGTGAAGATGATCATCAAAGGCTTCCTCTTCGGCTGCCTTTCCGTGTTCTGTTCCTTCTTCATTTCCGTTCCGTCGATGACCCTGGGCCTCTTCCCGGATGAAATCGGTTCCTTCGGGGACGCTTTCCGGCAGGCGTTCTTCGGGGCGGCCATCCCGGAGGAAACCGCCAAGCTATTCTGCCTGTGGCTGTTCCTGCGGAAGAATCCGTATTTCGACGAGCGGATGGATGGCATCGTGTACGCGGTGTGCGTGGGCATGGGCTTCGCGGCTTTCGAGAATGTGGAGTACCTGTTCGCCGCCGGGACGGACTGGGTGACGACCGGCATTGGCCGTTCCCTGACCGCCATCCCGGGCCATTTCGGCTTCGCGGTCCTGATGGGCTACTACTATTCGCTGAATCATTTCGACAACTATCGCTCGAGCGGCGCCGGCCTCAAGATGTGGCTGTATCCAGTCCTGGCGCATGGCATCTATGACACGGTGGCGATGATGTCCGCCGTCACCCCGCAGCTGAGCGGCGCCATCACCATCGCCATTCTGCTGTTCTGCTTCCAGATGGTCAAGTGGGCGCGCAAGAGCATGCAGAAGCATCTGATCGCCGATTCTTCCGATTTCGGAAGCGGCGGTGGCATCGACATCCAAGGTTGATGCAAGATTCCGGGGAATCCCGGTTTTAATTCGTGTATGAGAAGAAGGATTTGTCTTGTGGCGGCCGTGATGGCCGCCCTTTCAGCGGCGGCGCAGCCCCGCGGAACCGCGACCGTGAGCGGCTACATCACGGACCAGGGATCCGCCGAGACCCTGATCGGAGCCGGTGTGCTGGTGGAAGATGAGGGGCGGAAGAATCCGACCGGCGCGGTTACCAACGCGTATGGCTATTATACATTGACCATCCCGCGCGGGAAGGTCACTCTCCAATATAGTTATGTGGGCTATGAGAGCCAGGTCTTCGAGCTGGACCTCCGTCGCGACACCACCATCAGCGTCGCGCTGAAGCCTTCAGCCGAGATCCGCGAGGCAACGGTCGTGGCGCAGAAGGACGCCGGCATCCAGTCCACCTATCTCGGATCCATCGACATACCCCTGGTTCATATCCAGCGGACGCCGGTCGTTTTTGGCGAGGCCGATGTCCTGAAGGCGATCCAGCTGATGCCGGGTGTCCAGGGCGGAAACGAAGGATTCACAGGCCTTTACGTCCGTGGCGGCGGTCCGGATGAGAACCTGATCCTGCTGGACGGCGTTCCCATCTACAATGTGGACCACATGCTGGGTATCCTGTCGGTCTTCCAGACCGAGGCCGTGAAGAAAGTGACGCTTTACAAGGGCTCCTTCCCGGCCCGCTACGGCGGCCGCGTGTCCTCCATCGTGGACATCCGCACGAACGACGGCAACATGAAGGAAACCCATGGCAGCATCGGCGTGGGCGCCCTGACGGAGAAGTTCCATCTGGAAGGCCCCATCATCAAGGACAAGCTCAGCTACTCGCTCAGCGCGCGCGGCCTGCACACGATCTTCTTCGATCCGGTCATCCGCTATCTGGGGAAAAAGGTTGAATCGGACTCCGATATCTATGCCAATTATTTCTTCTACGACCTGAACGGAAAGATTTCCTGGCGTCCGACTGACAAGGACCGCCTGTTCCTGGCTTCCTACAACGGCAGGGACCAGGCGAACGTCCGTTTCGAGGAAGAGACTTCCACATTCTCCGATACGGACGGATTCGACAAGACGAAGATAGGCCTCGGCTGGGGGAACAATGTAGTCTCCCTCCGTTGGAACCACGTGTTTTCCAGTCAGTTGTTCGCGAACACCACCTTCGCCTACAACCGCTACAATATGTCGATGAACAGCGGCATGCGGAGCCAGGGACGGGATTATGACGGGATGCGGTATGTCTATAACTTCGACGTCGACTACATCTCCGGCATTCGGGACTGGAGCGCGAAGATGGACTTCGACTATGTCCCTTCTCCGAAGCATCTGGTCAAGTTCGGGGCCGAGTATGTGTATCACACCTTCCTCCCGCAGACCCTGTCGGCCGTTTCCTTCACGCAAGAAGGGGATAAGGAGGAGCACGAGGAACAGAAGTATGGGAATACGACGCCTTACCGCGGTCATGACATTTCCCTGTACGCAGAGGACGATTTCTCCGTCGGGGACCATCTGACGGTCAATCCCGGCCTGCACCTGTCCCTGTTCAACACCGACGGAAAGAGCTACTGGAATCTCCAGCCGCGCGTTTCCGCGAAGTATGCCTGGGATAACGGCTGGTCTGTCAAGACCGGCTACGCCCGGATGGCCCAGTACGTGCACCTGCTCAGTTCCGCGCAGATTTCCCTGCCCATCGACCTGTGGGTGCCGATCACCAAGGACATCAAGCCCGTTACGTCCGACCAGTTCTCCGCCGGTGTCTATTATGACGGCATCAAGGGCTGGGAATTCTCCGTCGAGGGCTATTACAAGTCGATGCGCAACATCCTGGAGTACAAGGACGGAACCCTGATGATCGCCTCGAATTCCGGTTGGGAGACAAAGGTGGAGATGGGCAACGGTCGGGCGATGGGCCTGGAGTTCTTCGCCCAGAAGACCGCGGGAACCGTGACCGGCTGGGTTGCCTACACCCTGGCGAAATCCGACCGTCAGTTCCCGGACGGGACCATCAACCTGGGTGAGCGTTTCCCGTACAAGTACGACCGCCGGCACAACTTCAACATCAACACGAACTGGCAGGTGACACCCCGCATCGACCTGAGCGCCACCTTCGTGTTCGCCACGGGCGGTACGACCACCCTCCCGGTGCGGCAGACGATGATTCTCCGCCCCGGCGGGTACGCGAGCAGCGCCGATTACGTGGAGTACCGTAACAATTACCGACTGCCGCCGAGCCACCATCTGAATGTGGCCGCGAACTTCCACAAGAAGAAGCGTCACGGGGAGCGGATCTGGAGCCTGAGCGTGTACAACGTGTACCGCCAGCTGAATCCGAACATGGTCTTCTTCCACTATGAATCGGTTCGCGCCACGCCGGACTCCGAGCAGGAGTCGAAACTGATTATGGACAAGCTGACCATCCTGCCTTTCGTCCCGTCCGTCAGTTACACCTATCAATTCTAAGACGCCATGAAAAAGTCCATATATCTGCTGGCCCTTTCCCTCCTGGCCGTTTCCTGCTATGAGCAGATCGTCATCACTGTCGGTGACGACGAGGCGGTCGGCGTGATGAACGCCCAGCTCAACACGCTGGATTCCGTCCATACCATCCAGCTTTCCGTCAGCCAGAAAAGCGATGTAAAGGGGCTTACCGGTGCCGATGTCCGCGTGTTTGTCAATGGTACGCTGGTGGCGACGGCGAAGGAAATCGTCCCTTTGAACCCGGATGTAACTTACTGGGACGGCTATGGCTCCCATAAAGGCCCCTGGGAAACCGATTACACCTTTGAAGCGGACTTCCGTCCCGGGGACGAGGTCCGGATCGAGGCGCGGAAAGGGGAGATAGAGCTCTCATCCACATTGACGGTTCCCGCCGCCACCCATCTTTCATCGGTCGACACTTCCACGGTCCAGATGACCTATATGGGGGATACGAGCACCTACCTGCAGGCGAAGATGGTTTTCAATGACCTTCCTGGCATGTCCTTCTACCGGCTCTCCGGCCGGATGGTGGATGAAGTCGCGTATTTGGATGAATCGGGAGAACCGGCACCGGGCCTTTCAGGAACTACTGAAAATACGATGTCGCTGGAAACAGGTTTCGATCCGATCATCAGCGAAGGGACGGGAAAGACGGGCGGTGCCGACATCGGCGCCCTGCTCAAGGCGGAGAATTCCTATCACTGTTTCGCGGACACGCCTTTCTCCGGCGAGGAATGCACGATCCGGCCTTTGGTCTTCTTTTCTCATCTTTCTGATGGTTATTACTGGTATTATCCCGATTTTTTGGATAATATAGAGAATCCGGACTGGGCTGCGATCGATGCCATGGATCGAAGGGTTCAACGTCGTTGGATCATCCAGCTCAGGAGTCTGGATTTTGCGCAGTATCACTATATCAAGGCGCTGGAGAACCTGGATACCTTCGGGGAGGATATGAGCTTCCTCGTGGAGCCCACGACGCTTCCTTCCAACGTGGAAGGCGGACTTGGATTCGTCGGAATGGAGACGGTGACGGAATACACCTTCTGCGAAGAGACCTGCGTGCTTCCCGGCTCTGACGGAATAGTATACTACGGCGGGGGTTATTACGAGGATTAGAAATCCACGTCCATCGAGATATTGATGACGAAATTGCGGTCCTTCCGGTGGGTGAGCCGCCAAAAGCCATCGATTCGGAAGATCCGGAAGATGTTGCTCACGCCGATGCCCGCTTCGACATAGGGCTTCTCTAGGGCTCCCATTCCCGGAAGCAATTGATAAACAGCATTCTCCTTGTTTTGCGGAGAGATGGTGCCCCACGCCGTGCGGACGGTCAGGACCTCGCGCAGGTCCATCAGCCGGATGAAGGGGATTTTTCCGAGGATGAAGCCGTCCAGGTTGTGCTCGTAAGAAGCCGTCACCCAGCGGTCGGAGGCGAACTCGTAATAGTTCATGCAGGAGAAGGCCGACCGGTCCATGAAGACGGTCTCGTTCCCCTCGTGGAGTTTCAGCAAAGGATAGGGGACGGAGCCGAGGATGGCGCCGCCGTTCATATGGAGTCGCGCAAAGCCGATGGCCCCGGCGGGTATCTTCCAATCTAATGTCAATTCACCCCGATAGAACGAGCAGTCGCCGGGCGTCAGGCCCTTGAGGCCCGCGATGAGGTCCACCGTAATGACTGGGTAGCGGGTGAAAAGATAGGCCTTGTCAAAGAATCCGCAGTTCACACGCTCTTCCCAGGAGAAACGCCCGCTCCACTGCAACTGATTGGTGCTAAAGCTCTTGTCGATGGCGCCATTGGCACGGATCAGGGGAACTGCGTCGTTTCCGAAGATTCGACGGTGGCGGACGGCGAAGCCGGTGTTGAAGCCCGGAGTGAACTCGTGCTGGTAAAGCGCATAGTATTCCTCCATCATGCTCTGCTTGTTGAAGCTTCCCGGCGCCAGGAGGGAGTTGAAGATGCTCCGGCCAGACATCAGACCGGAACCCCTTCCCAGCACCTCGAAGTCCCGTTGGCCGAACAGGGTAAGCTTCCTGGTCTTTTCCCGGCCGAGGATGAATTCCACCGAAGCGTTCCCCTTGTATTCCTTGTCTTTGAATCCGTAAGCGAGGGCGCCGCTTAAGCGGACTCTCCGGCTGAATTCCTTCGTGGTGCGGAATCCGGCCTGCACCCGTACACCCTCCGTGTCATTGAATGTGACGGTACGTGCCCATGGACCATAGCCGACGCCTCCTTCCTTGCTCTCCACATAGCCCGTGACGACCATCGCGGAAACGCCGTAAGCCGCCTTGTAGAAGTTGCTCTGCTGCAGCCTCTCCGTCATCTGAAAGATGCCCTGTTCACGATCCGTGAGGTCGATGGGACGGGTATCAGCCCACCAAGTGTCGTCCTTTTCCGGATCGGCCCCGGCAACGACTTTGTCGCCGCCGGCCAGGGAACCCGCTCCCTCGAACAGTCCGAAAGAGGCGTTGGAATACACCAGGGTGCGATTCCCAAGGAAGGAGATGACCTTGGAGTTATCGCTCGTGGAGATGGAGAAATCAATGAAGAGACGTTCCTCTTCCGGGAACCAGTGGCCGTCGGTCAGCCGGCGGTTCTCGATATCGACATTGATATGCCGGATCCAGTTCACGTTGGACTGGGCGGCGAGGGAGGCGTGGACCGACCGGATGGCGAAGTCTTCCGCATCGACATTCATCTCTCCGTCCAGGACAGGGGAGGTGACGAGGGCCTTGGGATGGAAGCGGAGGGTGTAGGTCTTGCGGCCTTCCACCTGGAGGCTGTCCACGAGGTAATAGTTATAGAACGCGTGCCCGAGGGCGCTCGCCGGCGAGGGGACATCCAGGTTGAAAACCGTTATCTGACTACGGTAGAAGTTGGTTTTCAGCAGATAAGACCCCGAGAACTGACGAAGAAGGTTGTCCTGCTCCAGGCCGGAAATCCGGCTGGCTTCGATGATTTCCTTGTCGACATCGGGTACCAGGGAATGGTATTTCCGCGAGACCGTCTCGGAGATCATGATAGGGATGTAGGACTTGCCGGTCACGGCGGAGGTGTCCCGGTAGTCGAGGACGAAGTCCAGGTGCCGTTTCAGGAAGGACTTCTCGATGATGTTCTCCGCCTCGGTGGCGTCCAGCTCGATCTTGCTGTACAGGCCGGTCTGCCAGGCGTCGGAAAGCTCCGGGTCGTGCCGTTTCCGGGCCTTGTCCAGCCGGTCCAGGATGGAACGGATATAGTGGTCGTCGGGCCGGACCAAAGCCGCTTCCAGTTGCCGTAAATCCTTCTTCAGCAGGAAATTGACCTCCGAGAAGGAGCCCTTGGCAACCTGCTTGGTTTCGGGCTCGTAGCCAATCAGATGGGCGGTCAGGGTGGTGATGTCGTCGGAACGGGTTTCCAGCGAGTACGCTCCTTCCAGGTCCGTGGAAATGCCGATGACGGTGCCGTCGAAATAGACGCTCACGAAAGGGATGGGCTCGCCCGTTTCGGCGTCCCGGACCGTGCCCCGGACCTTTGTCGATTGGGCCGAGGCCGCAATGGTAAGGAACAGGCAGAGGAAAGTAAGGAGTCTTCTCACGGCTAGAAGTCGATGTCCAGGCCGATGTTCACCCCGAAGTCGCGGCCGTTGCGGTGGGTGAGTTTCCAGAAGCAGTCCACCCGCAGGAGGCGGAAGATGTTGGCGATGCCCACGCCGGCTTCCACGTAAGGGGTTTCCAGAGAGTTGAGCCCCGGCATCAGCTGGAAGGGTGCATTCTCGCGGTTCTGCGGGGAGATGGTGCCCCAGGCGCCGCGGACAGTGACGACCTCGCGGAGGTTCAGCTCCTTGATGAGCGGGATGACGCCCAGCAGGAGGCCGTTGAAATTATGCTCGTAGTATCCGGTGACCCAGCGGTCGGAACCGAACTCGTAGAAGTTCATCAGCGAGAAGGCCGATTTGTCCAGGAGACCGACGATCGGGCTGCGGAACAGCTGGCTCTGGTTGCCGGCGTGCAGTTTCAGGAGCGGATAGGGGACGGATCCGTAGATGGCGCCGCCGTTCACATGCAGGTTGCCGAAGCCCACCAGGCCGGCGGGAATCCGCCAGTCCACGGTCAGCTCGCCCCGCAGGAAGGAGCAGTCGTCCGCCGTAATGCCCTTGACGCCACCCAGCAGGTCTACCGATACAATCGGATAGCGGGTGAAGATATAAGCCTTGTCGAAGACGCCCCGGTTGATGCGCTCGTCCCAGGAGAACCGTCCAGTCCAGTGGACCTGATTCGCGGAGAAACTCGAAGCCATCGACCCGTCCGGCCGGATGAGGGGGATATCCTCGTTGGAATAGACCGTCAGGTGCTGGAGCGTGAGGGTGGAGTTGAAGTTCGGGTTGAACTCATACTGATGCTCCACCTGGGCCTTGAATACCATTCCTTGCTTGTCGAAACTGCCCGGGGCCAGGATGGAATTGACGATATTCTTATCCGTGAACACGCCGGAACCGCGTCCCAGGCTCTCGTAGTCCCGGCTGGCGGAGATGGTCAGCTTGTTCGTGCGTTTCTGGTTGTTCCCGAGCATGAACTCGGTGGCGCCGCCCCATTTCCATTCCTTGTCCTGGAAACCGTAGGCCCCAAAGGCGGAGAGGCGGACTTTCTTGCTGAATTCCTTGGTGGTATGACCGCCCAGCTGCAGGCGGACACCTTCGGTCCCGTTGAAGGTGATAGTCCTTTCCCAAGGGCCGTAGCCGATGCCGATATTCGTGTTCTCCAGGTAACCGGTGGTGAACATGTTACCCAAGGCGGAGATCCAGCGGAAGGAGTTCTTGGCCTTGAGCCGCTCCACGGTCGTAAAGATGGCCTGTTCCCGGCCGGTGAGCGCCTGCGGACGGACATCGTCCCACCAGACCTCGTCCTTGTCGGGCTCTTCGCCCACTTCGACCTTGTCGCCGCCCGCCATTTCCTCCATGCTGGGGAACGGGCCTTCCTCGAAGGAAGTGTACCGCATGTCACGGTTCATCTGGAGGGAAACGATGGTCACCCGGTCGTTCAGATGGGCGGAAACGTCCAGGAACAGCTGCTCGTCCCCGAAGAACCAGGTTCCGTTCTCCTGACGCTCGAAGTTGCTGTCCACGCACAGGGCGCGGATCCAGTTGACGTTGGAGGAAGGGGAGAGCCGGGCATGGACGGCCCGGATGGCGTAGTCTTCCGCGTCGATTTCCATCCGTCCCTCGAGGGTGGGGGACGTGATCATCTTCTTGGGCGTGAAAACGACGCTGTAGCACTTGCGGCCGCCGATGGAAAGGCTGTCCGCGAGCATGTATGAATAGAATACATGGCCCATGGAGCTGGCCGGGGAGGGAACGCTCAGATTAAAGACCGGGAGGATGTCCCGGTAGAAGTTCATCCGCAGTGTGGAGGAGCCGGTGAACTGCCGGAGGACGTTCTGCTGGTCCAGGCCGGAGATGCGGCTGGCCTCGAAGACTTCCTTGTCCACGGCGGGTTCCAGGGCGTGATAGCGCTTCAGGACGGCTTCCGAAAGGAGGACAGGGATATATCCGTTAAATTCCGTGGAATCCTGCAGGTCGGAAATCAGCTCGCTGCGCTTGCGGAAGATGGCCTTGCCCACGATATTGTCCACGTTCGCGACGGCGAGTTCCACCTTGCTGTAGATGCCGGCCTGCCACGCGTCGCGGCTTTCAGGGTCGTGCCGATGGCGGTTTTCGCTCAATTTGTACAGGAGGGAGCGGAGGAAGAGACCGCCGCGGGACTCGGAAGACGCGCTAGGGTCCGGGATCAGGGTGAAATTGACCTCGGTGTCCGATCCACCCTGGACGGGGATGGACTGGGAGATGTATCCATTGACAGTGGCCGTCAGCGTGTAACGGGCGTCCTTGCCTTCCGCCTGGATAGAATAGGTTCCCGTGGCGTCGGTGGTGGTGCCGGTCATCGTCCCTTCGAAATAGACGGTCGTGAACGCGAGATCCTTTCCCGTCGTTGCATCCGTCACCTTCCCTCTCACCTTGGTCGTCTGGGCATAAGCCCAGATGGGAGCGAGAAGGAGCCAGAGCATGGCTATGAGACGGACTCTTTTCATAAGCCGCCAAAGATACTTATTTTTTTTGATTCTATCCAACAGTCTAGCTGTAGAGAAGGTCCAACAGCCACAATTTCGCCCGTTCCGGAAGGATGCGGACGAGGACGCCGACGGCGCCGTAATCAATCCGCGGAATGACCCGTACGGCCATGTGCTTCTTTTTCAATTGTTTGCAAACCGCCTTGGCAATCACCTCCGGCTGCATGCCGCCGAGTTCGTCCTGCTCGATCTTTTTCAGGTTCTTGTCCATCCGTTCCCGGTAGGGGGAACCGGGGTCCTGGGCGGCAGCGGTGAACTTGCGGGCGGCGGTGAAGCCGGTGGAGACATCGCCCGGGAGGACGCTGCAGCACTCGATGCCCGTGCCCTTCAGTTCCATCTGCAGGGATTCGCTGAGGGACAGGAGGGCGGCCTTGGCCGCGGAATAGAAGCCCTGGAAGGGGAGTTGGAGTATGGCCATCACGGAAGTGATGGTGACGATGCGGCCGAAGCCCTGCTTGCGGAAGGTAGGAAGGCAGGCCTGGATGGTCTTCAGGGAGCCGAACAGGCAGGTTTCGAACTGGAAGCGGGCCTCCTCGTCGGTAGCGCCTTCCACGGGGCCGAAGATGCCGTTTCCGGCGTTGCAGACGACGGCGTCCAGGTGGCCCTGCTCTTCCAGGATCTGTCCAACTGCAGCTTTCAGGGACGCCTCGTCATTGACGTCGAGCCGGATGGGGATGATGCGGGGAGCGGGTTTCTCCACGGTTCCGCGGCGGGAACCGGCGTATACGGTGATGCCGGACTCGGCGAGCAGGCGGGCGGTGGCGGCGCCGATGCCGCTGCTGCCGCCGGAGACGAGGACGACGCTTACTTTCTGATCTTTCATAAGGCGGAACGGTTGACGAAACTCTCCGGCAGGGGCATGTCGTAGACACTGCTCCGCAGGAAAGCCTTGAATGCTTGTAAATCAGTATATTGCTCTTGCTCCTGGACGCTGATGACCTCGCCGATGCCCATCCGGGGCGTCTGTCCGTGCTTGTTGAACATCTCATGGAACAGGCGGACGAACCGGATCCGGTAGTCGAGAAGGCCGAGGGCGTAGTAGAAGCGGGAATTACGGTCGAAGAAACGGACGGGGATGATGGGGACGCGGGCCTTCTGGATGAGCCGGATGGCGGCGTCCTGCCAGTCGCGTTCGCTCAGGGTCCAGTGCTCCTTGGGCTTGAGGTCCGCGACGGCGCCGGAAGGGAAGATGCACAGGGGCTCACCCGTCCGGAGCTGCAGCAGGGCGTTCTTGACCCCGTTGATGCTGGTCGAGGATGCGCCGGTGCGAACGGCCGTGGTGGGATTGACGGCGATGAAACTCGGGGCCAGTCCCGGAATCCAGGTGAGCATCTCATTGACCATCACCTTCGTCGCGGGACGCCTTTCCCCAAAAATGTCCAGCAGGCAGATTCCGTCGATGTGACCGTAAATATGGTTGGCGATGACGATGAAGGGGCCTTCCGGAAGGGTGGAGAGCCGCTCGGCGTTGCCGATGCGGAAATCGATCTCGATATCCTTCATGAGCCCTTTCGCGAACTCGGGACCATAGGCCGCGCCCGTCTTGTCCACGCGATCATGCACGGCATTGACCTTGTCGATGCCCGTCAGTTTTGTGGCGAGATGGAACAGCCACTTCCGCCCCTTGAAAACGGAGGGGAAGCGCTCGGCCGCGTCCTGTGGGGTGATGACGACCATGGATCAGTCGTTGTCGAAGGGCTTCGGCGGGTCGATCCGGTTGTAATACCGGATGTCCCGGATGAGACTCACCAGGTAGAAGAAGAAGAGGATGAAGGCGACCACGACGGCGATGCCGTCCAGGATTCCAAAGTCAAACTCGTTGTGGAACAGGACGATATGCTTCTTCCAAAGCGTGAGGGCGGGGATGTACATGAACAGGATGTTGACCACGATCGCGAGAATACGGAACTCGGTGGGTCCGAGACCGCCGTAGGTCAGGCGGTGCTCACCCTTCAGGTAGCAGTCGATGTACACGTACACGCTGAGCGCCAGGTACGCCACGAGGACACCCGCCATGAAGGTCATGTTGACCAGGGGAGAAAGGCCCACGCCGGCGAACATGATGCACTCGTTGATGACGTCGATGTTATGGTCGATGAAGAAGCCGTAGGTCTTGCGCTGGGTGTTCCGGACCCGGGCCAGGCTGCCGTCCAGCGAATCGCCGAACCAGTTCACGAAGAAACCGAAGCAGGCCAGCCACAGCCAGTGGATGTCCAGGTTGGAAAGGGCGTAGCCGAGGGCGACGATCAGGGCACCGAGAAAGCCCACGAAAGTGAGCATGTCGGACGTGACCCATGCGGGCATCCGCTCCGCCAGATAAACGAGGACTTTCTTTTCGTATGGATTGAGGATCGAGGTCTGGATCCGTTTGGCTTGTCTTTCTTCTTCTGTGCTCATAATTCAAGCGTTTATATCTTTACAAAGATAAGATTTTTATCCGTATGATGATTCGGTTCGGACAATTCTTCTTATCTTTATGCGATGAAACTGAAGCGAAAGACCAAATTCTGGCTGGTCATATCGGCCATTCTCGCCCTGATCCTGGGCCTCCTTGTCACCTGGACCGTGCACAAGGTCAAGGACTGGCGCTGGCATCACGCCGGGCCCATCGAAAACCATCCCGTACGCATCTACGACGTGGATTTCCGCCGTGAATTCAACGACTTGAACGAGGCGCAGCTCGCCGTGGCGCAGGCCATCGGCGTCCCGCCGGTGAAAGACCGCGACGAAGCGGAGCGGATGAAGAAGCGCCTGGTGGAAATCAAGGAGAACGACCTGTACAGCCTGGGCGGTCTTTCGCACTCGATCCCTTTCCTCATCCCGTCCGCCGCTGACCTGCTGGACCGCATCGGCCGCAACTTCCAGGATTCCCTGGTTTCTAAGGGCTTGAACCCTAACAAACTCGTCGTTTCCTCCGTCCTCCGTACGCAGGAAGATGTCCGGAAACTTCGGCAGGAGAACCTCAATGCCGCAGAGGTCTCCACCCATAGCTACGGCACCACCTTCGACCTGGCCTATTGGCGTTATGTCAAGGTTCCGGAACTTCGGGGCCGCGCCTACGCGGACGTTCCGCCCGAATACCTACGCGCCACCCTGTCGCAGGTCCTCAGGGATCTCCACAACGAAGGCGCCTGTTATGTGAAATACGAGAAACAGCAGTCCTGCTTCCATATAACCGTCAGAAAATGAAAAAGTTACTCCTCGTCCTCGCCGCCTTCGCGGCCCTCGTTTCCTGCAAGAACAACGTCAAAGACGCCGACAGCGAGTACGCCGTCGATCTGTTCAAGCCGGGCGAAGTCCTTCCCGCTTTCTCTCTCGAAGACCGCACGGGCGTGGTCCGCACGCAGGCTGACTTTGCCGGGAAGTATGTCGTCTATGACTTCTGGGCCACCTGGTGCCCCGACTGCCGGGCGGACATCCCTGCGATGAAGGACCTTTATGCGAAGTATGGCGACAAGGTTTCTTTCGTCGGCATCTCCTTCGACACGGATCCCGAGAAACTGGATACCTTCGTGGCGGAGAACGGCATCGGCTGGACGCAGCTGAGCGACTTCGTAACGAAGAAGGAATCCAAGGTCGCGGAAGATTTCCGCGTCAAATGGATTCCTTCGATGTATCTGGTGGACCCGGACGGAAAGGTTATGCTCGGGACCGTGATGGTCAGCAAGTTAGGCCTTGCGCTGGAAGCGCTTTAGTTTGGCCTTGATGGCCCGCCAGCCGATCTTTCGGAAGGTGTTGGCGTGGCGGTCGATCTTTTCGGGATACATTTCCTCGAACGTGATCAGGATGCCGGAGTCCAGGACGTCGGCGAACTCATCGTTGATGCCGGTGCCGAAATAGATCATCGACGGGGACAGGTTCATATAGGTGTTCACCAGCGGCGGGATGCTCACGCCGAGCTTCAGGACCTCGGTCTTGAGAATCTTATAGTTCTCCTTGTAGTCCTTGCCGTTGAACAGCTTGTGGAAACGGCGGGGATTCTCGATCTTGATCTGCTTGCGGATCTTGATGAGGTCCGCCTTCTCGCCGAAGTATTTCTTGAGGAAGTACATCACCATCTCCCGGGCCTCGGGCTGGTAGTCGGGATAGATGGTCATCTTCCCGAAGAAGTATTTGAGCCGGTCCTTGTACATCACGCCGAGGGCGGCGATGCCATCGAAGAGGTTGTCCAGGGCGTAGAGGCTCTTGGAACCGGACTTGGAGCTCTGGTATTCCACGGACACGAAAGAACGGCCCAGCTCGAGGGTGTAGGGGAGATAGTCCCGGAGGAACTTCTTCGAGAACTCGAACATGTGGGAAGAGGTCAGGATAGGCTGGCCGTGACGGTCGTAGACGGCCTCGTCGCAAAGGACGAAGCGGTAACCGCCGATGATTTCCTCCGCCTCGGGATCCCACAGGACCAGCTGACGGTAGCCGTAAGCGGGATCGGTGTCGAATTTGTCGATATCCAAAGGCTCTCCCGTACCGCCGCCGTCGTTCCGGAAAGCGATCTCGCGCAGGCGGCCGATCTCCCGGATGACGTTCACTGCGTCCGGACCCACGACATACAGTTCGTTTCCGGCGCGGTTGGTCTGCCGCAGGTGACGGTCGGGATTGAGTTCCGCCTTCAGGAGTTCCCTGTCGACGGGAGGAATGATTTTCTTCATAACAGGCAGGTTCAGTACAGAGGTTAGTGTCTATAGGTTTTCTACGTAGTCTTTCATCCAGGCGGCCCATTCGATGGGCTTCTTGCTGTCGTCGAAGGTTTGCCACGGGATGGGCTTGCCGATGACGACGCGGTAGGTCTTACCCTGTGCCCGGTACATCTCGTCCACCAGGAAGGCCATCGCCAGGGGGAACTTCTTGTTCACCCCGGTCACGTTCCCGACCCAGTCCCAGAAGTAGAACCGCCAGGAATTCTTGCCGATGAAGTGCATCGGGACGATGTCGCGGTGGTGCTCCACGCTCTTGGTGATGAAGGTCTTCTTCCACGCGGGATCCTGGATCTTACCGTCGATGCGACGGGCGCATTTGCCGGCGGGGAAGAAGAGAACCTGGGCGTCGGACTGGAAGATGCCTTCCGTCTGCGCGGACAGGCCGCGAGACTGCCCGCCGACCTTGTTCACGGGGACGAAGATGCCGTTGAGCTGCTTCAGGACCATCAGGAAGTCGTTCACCAGGACGCGGATGTTTCCGTCGTAGGCCCGGCCGAAGATGGAGACGAGGGCGAGGGCGTCGTGACCGCCGAGGGGGTGGTTGGACGCCACCGTGATCAGGCGGTCCGTCGGGATATTCTCCATCCCTTCCACCTTCAGGGTGACCTTCATATATTCCAGGGCTTTTTCCGCGAACTCCACGCCAGTATAGCCTTCCTTGAAGAAGGTGTTGAGGAAGTCCTCGTGGAGGAGTTTTTTCGCGAGGCGGATCAGCCACTTGGGGGCTTTGTCACCGAGCTTCTTACGTAGCACGGCGGCGATATCGATCTGGTATGATTCCGTTGCGGGCATAGGTTATTGATTTGGTAAAAGTAGCCAATTAGGGCGAAATACGCAACTTTTTTTGGTAAATATTGCTGTTCGCAAAATAGATTCGTACCTTTGCTCTGATGAAAATCCACCACCAGAATAAGTTCGTCGAACTCCTGATGCGGTTCGCGATGTTCTCCATCACCAGCGGCGCCGGAACGCTGGTGGATCTCGGTGGTCACTGGTGGCTGTCCTCCCATTTCATGACGGACAAATACTGGTGGACTTTCTGGCTTTCTCCGGTGATTTCTTTCGAGGCGGCCGTCATCACCAATTTCGCGATCGCCTATTTCTGGGTGTGGCGGGAACGGATCTCGAAACGCTCCACGCGTTCCTTCTTCCGCCATTACGCGGGCTACAATGCCGCAGCGACTGGTGTCTTCTTTATCAAGTTGCTGATTATGCAGGGCATCCACCTGCTCCTCGCGGCCTTCGGCTGGTTCCAGACAAAAACGTACGAACCAGCCCTCTGCAACATGCTGGCCCTCTGTTTCTCGGGCCTTTTCAGCTTCGTGCTGAACGAATTCGTCGTTTTCAGGAAGATTGAAAAAAAGACCGACGAGCCGTGCGGCCCGTCGGACAATCTTTCGGACGATCAGTCGGTTTAAATCACCCCTAACTCCTTTCCAACCTTGATGAAGGCTGCGATGGCCTTGTCCAGGTGTTCCTTCTTGTGTGCCGCGGACAGCTGCACGCGGATGCGGGCCTGGCCCTTCGGGACGACCGGATAGTAGAAGCCGGTGACGAAGATGCCTTCCTCGGCCATCTTGGCGGCGAACTTCTGGGACAGGGGAGCGTCGTACAGCATCACGGCGCAGATGGCGGACTGTGTGGGTTTGATGTCGAAACCGGCGGCCATCATCTTGTCACGGAAATAGTTCACGTTCTCCACGAGACGGTCGTGCAGGGTGTCGGACTCCTTGAGGATCTTGAAGGTCTCCAGGGCCGCGTCGGCGATCATCGGCGGGATGGAGTTCGAGAACAGGTACGGACGGGAGCGCTGGCGGAGCATGTCAATGATCTCCTGCCGGCCGGTAGTGAAACCGCCCACGGCGCCGCCGAAGGCCTTGCCGAGGGTGCCGGTGAAGATGTCGATGCGGCCGTAGCACTGGAACTGCTCGGCGACGCCGTGCCCGGTCGGGCCCACGACGCCGGCGGAATGGCTCTCATCGACCATTACCATCGCGTCATACTTTTCCGCGAGGTCGCAGATCTTGTCCATCGGGGCGACGTTGCCGTCCATCGAAAACACGCCGTCGGTGACGATGATGCGGAAGCGGCAGGCCTGGGCCTCCTGCAGCTTGGCCTCGAGGTCCGCCATGTCGGCATTGGCATACCGGAAACGCTGGGCCTTGCACAGGCGCACACCGTCGATGATGGATGCGTGGTTCAGGGAGTCGGAGATGATGGCGTCCTCCGCGGTCAGCAGGGGCTCGAAAACGCCGCCGTTGGCGTCGAAGCAGGCCGCGTAGAGGATGGCGTCGTCGGTATGGAAGTAATCGGCAATGGCCTTTTCCAGTTCCTTGTGGATATCCTGGGTGCCGCAGATGAAGCGGACGGAGGACATGCCGTAGCCACGCTCGTCCATCGCCTTCTTGGCGGCCGCGATGAGGCGGGGATTGTCGGCGAGGCCGAGGTAGTTATTGGCACAGAAATTCAGGGCCTTGCTGCCGTCCTGGAGGGTGATCTCCGCGCTTTGGGCCGATGCGATATTGCGTTCCTTCTTGTAGAGTCCGGCCTCCTCGATGGACTTGAGCTCACCTTGGAGGTATTGTTGAAATTTACCGTACATTGTATAAGGTCATTAGGTGTTTTCTGCTTTCAAATTTATGGAAAATCTACGAAAATCGTATCGTTTTTGTGGGAAAAGAACTAAATTTGTGATACCAAATTGAATTGCCATGAAGAATGTCCTGGTCATAGGTTCCACCGGTCAGATCGGCTCCGAACTGACGATGAAAATCCGCCGCGAAATCCCGGGGAGCACCGTCGTCGCCGGCTATATCCCGGGCGCCGAGCCCAAGGGAGAGCTGCTGGAGAGCGGACCCGCGGAACTGGCTGACGTGAGGAACGCGGCCCAACTGGCCGATATTGTCGAACGTTACCATATTGACACCATCTATAACCTAGCCGCCCTCCTGTCGGCCGTCGCGGAGAAGAAGCCGCTGCTCGCCTGGGATATCCAGATGAACGGTCTGCTGAACATCCTCGAGGTCGCGCGCGAGAAGAAGTGCGCGGTCTTCACCCCCAGCTCCATCGGCTCCTTCGGCCCCGAGACCCCGCATGTGGGCACGCCGCAGGATACCATCCAGCGTCCGCGGTCGATGTACGGCGTCACGAAGGTTGCCACGGAGCTCCTGAGCGACTACTATTTCCATAAATACGGCGTGGACACCCGTTCCGTCCGCTTCCCGGGCTTGATCTCCAATGTCACCCTTCCCGGCGGCGGCACTACGGACTACGCCGTGGAGGTGTATTATTCCGCCGTGAAAGGGGAGGAGTTCGTCTGCCCCATCGCCCCGGGCACCTATATGGACATGATGTACATGCCGGACGCCCTCCAGGCCGCCGTGGACCTGCTGGAGGCCGATCCCTCCCGCCTGATTCACCGCAACTCCTTCAACATCGCCTCGATGAGCTTCGAGCCTGAAACCCTCTTCGCCAAGATCCGCGAATACATCCCGGACCTGAAAGTCCGCTATGCTGTGGATCCCGTCCGCCAGGCCATCGCCAATTCCTGGCCCGATTCGATGGATGACAGCTGCGCCCGCGCCGAATGGGATTGGAAACCGACCTATGATTTGGACTCCATGACGGTGGATATGATCAAGTGTCTGCGGAAAAAGCTGCTTTGAATCTGTAAGTAATATACGCAATAAAGTAAACGGAGAGGGACAAAAAGCGTCTCTCTCCGTTTCAGTTTCTATATACCTACTATATTATATATAATGTACAATTGAAAATATCTATTTAATTCAGTATTGAGTATCAACGAGTTACGAATTTAATAAAAAATTTTCAAAAAAAAGTTTTGAAAAAATTTGCAAATCAAGAAAAAAGCCGTACCTTTGTATCCGGAATGAGGAAGCAAGGTTCTCTTGACGGAATCATTCTATTGGTTATTAGTTTTAGTGTTATTAATTATGTGGTTAGTGAGAGCGTCCGCCTGAGACAGGCCGACTCTCTTTTTTTTAT
>JAFYTP010000087.1 GCA_017558775.1 Bacteroidales bacterium | reverse complement strand
GTCGAACTTCATCTTGACGCCCTTCAAGCCCAGCCGATAGTCCACGGAGACCACCCGGTAGCCATTCTCGTTGAGCAGCTTGAACCAGGGGAGGACCCAGGGATCATCACGCTGGCCCATCACAAAACCGCCGCCGAAGACGAACAGGATGGTGGGACGGTTCAGCGTGTCATCGGGAAAGATGACGGGATCATAGACATCCATATACAGGGTGCAGGTGTCGCGCTGGGCCACCTTGTACGTGGTTTTCTGCGCGAAGGAGGGGATTGCGCAGAGCAGCGTCAGCAGGAGGGGCAGGATTCGTTTCATCGCTCGGATTCTATGAGTTCAACAAGTTTGTCGACAGCTTCGCTGTCAGGGATATGCCGCAGGACAGGCTCCTTTCCGCGGTAGATGGTTACCTTGCCGCCGCCTTCGCCCACATAGCCGTAATCCGCGTCCGCCATCTCGCCGGGGCCGTTCACGATGCAGCCCATCACGGCAATGACAACATTCTGCAGATGCCCGGTCCGGGCCTTGACAGCCTCGAACGCCTCCTGCAGGTTGTACATCGTCCGACCACAACCGGGGCAGGCGATATACTCGGGGCGATAGAACTTCCGCCGGCAGGCCTGCAACAGCTCATCGGCCAAATAAGCCCCAAATTCCGGTTCCAACTCCGGGAAGGTCACCGTGTCGATGGTGCGGTCCAACAACGGTTTTCCGTAGTCGCACGCGGCCTTGAGGACGATGCTTTCTCTTACAGGCAACGACGGGGCAGGAGCCCCGGAGTAGCGGGCGGCAAGATAGCGGGCCACGGGAAGCTCATTCTCCGGCGGTTCCGTGAGGGAGACGCGGACGGTATTGCCGATGCCTTCGGCCAGGAGGGTGGAGATGGCGACGCAGGACTTGATGCGGCCCGAATCGCCGTTGCCGGCCTCGGTGACGCCCACGTGGAGCGGGAACACGACGCCGCGTTCCTCCATCATCCGCGCCAGTTCCCGGTAGGCCTCGATCATCACGACGGTGTTGCTGGCCTTGAGAGAGACGACGACCTGGTAGAATTCCGCGTCGAGGCACATCTCGATCCATTCCATCGCCGCCAGCGCCATCGCCCGGGGCGTATTGCCGTATTTATCGACAATATAAGCCCCCAACGAGCCATGGTTCAGGCCAATGCGGATGGCCGTCCCGTACTTTTTGCATTCCTCGAGGAAACGGGCGAACTGGCGCCGAGCCTCGTCATGGTCCTTATGGAAGTTGCCGGGGTTGATCCGGACCTTTTCCACGACGGAAGCGACGGCAATGGCCGTTTCCGAGGAGAAGTGGATATCGGCGACCAAGGGGACATTGCAGCCCGTCGCGCGCACCCGGTCCTTGATTTCCCGGATGTGCGGGACATCCTGCAGGCCCGGAACGGTGATCCGGACCAACTGCGCCCCGGCCGCGGCGAGGCGGAGCGTCTGCGCCACCGTCGCATCGACATCATACGTATGGGTGTTGCACATCGTCTGGACGACGATCGGGTGATTTCCGCCAATCAGGACGTCACCCACTTTGACTACGCGAGTTTCCATTACTGATCGATTTCAGGATTCCGTTCTTCCGTCACATACTGGCGAGCCATCCGGCGGAGGCTCGAGCGCGTATGTCCGCGACGCTTGGTCAACTGGTAATAGACACCGAAAGTGATGGCACCATCCAGCGGGTAAGCGTAACGGTAGACATAGCGGTTGACCACATCCGGGGAGTAGTAAGGAGACCATCCCCACTTGAACTGCACCCCCAGGTGGAATTCAACCGGATCCAGCATCAAACCCAATCCGGCACCGCCCTGGAAACCGTAAGTCCAGCGAATGTCCGTGTCACGGAACGAGTTGGCATATGGGGCATATTCGGTCTGGAATTCGGATTCGTCCCTAGGAGGGAATTTGCTATCGCGGATACGGGTGATGTTCATCCGGTAACCGGCGAACATGCCGGCCTTGAGATTGATCTTCACGAACTGGCCTAAGTCGACATGCCCATGTGTGAGCAGGAACACCTCTGGAACCTCCATATAAGCCTCATGAAAGCCATCAATATCGTATTTCCGGATTTCCTTGGTGCCATCTTTGGCTTCACCTTCGTATTCCTTGAATTTATAGCCCTCGTAGTTGTGCTGGAAGCCCAATTCCATCCCCAGGTTCGGGAATGTGTTCATCATCGTCGCGAAACGCGTGATGGAGATGCCATAAACAGGCATCCTGAGATGAAGCTCAACCGGACGGGGCGGGTTGAAGTATCCATTCTCGAGGGACACGCCTCCATGGACACCGATAATCCAGTAGTCATTGATCTTGGCCAGTTTGGGAAGATTCGCATTGTCCAAGTACTCGTCCGTGACGGAGTCCGGAAGGTGGAAGAATTCCTGGTCCGGGTCGACGGTGCGTTTCTTCTTGCCACTGTTATTCTCCTGCGCGCAAAGCGGCAAGGCCGCCAGCAGGAGGGTGGTCAGGATGATATACTTTCTCATTTGAACAGTTCCTCCATGTTGATCTTCTGCTCGTACTCCGTCCGTTCCGGAATGTCCAGCAGGAAGTCATCCTTGATCTTGTAGAATTTCACCTTTTCCGGCTGCCGGTGCTCCAGGATGCTGCCCGTGTCCACGAGACCGTTCTTGTTGCTGTCCTCGGTGATGCGGATGCAGTACTTGCCGGCCCGCACGTACGGGAAGACAAGCGTCTGGTCGGCATCGACCATATAGCTGCGGATCACCTTGTCACGCTTTTCGCCCAGGAGGTCGATGATGTACCGGCTCTTGACCTTGGTCAGCTCGAGGGAGATGGTGCTCAGCTTCTCGTCGTTGGGAAGCGTCACCTTCATCTCGGTACTGTCGTTATAGTGGCCGTTGACGTCCCGGAATTTCCGGTAGGGGAGCTTCAGGTAATAGTCGAAACCGTTCTGGAGCTTCTCCCTCGGCATAATGGTGAAGCGACGGAGGTTGTTCGGATCCCGCGTCACCGTGTAGCGCTCGCGCTTTTCCTGCTGGCGCGGATTCACCGAACGGAAAACCAGCGAATCCCAGGCGTCCTGGATGAGCGGATACTGGAACTCGACCGTGAAACCGTACTGCTCGACGGTCGTCGGATCCACCTCGCTCTTGAACACCGCGATGGTGTCCTGGTGCTTGACGTCCCGCTGGGAACTCTTCTGGAGTTCGGCCTTCATCTTCTTGTCCAGGACGAGCTTGACCAGTTCGTCGGTCGGGACCAGTTTACCGAGGGTGTCCGTCTTGTCGTAATTGATCTGCAGCTGCAGGGTATCCGGCATCTTCCGCTGGTCGTTCACCCACAGCTCGAGACTGTCCTGCAGGGGATTGAACTGGGAAATCAGCTTCTCGGCCGGAAGGCCCCGGATCTTCATCGAGTTCACCTTGGCGCCCGGCGCCATGAAGGTCAGGAAAGCCGTCCGCAGGCCCACACGCTCTTTCTTCACGATGAACTGCTTGGTGGGTTTCTCCCGGAATACGTTCAGTTCCACGTCAGTCTTGCGCGCGAGGCAGAGGGCCGTATCCTTCATGTTGAACTTCTTGAGTTCGTAGATGGAATCGTTGTAGACGGTATGGGGACGGAACGGATTGTCGAGGAAACCGACGGACTCCTGGTCCGGCTCGTATTTGTTGTTGTTATTCGCGTCCCGCAGAGCGTAAACCCGGTACACGGTGTCCTGGATGTTGCGGAGGCTGAAGAAGCCCCAGTCATCGGTCTTCGCGGCGGCGTCCGGGCGGTGCAGGAAGATGGCGGAATCGGCATGGTCCTTATACAGGAGGACCGTCGCGCCCTTGATGGGCAGCAGCGTGTTGCAGTCCTGGATGAGGCCCGTCATGCACATCGAGTCGATCTGCGTGCCCGTGGAGAAGACGAGGGTGAAGCCTTCGTACATATTGCCTTCGTTATTGTCGGCAACAGCGCCGGTGATGTCCAGGGTATAAGTCCGGTTGCTGTCCAGGTCGGACTCGAAGGAGACGATGAGGCTCTTCCCGGAAATCTTGTACTTAGGCTTCTTCTCCAACGGAGGGGACAGGAAGATGGCGTTGGCGTCCTTGACCACCACATACTCGTTGAAGGTGAACTTGACCTGCGTCTTGTGCGTCGGCACATTCACTGCGCCGGGCAGGGGATAGGTGTTCACCAGCACCGGCGGAATCGTGTCCTTGGGGCCGCCGCTGGGCGGGGTGGTGGTGTTCGCGCATCCCGACGGAAACATCATCGCCCCGAGTACCAGGGCGGCCGGGATGAGCGGGATATATTTTGTCAATTTCTTCATATACAAGTTGTTAAATGTCGATACGGGACACCGATTCGATGCCCTCGATCGTCGTCAGCTTCTTGAGGATCTTCTCCAGGACGTCCTTGCTGTTGACATAAAGGTCGATATAACCGGAGAAGATGCCGTCGTCGGCGCTGAGGTTGAGCCGCCGCATGTTGGCGCCCATCACCAGGGAAAGGAAGCGGGAAATCTCGTTCAGCAGGCCCATACGGTCGAGTCCTTTCAGCGAAATCCGTACCAGGAACGCCTGGTCCTCGGCCACCTGCAACCATTTCGGGACTACGACCCAGTCGCCGTGCGTGGCGGCAATCTCCTCGGCGACGGAACAGGATTTCTTATGGACCGTAATCTTGCCGTCGGGAGACTTGATGCCGACGACGGGATCGCCGGGGATCGGGTTGCAGCAGGAGGCGATGACGAACTGGTGACTGCCGTCCTTGCCGCCGATGATATACTCTTCCTGTTTCTTGGCCTTGTCCTTATCCTTGTCCTTCTGCGAGAAGAACATCCGGAGCAGGGAGAAGCGCTGCTTGGACTTCAGGACGTCGGAGAGCTTGTCCAGCTTAACATTGCCGATGCCCACCTGATAGAGGAACTCTTCACGGTCCTGGGCGCCATACGCCGCCTCGACGCGCTGGAGGGTTTCCTCGTCCATCTTGTAGCCCAGGAGACCGGCCTTTTCCGCCAGGATGTCGCGACCGTAATCGACCGTCTGCTTCCGTTCGTTCTTGAAATAGTCCATCACCTCGGTCCGCGCCCGGCGCGTCTTCAGGAACTGGAGCCATTCGCGCTTGGGGCGCTCGTCGCCGGCCGTGATAATCTCCACCTGGTCGCCGGTCTTGATGACATGGTTCAGGGCCACCAGCCGCTGGTTTACCTTCGCAGCGATGGCCTTGTTGCCGATCTCGGTATGGATCTGATAGGCGAAATCCAGCACCGTGGCGCCTTTCTCGATGACGCGCTGCTCGCCCTTCGGGGTGAACACGTAAATCTCCGCGCTGGTAAGGTCGTTATGGATGATGTCCAGCAGCTCCAGGGCGTTCACGTCCGGATTGACCAGAACTTCCTTGATCCTTTCCAGCCAAAGGTCCATCTCGCTGTCGTTCTCGCCCACATAGCCGTTCTGCTTGTAGGTCCAGTGGGCGGCGATGCCCTTCTCGGCAATGTCGTCCATGCGTCGGGTGCGGATCTGGACTTCCACCCAGATGCCCGACGGGCTCAGCAGGGTACAGTGCAGGGCCTCGTAGCCGTTGGACTTGGGGTGCTTCACCCAATCGCGCAGGCGTTCGGGCATATACCGGTAGATGCCGGTGATGATGGAGAAGACATGATAGCACTGGTCGCGCTCCGATTCGCCGTTGTCCTTGGCCGGGTCGAAGATAACGCGGATGGCATACAGGTCGAACACCTGCTCGAACGGGATCTGCTTCACCTGCATCTTGTGCCAGGCGGAATAAGGGGTCTTCACCCGCTTCTTGATCTCGAAACTGAAACCGGCCTTCCGCAGGGCCTCGTCGATGGGTTCGATGAAGGCGTTGATCTCCTTCGCCCGCTGCTGGATGTTGCGGTTGATCTTGGAGCTGATATCGGCATAGGCGTCCGGCTCCTTGTAGCGGAGCCAGATGTTCTCCAACTCGGTCTTGACGCTGTAAAGGCCCAGCCGGTGGGCGAGGGGGATGAACACGAACATCGTCTCGCTCAGGATCTTGTCGCGCTTGTGTTCCGGCATGTACTCGATGGTCCGGCAGTTATGCAGCCGGTCCGCGAGCTTGATCAGGACCACACGCGGATCGTCGTTGAGCGTGAGGAGGATGCGCTTGAAATTCTCCGCCTGGAGGCTCTGGGCGGAAAGGTCCTGGTTCTCATTGTCCAGGACCGTCTTGATCTTCGTGAGACCGTCCACGAGGCTGGCGATCTTGTCGCCGAAACGGTCCCGCAGGTCGTCCACCGTATAGTCCGTATCCTCCACCACATCGTGCAGGAGGGCGGCGGAAATGGACTTGTATCCGAGTCCGATGTCATCCACGACAATCTGCGCCACGGCGATCGGATGGAGCATGTAGGGCTCCCCGCTCCGGCGGCGGACGTTCTTATGGGCGTCATTGGCAAACTCGAAGGCCTGGCGGACGACTTCCAGTTCCTTGTCGTCCGGACATCTTTTCCGGGAAGATGCATACAGCACCTGCCAGGCATCGGCGATGACGTCGAAATCTTTCTGCGTAAACTCAGAGTAACTCATAGTACCTCGTTCGGGTTCAAATGGTTAACATTCTGGAAGGAATAGGAGAGCTCGGCCCCGTACAGGACGATGGTCCATCCCAGGTTCAGCCAGATCATGAACAGGGGCAGGGCCGCGAGGAAGCCGTAGATGGCGCTCTGCTTGGCCACCATCACTTGCGTCTCCAGGTATAGATACTGCACGGCCGTGAAGCCGATGCCGGCGATCAGCGCCGCCTTGAAGGCATGACGCGTCCGGACACGGGCGGCCGGGATATACTTGTACATCATCGTCAGGATCAGTACCGACGCACCGGCGAACAAGACCCATGACAAGAAGCTCTTCAGGTGTTCCGAGAAGAACATACCGCTCGGGACGATATAGTCCAGCACCGTTGAATAGACGACGGAACCGGTGAAAAACAGGACGATGACGAAAGGGGAAAGGATCAAAACGCCGAGACCCACACCCAGCACGTGGAAGAAGTTCCGGCTCTCATTCACTTTCCAGACATTGTTGAACACACGCCGGACCGTAACCATCAGCCAGATGAGGATCCACAGGAAGGAAGCCATGCTGATGAAACCGAACAGCCCGGACTCCGCCGTGGCGATGATCTTGTCCGAAGCGGAAATCAGGTCCTCGATCAATTTCTGGTTGCTGATGTTCGCGTTCAGGAAGGCATGGAACTGGTCGGCGATACCCACGCCGTTGGTCAGGTATAGGCCGATGGCAATGAACGGCACCAGCGACATCATGCTCTGGTAGGCGAGGGCCGTCACCTGGAAGCCGATCTTCTGGTCGGAGAACACCTTGAGCATCAGGAACACGACCTTGATGTCCTTCACCGCGCGGGCCTTCCAGCGGGAGAGGTCATCGACATTCAGGAACCACATGTCGTGCGTCACGAAACGGACCGCCTGCTTGGTGAGAATCCTCGCCCAGCGAAGTTGGACTTGTGCCCGGTGTATGGTCCGTTTGAAGAAGTTCATCGGCTAGAAAAGGGTTAATTCGGTATCATCGTTCTGCGGCATTTCCGGCAGGCTGCCCTCCGGAAGGAGTTTCCGGAAAGCCTCCTCATCCAGGATCTGGACACCCAGGGATTCCGCCTTCTTGATCTTCTCTGGACCGGGCTTGGAACCGGCCAGCAGGAAGGACGTCTTTCCGGAGACGGAGCCGCTGTTTTTGCCGCCATTGGCCTCGATGAGCGCCTTGATTTCATCGCGGGAGACGGAGAAGTTGCCGCTGATGACAATCGTCTTCCCGGCGAGGGCGTCGGAAACGTTCTCACCCTGGCGCTGCACAGACATTTGCAGGCCGGCGGCCTTCAGGCGCTGGATTTCAATCAGATGCCGCTCGTCCCGGAAATACCGGTACAAGCTCTCGGCAACCACCTCGCCAACATCGGGAACCGCAATCAGTTCTTCCTTCGTCGCTTGGGCCAATGTGTCGATGTCCCCGAAATGCCGGGCGATGTCTCGCGCCGTCGTCTCGCCGACATAGCGGATGCCGATGGCGAAGAGGACACGCTCGAAAGGAACGTTCCGGGATTCCCGGAGGCTGTCCAGGAAGCGCTGCGCGGAACGCTCCTTCCAACCTTCCAGCATCAGGAGCTGGCTTTCGCGGAGGTCGTAGAAGTCCGCGGGGGTATGGACCAGGTCCAGGTTATAGAGCTGGTCCACCGTCGCGTCGCCCGCCAGGACGTTCATCGCCTTGCGGCTGACGAAATGGACCAGCTTGCCCTTGATCTGGGTGGGACAGCCGTCGTTGTTGGGGCAGAACCACTTCGCTTCGCCCTCTGACTTCACGAGCGGTGTGCCGCAGTCGGGACAGACCTTGGGGAAAGGAGGACGCTTCGCGCCGGGGACCCGCTTGGATTCCTCGACGCCGGTGATCTTGGGGATGATTTCGCCGCCTTTCTCGACATACACCCAGTCGCCTTCGCAGATGTCCAGCATTGCCATCTGGTCCTCGTTCACGAGGGTGGCGCGCTTGACCATCGTTCCGGACAGGAAAACGGGCTCGAGGTTCGCGACGGGCGTCACGGCCCCGGTCCGGCCCACCTGGTAATCGATGCTCAGGATGGGCGTGAGAGCCTGTTCTGCCTTGAATTTATACGCGACCGCCCAACGCGGGGACTTGGCGGTGAAACCAAGCTGGCGCTGGGCGTCCATTTCATTGATCTTGATGACGATGCCGTCCGTGGGATAGGGAAGTTCCTTGCGGGCCGTGTCCCAATAGGCGATGTAAGCCTCGATTTCGTCGATGTCCTTACAAAGGCGGCGCTTGTCGGAGACGGGAAGGCCCCACTGCTGGGCGGCCTTCAAGGCCTCATCATGGGTGGGATAGTCTACCTGGCCGGTGGGGATGTGATACAGCGTACACATCAGGCCGCGCTTCGCCACTTCCTCCGGATCCTGAAGCTTCAGGGAGCCGCTGGCGGCATTGCGGGGATTCGCGAAAGGCTGGTCCTCGTTGGCCTCCCGTTCGCGGTTCAGCCGGTCGAAGGATTCGTAGGGCATCAGGACCTCGCCGCGGATTTCGAACTCCGCAGGCCAGCCTTCGCCCTGCAGCTTTTCAGGGACATTGGCAATCCGGCGGGCATTGGCCGTCACATCATCGCCAACGACACCGTCGCCCCGGGTAAGGGCCCGGAACAACTTGCCGTTCCGGTAGGTCAGGCAGATGGCCGTTCCGTCGAATTTGAGTTCACAGCAGTACGTGAAAGGGATTTCCAGGGACTTGGAGGCCCGCTCCGCGAATTCCTCCACTTCGCCAATGCTGTAGGTATTGCCCAACGAGAGCATCGGATACTGGTGCGGATACTTGGCGAAACCCGATTCCAGGTCGCTGCCCACGCGGCGCGTAGGGGAGTCCGCCGTGGCGTATTCCGGGTATTCACGCTCCAGGTCCTCCAGCTCGTGCATCAGCTGGTCGTACTCGTAGTCCGACATCGTCGGCGCATTCTCCACGTAGTACTTTCTGCTGTTCTCCCAGAGAACCGCCTTCAACTGCTCGATGCGCTGTTTCGCCTGCGTGAAATCCATACCCATGCTATTTGAGTTCAAATAGCAAAGATAATCAAAATCGGCGGAAAAAACTACACCCTAAGGCTCCTCCATGAAGAGTTCGCTCTTCAGGTATGTAATGCTCTTGGCGACAAAGTCATACCCGTTCGAACCGGGACGCGCGACCTGCATGTATTTTTCATACCACTGCAGTGCCTGCTTGTAATCCTTTTTCTGCTCGTAACAATACCCGATCGTAGAGAGGGCGGAGATGAACTTGGGATTGAACCGGTACGCTTCCTTGTAATGCTCGATGGCCTTGTCCCAGGCATTCTGCTTCCGGTAGTATCCGAGAGCGTATTGCTGATGGATGCGGGACAGTGTGCCGGCATCCGGCTGAATCATCTCCCAGGCCTTGTCCAGCCAGGGTTTCACCTCCGTCTCGAAGGGCTGGTACGCATCCATTTTGACGCCTGCGATGGAATAGGCGAGGTTGACGTCCGTGGAGTCTATCTGCCAGGCCGTGAGCAGCTCCTGCTCGGCCCGATACATGACCTTAGTCTTCCAGTAACTCTGGCCCAGGTAGTAATGGATGGGATAGATGTCGTTGCCGATATCCTCCTGGCGCTGGAACACCTTGATGGCCGGTTCATATTCACCCTTTCTGTACAGGGCAAGACCCTTCAAGGGAGCGATGACCGTATTGTCCGGATCCTCCGCCAGGAAAGGCTCGCAGATGGCCACGGCACCGTCATAATCCTCGGCGGTGATCAGGATATTCACAGCCTTGGAAAGCACGGTCTCATTCTCCGGTTTGAGGGCCAGGGATTGCCGATAGTAGCATAGGGCCGAATCGGCCATTTCCATCTGCCGGAAGGCGTCCCCGACATAGCTCGCCACAGCAGGAATTTGGTCCATTGCAAGAATCTGCCGGCCCGTGCCGACACACTGGAAATAGGCCTTCATCCGATAGTAGCACTGCATCAGCCGGATCTTGTAGAGGATGCTGTTGGGGAAGCGGGAGGAAAGCATGAAGTAAGTACCTTCAGCGCCCTCATAATCACCGCTTTGGAAATGACAGTCAGCCAGCTCGGAAAAGACCCCTTCATCAAAGGATTCAGGCCGGACAAGGGCCGATAGTTTCTCGATGGCTTCGTCGGTCCGGTAGATGCTTTTCAGGTATCGCGCCTCGGTCAGCACGGACTCGCGATGGGTGGTCTGCGCCCCCAGGGAAAGGCAGGCAATCAGACAAGGAAGGAGCAGGAGAATCTTTTTCATTTCTTCGCTTTTTTCATCAACAGATAGATACCGGCAAAGAGAAGAAGCGCCGCGCCCCCGGCTACGGGAAGCCAGGGAAACGGGCGCTTCTCAGGAGTTTGGTCCAATGTCGCGAACGGATCCTCTTCACTGAGGTATTTTCCGTCGGCAATCAGGGACAGGGCGTATTCCAGCATCACATCGGTCTGGCCGTCGGCGCCCTGCATCACTTCGTTCCAGGTCAATGGCAGGGGATAGTCCGGCAGCAGGCCGCGGCCTTCCGGGAGCCGGTCGCACACGGTGGTGTCGAAGACCAGCTGCACCAGCGGAATATGGATGGTTTGCAGGGTGTTGGGCAATTGTACATCGGCAAACTTCAATGCCGTCATGCTGTGATAGCCGCTGCCGGTTTCACGGCCGACGCTCACGCCGCGGCGGTTCCGCACCAGCACGGCCGGGAACAGCGTGGCGGCGGAGAACGAATTGCCGTTGGTCAGGACATACACTTTTCCGCCGTAATGGACGTCAGGATCCGGCATCACGACAGCGCAGGTTTCCAGCGAATCCCGCTTGTAGAAACCGTTCTCTCCGGGTTCATAGTCCGGGAAAATGTCCATCTCGGCCGTATAGTTGAAGCAATAGGCCAGACTGGCGAAATGCCCCTGCTTGAGCACACGGTCATACCCACCTTTCTGCCGGTCCATGGGCGAGTCCGCCAAGTACGAAAGCAATTGCATCAGCACCTTGTTTTCACCGCCGGCGTTGTTGCGGAGGTCGACAATCAGATTGGGGGCCTGGCAAGAAGCCAGGAAGTCCCGGATCGACTCCACCTGCTTGTCGAACAGATCGAAGGTCCTGATGGCCAGATAGGCCGTAGAATCGTTCAGGGTGCGCGTCTCAAAGGCCTCGTCGTCGCGTCGCATCGTATTGATGTTGTGCCAGGCCAACATCCGACGGTATATGTCATTGATCTTGAACCGGGAAGGAAAGAAGAAGGGGACTTTCACGGTTGTACCGTCCTCCAGGCCCAATTCGTGGACCGTTCCTTCTTTGGCGTCCATGTTCAGATAGTATCCATAGTGGCCGAGGTTCACGATGTTTTCCCATGCGGTACTCTGCACCTTTCCGTCATAAATGTGCTCAAATTCAGCGGCGCGGCGGGCGTACTCCAGGGCCGGAGCGCCGTCGATGGTGGTGACGACCTTGCCTTCCAGCCATTCATAGCCCGACGCGGCAACCGCGACTCGCATTGTGTCGTTGCAGAATACCAGATACTCTCCGGGAGTCCATGCCTGCCGGTCCTTTGTCTTTATCGGATCCGGAAGCAAGGCAGTGTGGCTGTCCGGCATCCGGTGCATGATGCTACGGATCATCAGACGGAAATCGTAAGGGACGTCCATCGGGCCGGTGACGGTGGTTTTCAGAGAATCCACAAACGCTCTGAAAGACGCTTCGTCCATGTGATTCTCCAGAGAAGGATATAGCTCGCAGAAAGCGTTTGCCAGGACATCCAAATCCTCCCGGATCTTGTCGGCAGGCATCGGATCCTCTCGCGTAAGCTCTTTAGGTTCAACGAAGGATGTTTTGAGCCCGAAGGGCGTCATCGGATCCGTGGGGATGTTTTTCGTATTGGAGAAAGCCACCATCAGCGAAGGCGTCTTGAACGCGCGATACGAATAGTCCACAACGCCCAGCGTGTCACCCGCCTGCAGCTTCTGGCCGGTCTGGAAACGGCGATCACTGGAGAGACCTGTCAGGTGAAGCTTGTTTCCATCAGCCATGCGGATGGACATGGCGCCGGTATACGTCTGCCCCGTTTCATCCCGGGCGGCCTTGATGTTCTCCGCCATCGTCAGCCGCGCGTCCAGATTCGAGCCATACATATAAACCATGCTTTGCCAGTATTCCGTGCCAACGGTGATAATAACCCCGTCGACCGGGCACAACACCACCGTTCCCAGCTCCGCACCGATAAACAACTCACTGGAATTCAATTCCTTGTCGATGTACATCTGCGGCTGGGAGAGGATGTCTTCGCCGGCCTTTTTCCCGGCGATGGGCCATAACAGCGGCTGGGCCTGGAGCGACCCCGCGAACAGGAAGGCCAACAAAAGCGTACAGGACTTCCTAAAATCCTTCTTCATAGTATAGAATATTATCAAAGAAAAAAAACTATTCGAAAATCTCGGCGAGTCTGGTCTCCACGTCTTCACCGAAGAGACCGCGGGCGACAATGGTGCCTTCCGGATCGATCAGTATGTTGTCTGGGAGGCCGCTGACGGAATAGACACCGACGGCCACGGTTTCCCTGCCCTTGAGGTCACATAAATGGATCCAGGGCATTTCCCAGTCGGCAATGGCTTTCACCCAGACATCCTTGTCGTCATCAAAGGAAAGGGCGACGATATCGAAGCCTTTGCGGTGATATTTGGTGTAAGAAGATCGAAGATTGGGGATTTCGGCTTTACAGAAGCCGCACCAGGACGCCCAGAAATTGACAAACACCCATCTGCCCTGGCCCGCATATTCGCTCAGCGCATGGGGAATGCCGTCCGGATCGGATTCCACGAGGTCCCGGAAAGGTTGGCCGACATACGACCGGCGAAGCTCCGCGCGACGATTCCGTCGGGCGTCCGATTCAGCCATACGACGGTTCAAATCAGTCACATACGGATGTTTGGCAACCTGCGGATTGGCGGCGAGGAATTCCGCCAGCTTCTTTTCACCCGCCGCTTTATCCCAGTCGTCCGCCGCGGAGACAACCGAGGCCAGATGCTCGACAAAGGCGACCGGAATCAGGGTGCCGACGTTCTCATCGACCAGGTCGATATAGAAGCCGGCATATTTCCGGATCGCGGCGCGATATTGCGTCGCAAACTCTTCCGCATGGGCTTCCGCCTCTTCCTGGGAAAGAGATTCGTACGCCGTGATGAGACTGTTATACTCGTCATACGCTTCCTGATTGCGCTGCAGGCATTCCGTCAGTTTCGTATTGAGGGCAGAGCCGGTCAGCGTCCCTTCCGCGACATTCACCCGCACAGGTTTTCCGTCGTTGAAAAAGGGGAACTGCCCCGACCGAAGGAATTTGACCTTTTCCTCGACACCATCGACAGAAACGGCCAGGAATGCGTTCTTTTCCGCCTTTCCTTTCATCCGGAAGGTGCCGGAGGAGACAACGGTACTGTCGATGCGTTCCATGGTGGTCTGGTCCACCAGATACACGGTAGCACCGTCGGTGGGGGAGTCGCTTCCCGTCACGACATAGGTGACACCCGTGGAGCAGGACAACATTCCCACCGCGGCACAAACAGAGAAAATGCGGAAGAACCTGTTCACCTCGTCAATGACTTACTCTGCTATTTGAAAGACCACCGGAATCGCGAAGTGCACCTGGACCGGTTCTCCCTGGGCATTGATGCCCGGCTCCCATCTCGGAGAGGAGGAGACAATCTGGACGACCGCATTGTCCAGGTCTTCGCGAAGGCTTCTCATCACCTCCACATTCCTGACCATGCCATCGGTCCCCACGACAAACTGGACGAGCACACGGCCACTGATATCAGATTGGATATCAAGCTGATCGTTCACCCAGCGGGAGAACTCGGAGGAGTCGCCTCCGTTGAAGGTAGGCATCTGTTCCAAAAGGATTGCTTCAGATCGCTGGCGGGACGGAGCGGCCTGCTGCTCCGGGGCCGGGGTATCCTGAACGGGGGCATCCTGAACATCCGTGAGATCATCGGCAATGACCTCATTCTCCACCTGCGGATTGACGGCTCTCGCCGGGTTGCAGATGAACATGAAGCAAGCCAGCACGGGGACCAGCGCCAGATACGACCAACGCATCCAGCGGGAGGAACCGGGCTTGAGCATCATCTCGATGCGGCTCTTGAGTTTGGCATGCTGGAAGCCGCTGGCCAAGGTGAAGCGGTGTTCTCCCACAGCTTTCCGCACCAGCAGCAGCTGATAGCCGGTGGCGTCGATGCCTTTCTGGATGACGCCTTCATCGGCCTCGTATTCATGCAGGAGACGCAGTTCCTCCCGGGTGATCCATACCAGCGGATTCCACCAGAAGAGCAGCTGGAGGGGAAAGAAAAGGAGAAGGTCCAGCGAATGCCTGCACCGGACATGCATCATCTCATGCGTGAAGATGGCCGGATTCTGCTGCAGGTCCTTCCGGCTCATCACCACTTTCCGGCCCCAGCTGAAAGAGGGGACATCCTCATCCAAGAGAAAGAGGCGACAGCCCTCCATATCCATTGACTCGCCACTACGCATTAAACGTCCCATCCTCCAGACGGATACCAGATAAAGCGCCAGCGTAGCGAGCAAACCCGCTGCATATACACCCAGCAAAACCTCCTTCCAGGGGAAGGCGGCCCGGACAACCTGTTCCGCGGTTTCCGTCCCGGTGGCGACGAGCTCCAAGTCGGAAGCCGCGGCCGCCGCTGTCACGGTCCTGAGCCTGAAAAAGGGCAGCAGCAGGCACAGGAAGGATCCGGCCAGCAGGAGCGCCCGGTTCAGGCGGAAGAACGTGGTCCGGCGCATGAACAGCAGATAGAAGGCGAAGAACACCCCCAAATACAGTCCGGCGCGGGCGATATACAGCAGGAAATGGGTCATTTCTTGTTATTCTCGATCTGGGCGATGAGGTCTTTCAGTTCCTGGAGGTCCATCTTCTCATCCTCCACGAACTGGGATACGAGGCTCAGGTAAGAATTGTCGTAATAGCGGGCGACCACGTCGGAAACGGTGCTTCCGCGGTACTGCCGCTCGGTGGTCTTCACCTTGTAACGGTACGAATTGGCCATCGGTTCCCTTTCCAGGAAGCCTTTCTCTTCCAGGAACTTAATCAGCGTCGCCACCGTGTTGTAGTGGGGCTTGGGGTCAGGAATGTAGGAGACCACATCTCTGATAAACAGACTTCCGTGCTCCCAGAAGATGTTCATGAGCATCTCCTCTCTTGCCGTCAATTTTTGTTTCATACCTTGTTCATTGAATAGTTTTTCAATTACAAAGATAACAATTTATTTTATTCCTCCTAATTATATTCGGAGAATTTTGCATTCTTTCTCAAAAACGCGCCGGAATAAGTTTGGAGGTGCGGTAAAAAGGCAGTAACTTTGCGCCGCGAAAGCAGCGACCCTTCTAGGATTATGGAAAACACCATCAACGAAGAAAAGAAATGGAAGGTGCTCAGCAGCGAGTACCTGGTCCAGCGGCCCTGGCTGACCGCCCGGAAAGATGTGGCCGAACTGCCCGACGGGCGGATCAATCATGAATACTACGTATTAGAATATCCCGACTGGGTGAACATCATCGCCATCACCAAGGACGGCGAAGTCGTCATGGAACGGCAATATCGGCACGCCCTCGGAAAAACCTGCTTCGAGCTTCCCTGCGGTGTGATCGAGGCGGGCGAAACGCCCCTGGAGGCCGCCAAGCGGGAACTTCAGGAAGAGACCGGTTACGCGGGAGGGGAGTGGCAGGCGTGGATGACGCTCTCACCCAACCCCGCCACTTCCACGAACCTGGCCCACAGTTTCCTGGCCGTCGGCGTGGAGAAAGTCTCCGGCCAGCATCTCGACGCCACCGAGGACATCGATGTCTATCTGCTCAGTCAGGACAAGGTCCGCGAACTGCTTGAAAACAATCAGATCCTACAGGCGCTGATGGCCGCTCCGCTCTGGAAATATTTCTACGGTAAAGACAAGTAAATGAACACAATCTGGATCGTTCTCCCCATCCTGACCCTCCTGATGTTCGACCTGGGCCTCGCGCTCCGGTTCGAGGATTTCGGAAAGGTCTTCCACCACCCGTGGCCCATCGCCGTCGCCCTCGTCGGCCAGCTGGTTTTCCTGCCCCTGATCGCCCTGGGCCTGGCAAAACTCTTCAACCTGCCCCCGGTGTTCTTCATCGGCCTGGTGCTCATCGCCTGCTGCCCCGGCGGCAGCTCCTCCAACGTATTTTCGAAGCTCGCGAAGGGCGATGTCGCCCTGTCCGTGACGCTTACCGCCCTGAGCAGCGTCATCACGCTGTTCACCATTCCTTTCATCATGAGCTGGGCGACCCGGCTGGTGGGGGAGAGCGTGGGCATCACCCTGCCCGTCGGCAACCTCATCAAGCAGAACCTGGTCCTGATGCTGCTGCCCGTGCTGCTCGGCATCGGCCTGCACTATGCTTGGCCCAAGGCCGCGGAAAAAATCGACAAGGTCCTCACCAAACTGGCCTTCCCGCTGCTGCTCATCCTGATCACGGTTTTCTATGTCCAGCACCGGCACACCATCCTGGAGAACATCGGCATCCTGGGCCTTTGCGTGACGGCCCTCATCCTCCTGGCCATCGGCCTGTCCTCCCTGCTGTCCCGGCTCGTCCGCAACAGCGTGCAGCAGCGCCGGACCGTCGTCATCGAAGTGGGCATGCAGAACGCCGCGCAGGCCATATCCATCGCCTCCAGCCCGCTAATCTTCGCCAACGACGAGATGGCCATCCCCGCCATCCTTTACTCGTTGATGATGAACATCGTACTTCTGTCGTACCTCGGCATCATCAAATACCGGAGAAAAGAGGAAATGTAATTTAAAATTCTTAAATTTGCAGTTTGGAAACAAACGAATAAACTCTATAGTACAATGAAAGATTCCATCATTATCCTCTGCGGAGGCGGCCCGGCTCCGGGTATGAACACTGTCGTCATGTCTGTCGCGAAGACTTTCCTTTCCAACGGTTACCGTGTCATCGGCCTGCACGGCGGTTACAGCGGTCTTTTCTCCAAGACCCCGCGCACCGAGGACATCGACTTCTTCAAGGCTGACTCCTACTTCAACCGGGGCGGCAGCTACCTGCAGATGAGCCGTTTCAAGCCCACCGACAAGGATTTCGAGGAGAACTTCAACCTGAGCCTCTTCCAGGAGAACAACATCAAGCTCCTGGTCACCGTGGGCGGTGACGACACCGCTTCCACCGCGAACCGCATCGCCAAGTTCCTGGCCGCGAAGCAGTATCCGATCGCGAACATCCACGTTCCCAAAACCATCGACAACGACCTTCCGCTGCCGAACAATGCTCCGACCTTCGGCTTCAACTCCGCCAAGGACGAGGGTGCCCACCTGGCCCGCACCGTCTATGAAGACGCCCGCACCAGCGGCAACTGGCTCATCATCAGCGCCATGGGCCGCAGCGCCGGTCACCTGGCCCTGGGCATCGGCGAGGCTACGCACTGCCCGATGACCATCCTTCCCGAAATGTTCAACAAGACCGGCATCTCCCTCGACAAGATCGTCAAGCTCGCCCTCTCCACCATCATCAAGCGTAAGATCATGGGCGTCGACTACGGCACCGTCGTCGTCGCGGAAGGCGTGTTCCACGACCTGGATCCTCAGGAGATCAAGAACGCCGGCGTGTCCATGACCTATGACGAGCACGGCCACCCGGAACTCGGCAAGATCTCCAAGGCCGTCCTGTTCAACGACATCCTCGAGAAGGAATTCAAGAAGATCGGCCTGAAGGTCAAGACCCGTCCGGTGGAGATCGGCTACGACGTCCGCTGCCAGGATCCGATCGGCTTCGACCTCACCTACTGCACCGAACTCGCCATGGGCGCCTACGAACTCTTCGCCAAGGGCGAGACCGGCTGCATGGTTTATGTCGATGCTGACGGCGAGGCCCACCCGCTGTACCTCAAGGACCTCCAGAACGCCGAGGGCAAGATTCCGCCGCGTCGCGTGAACATCGAAGGCGGCACCTCCCAGAACTACTACAACCACATCTGCCACTTCATCACCCCGGCCGACTACGAGGCCGCGAAGAAGTACGTCGCCGACCCGGAGACCTACGACTTCAAGAAGATCCTGAACTGGTAGTTTGCGCACCCGGATCCATATCCTGATATCGATTCTCGTCCTTCTGGCAACTTCCTGCCAGAAGGACGAAATCGTCATGCTTTCCCCCCTCGAAACGGGGGCGTCCGCCGGGCAGAACGACCTCGACGGACAGGATGACACCCGGCCGGAACCGGCCATCATCCCCACAACGCTCCTATCCCTCGCCAAGGTTTATATCGACACACCCGAACAGGTTGAAATCACCAGCAAGGAGATCTGGGTGGATCTTTGCAGCATCCGGATCCTCGGAGACGGGGATGCTGTCCTTTATCAGTCGGACAGCCTGATGGTCAAGGGGAGGGGCAACACAACCTGGAATGATTTCCCCAAGAAACCGTACGCGCTCAAACTGAACCACAAGGCCGATCTGCTCGGAACCGGCAAAAGCAAGCGTTATGTGCTGCTGGCCAACTGGATGGACCGGACCCTCCTGCGCAACGACGTGGCCTTCGAGCTCGCCCGCCGCACCAGCCTGGAATGGACGCCCAGCGGCACTTTTGTGGAGCTATACCTGAACGGGCAGCACCAGGGCAACTATTGGCTAGGGGAGAAGATCGATGTGGAAGGCTCCAAGTTCAAGGCCGACTACCTGTTCTCCCTCGACACCAGCGACGAGTCCGAAGTGGACTTCTACACACCTTTCGGGTCCTGGCCCAATACCCGGAAATATCCCGTGCAGATCAAGTTCCCCGACCGGGATAAATTCGAAAGGAACGCCTTCAAGGGCGTTGTCTTGCAGGCGAAAGACATCATGGGCAACCTGGGTATCGCCATCCGGAGCCATGAGTATGCCGATATGGTGAACATGGACAGTTTCTGCGACTGGTACCTGGTCCATGAGCTCACGGGGAACATGGAGCCGAATCACCCCAAAAGTTGTTACTTCCATGTCAGGGACGGCAAGTTCATCGCCGGTCCGGTCTGGGATTTCGACTGGTACACCTTCATTCCCGACGAGACGGGACTGGGAATCGACCACAGTCTGTACTTTGAGGAACTGATGAAGGATCCTGCCTTCCGGGAGTGCCTCAAGGAGCGCTGGGAGGCCCTGCGGCCGGGATTCGCCACTATCGGCGAGTATATCGACAGTCAGGCCGCCCGGATCCGGACCTCCGCCGAGACGGACAAGGAACTGTGGCCTTGCTGGTCCATGGTCAATGGCGACGAGGCCCTTTCTTTCGATGATGCGGTCTGTCGGCTCAAGCTGGCGATTGAACAGCGGATCGATATGCTGGACCAAGAAATGGAAAAGCTATGAAACGGATTCTCTACCAGATGCTTCCCCGGCTATGGGGAAACGGAAAGTTTTCCGCCGTGGATGCCGCGTCCCTGGACTATCTCCGGGGCCTTGGCGTTGATTACGTCTGGTATACCGGCATCATCCGCCACGCCACCCGGAAGGCCGACGAAGGCTGCACCCCGTCCCACGAACAGATCGTGAAAGGGGAGGCCGGATCGCCTTATGCCATCACGGATTACTATGACGTAAATCCTTATCTGGCAGAGAATCCGGAGCAGCGGATGAAAGAATTCCTTGAGCTGATGGAACGGACGCATCGGCACGGACTCAAGGCCATCATGGACTTCGTTCCGAACCACGTCGCACGGGATTACAACAGCCTCGCGGCCCCGGCCGGAGTCAGGTCTTTGGGAGCCGATGACGACACCTCCTTCCACTGGTCGCCGGAGAACGATTTCTACTATTATCCGGGGGAGACGCTCCGCCTCCCGGAACCCTGCAAGGGAAACGCGTACTATGAGTACCCGGCCAAGGCGTCCGGCAACTGCTTTTCGCCTTCGCCCGCTGTTACGGACTGGTACGAGACCATCAAACTGAACTATTGCGACTTCCATACGGGCACCTGGGACAAGATGTACGAAATCGTGCGTTTCTGGGCGCTCAAGGGGGTGGACGGCTTCCGCTGCGACATGGTGGAACTGGTCCCGGCCTCCTTCATGAAATGGCTCATCGCCCGCATCAAGGACGAATTCCCGCAGGTGATCTTCATCGCCGAGGTATACGAGAAAGAGAAATACCGGATGTATGTCGATGAGGTGGGCTTCGACCTCCTCTATGACAAGTCCGGCCTGTATGACACCGTCCGGGCCGTCACCTGCGACGGGAAGAGCGCCTGCGCGCTCACCTGGAACTGGCAGTTCCTCGACGATCTCCAGCCCCGGATGCTGGACTTCCTGGAGAACCACGACGAGCAGCGCATGGCCTCCGACTTCTTCGCCGGGAGCGCCGAGGCCGGCTACGCGGCCCTGGGCGTCGCCCTGCTCCTGAACACAGCCCCCTTCATGCTATACTTCGGCCAGGAAGTAGGGGAGCGCGGCATGGACAACGAACCCTTTAGCGGCATTAACGGCCGCACCTCCATCTTCGACTGGTGGACCGTGGAGAGCCTGCAGGCGCTCTACAAGTCTATTCATACCGAGGGAAATGGCCTCTCAGAGCATCAGAAGGCCGTTTTGGATCGCTATCAGGAGGCTCTGAGACTTGCCAAGCAGCCTGCCTTCGCGGAGGGTAAAACCTACGACCTGGGCTACTGCCAGCAAGCGGGTTTCAACCCCGACCGCCACTTCGCCTTCCTGCGCTCGAACGGCACCGAAACCTGGCTCATCGTCGCCAACTTCGGCCCCTCCGCCGAAATCACCATCCACATCCCCACTGCTGCCGCCGACTATCTCGGCACATCCCTCGTCACCCCCGTGACGCTCCGCGTCCCCGCGCAAGACTTCGTTGCAACGCGCATCTAACTGATTGACAGACGTTTAACGTTTTTCGGGTGCACTTTTTGGTGCACCCGAAAACATTTAAGCGACTAAATATCAACATGTTAGATGATGCGCCGGCGGAATTCAGCGACAGTGATGGCGGTGGCGATGGCCGCGTTCAGGGATTCGGAGCCCGGGTCGTCGGAGGGGTAGGGAGGGATGAAGAGACGGTCGGTCACGCAGGCGGCCGTTTCGCGGGAGATGCCGTTGGATTCGTTGCCGATGACGATGACCGAGGGAGCATCCGCTCCGCAATCCAAATCCCGCTGGTAGAGATTCTTACCGTCCAGGAAAGTGCCGTACACGTGGCCGCCGGCGGCGACAACTTCCCGACAGAAGGCCGGAATGTCCTGTCGATGGAAGGGTACGCGGAAGATGGCGCCCATCGTGGCCTGCACGACCTTGGGATTGTACAGTTCCACCGTGTCGGGGGAGGCAATGACTCCGTCGATGCCAAACCAGTCCGCAATGCGAAGGATGGTGCCCAGGTTCCCCGGGTCCCGGATGCCGTCCAGGGCCAGGAAAAGGCCCTTGGAAGCGCGGAAAGGAACGGGGGCCGGCTGCCGCACGACGGCCAGCACCGGAGAAGGGGAGGACAGGGACGAAAGGCGCGCCATATTGTCCTCGCCGATGTCATCCCGCCGATACACGGAGACGACCTTGAAACCGGACTGCAGCGCCTCGGAGACCATTTTTTCGCCCTCGACGACAAAGAGGCCCGCCTCGTCCCGGAATTTCTTCTGGGACAGGGCGCGCACCTGCCGGAGTTCATTCTTGGAAATGCTCATACCTTGCAAAGTTATCTATTATTCTTGTCAATTAATAGCGGAAAAGTGTTAATTTTGTAGGAATGAACTGCAAAAACCTCATACTCACCGCCCTGGCGGGCCTTTTGGTCCTTTCCTGCAGCACGACGCGAGGAATCCCGGAAGGCCAGTACCGCCTGGCGAAGAACAAGGTCAAAGTGGACGGCAAGGACGTTCGCAGTTCGGAACTCACCTCCTACCTGACGCAGAAACCCAGCAGTTTCATCCGTTCGCTCGGCTCCACACCCGTCCTCTATGACGAGCGGCAGATGAACGCCAGCATCGCCAATATCGAGAACCATCTCGAATACATCGGCTATTACGGATCCAAGGTCCACAGCGAAGTGGAATACAAGAAAAACCGGGCCTACGTCACCTATTACGTCCATCCCGGCAGCCAATACACTATCCGCTCTATCAAGTACGAACTTCCTGATAATGAGGAGTTCAAGAAGGAGTTTGAGATGGACCTCCGCCGCACCACCATCAAGGAGGGACAGTTTCTTTCCGAGGCATCCTTGGAAAGCGAGACCGTCCGCGGCGCGGAATTCTTCCGCAACCGCGGCTACTTCGGCTTCGACAAGAGCTATTATTTCTGTGAGGCCGATACCCTTTCGCACGACGGGACCGCCGCCCTCACGATGGCCATCCGGGAGTATCCCCGAAACGGCTCTCCGGAAGAGGCGAAGCCCTTCCGCAAGTTCACCATCGGCAAGGTCACCCTGGCCTATCCTGAAAGCATTCCCATCCGGACATCCGTCCTGGAGGACCTGAACGTCCTGAAGCCCGGGATGCCCTACAGCGAACGGGCGGTGAACGCCTCCTACAACCGCCTGCTGAACTTGAACGTCTTCAACAGCGTGAACGTGACGATGAACCCGGTGTCGGACGACGTCGTGGACTGCGACATCAACCTGCTGAACGGCGGCATCCAGGGCTTCAAGGCGAACATCGAAGGCTCGGTGAACTCCACCGGCCTGTTCGGCATCTCGCCGCAGCTCAATTACTACCACAAGAATTTCTTCCACGGGGGAGAACTCCTGAACCTGGGCCTGAAGGGCAATTTCCAGTTCAAGCCCAAGGACGATGTCCGCTCCACGGAGTTCAGCATCACCTCAAGCCTCCGCATTCCTAAGCTTATCGGCCTTCCGAACCGGTTGTTCCGCGGCCCGAACCTCCCGCATACGGACCTTTCCCTCGGTTTCAGCTACCAGGACCGTCCGGAGTACAAACGGATGATGATCACGACGGACTTCGGCTATACCGGCAGCATGGGCAGGAACTTCTTTTATCAGTTCTATCCCTTCCAGGCCAATATCGTCCGCCTGTTCACCGTCTCTCCCGAATTCGAGGAGCGGCTGCTGGAGGACCTGTTCCTCATGAACGCCTTCTCGAACCACTTCGATCTGGGCGTGGGCGGCATGCTGTACTACACGACGGACGCATCTGCCATTCCCAAGCGCTCGTACCGGTACGGCCGTCTCAATTTTGACGTGTCCGGCAACGTCGTCAGCCTGTTCAATTCCGCGATGCCTATTGACGAACGGACGGGGCAGCACACCGTCTGGAACGTTCCGTACGCCCAGTATGTCCGCGGTGAACTGCAGCTGGGCCAGACCATCCGCTTCGGCGATGATATGCAGGCGGTGGCCCTCCGCTTCCTGGTCGGCGCCGGCTACGGCTACGGCAACTCCACCACCGTCCCGTTTGAAAAGCAGTTCTACGCCGGCGGCGCGAACAGCATGCGCGGCTGGCAGGCCCGCGCCCTGGGACCGGGCAACGTGGAGCCCTATGAGTACTTCCTGATTCCCAGCCAGACCGGCGACTTCAAGCTGGAAGCCAACATCGAATACCGCTTCCCGATCGTCTGGAAGCTGGAAGGTGCGCTCTTCGCGGATGTCGGTAACGTCTGGGACCTGCGGAAAAACGAGTGGTTCTCGGGCAGCAACTTCTCCTTCGAAACCATCGCTGCCGACTGGGGAATGGGCATCCGCGTGAACCTGGACTTCATCCTCGTCCGCATCGACATGGGCACCAAGGTCTACGAGCCCTGCCGGCCCGCGGACAAACGCCTGATCGGCCCCGCCGACTGGCTGAAGCGCGACAATTTTGCCGTCCACTTCGGTGTCGGCTATCCTTTCTAGGAAAAACTATTTCTTAGGGTAATACTTTGGCCAACAGGCCTCGAGATAGGCGCGGAGGACGTTTTCGTGCTTGTTGAGTTGCGGGTCGTAGAAGACGGTACCCTTGATTTCCTCTGGGAGGAACTCCATGTCGGCGAAATGCCCGGGGTAGTCGTGGGCGTACTTGTATCCGTCGCTGTAATTGAGGTCCTTCATCAGCTGCGTAGGCGCGTTCCGGATGGGGAGCGGTACAGAGAGATTCCCCGTCTCCTTGACGAGCGCCAGCGCCTTTTCTATGGCCATATACGAGCCGTTACTCTTGGGAGAGGAAGCCAGATAGACCGTCGTCTCCGCCAAAGGAATCCGGCCTTCCGGCATCCCAATCTTGGAAACCACCTCGAAACAAGCGTTGGCCAGCAGGAGCGCGTTCGGATTCGCCAAGCCCACGTCCTCGGAGGCCGACAAGCAAAGCCGACGGGCGATGAAGAGGGGATCCTCGCCGCCATCGATCATCCGGGCCAGGTAGTAGATGGCCGCATTCGGGTCGGACCCGCGGATGCTCTTGATAAAGGCCGATATGATGTCGTAGTGCATCTCCCCGTCCTTGTCATAGATGGCCATGTTCTCCTGGATGCTCTCCGTGACAGTTTTATTGTCGATGACAATGGGGGAGCGCCCCGCAAAGGAGTCCACCACAATCTCCAGGACATTCAAGAGCTTACGGGCATCCCCACCGCTATACCGCATCAAGGCATCGGTCTCGACAAGCTGGATATCCTTGTCCTTCAATAAGACATCCTCCTGCAGCGCACGGTCCAGAAGCGTCTGTAAATCATTGCGTTCCAATGATTTCAGCACAAAGACCTGGCAGCGGGACAAGAGGGGAGTGATGACCTCGAAAGAGGGATTCTCCGTCGTCGCACCGATCAGGACGATGGTACCATTTTCCACGGCCCCGAGCAGGGCGTCCTGCTGGGCCTTGTTGAAGCGGTGGATTTCGTCGATGAACAGGATCGGCGCACCTTTCTGGTTGAAAAGACCGCCTTTCCGGGCCTTGTCGAACACGTCCCGGACATCCTTCACGCCGGAAGCGACGGCGGACAGGGTATAGAACTCCCGGTCCATCGTCTCCGCGATGATATGGGCCAATGTGGTCTTGCCCACGCCGGGAGGCCCCCAAAGGATGAAGGAGGAAAGGTTCCCGCTCTCGATCATCTTCCGGAGGACGCACCCGTCACCCACCAGATGCCGTTGGCCGACATACTGGTCCAGGGACTTGGGACGCATCCGCTCCGGCAGGGGAGGGAGCATGGAACTTGATGCGGACATGGGCTAGATCTCCTTGCTGAAGACGCGCCGACGGCGCTTGAACTCTTTCTCGTACAGGTTCCAGAGGTTCTGAACGCTGTTGTTGGTCTCCATCTCGGCGTTGGATTCGCCGTATTTGAAGCCGCCCTTGATAAGCATCGGGATCAGGTCGTTGAAGATGATGGAATGGACGCCCCGGTTCCGGTATTCCGGATCAACGGCAATCATCAGCAGTTCAAGGGCTTCCTCATGCTTGATATAGGTCGATTTGAGCAGTTGCCACCAGCCAAGGGGAAGCAGATAGCCACCGGACTTCTGCGCCGCATGCGCGATGGACGGCATCGTGAGAGACACTGCGACCAGCCTGTCATTCGCATCTTCCACCAGGGTGATGTACCGGAGGTCGACCAATCCAAGGTAAGTATCCACATAACTGTCGATGACATCATCCGGGAGCACCGTAAAATCAAACAAGTGGCAATAGGCTTTGTTAATCAAGTCGAAGATTTTCCGGCCGTAGTTTTCCTTCTTCACCTGCCGCTTGGTGATGCGGCGGATGTGCAGACCATAGCGCTCCTGCACGATTGCGGCAGCGCGGGAAACCTTCTCCGGAACCTGCTCCGGGACGAAGATACGGTACTCCAGCCAGTCATTGACCTTGCCGAGACCGAGGGCATCGAAATGGTCCTTATAGTACGCGTAATTGTATTTCAGATTGAAGGAACTGATGTCATCGAAGCCTTCCACAACACAGCCTTCATTGTCAAAATCGGTGAAGCCGAGCGGGCCGGAAAGCTGTGTCATCCCATACTTCTTACCGAAAGCGATGACCGCGTCGATGAGCGCCTTGGACACTTCCTTGTCGTCGATGAAATCAATCCAGCCGAAACGGACCTCGGCATGGTTCCAGTCGCGGTTGGCGATCTCGTTGATGATGGCGGCGACACGGCCCACGACCTCTCCTTTCTCATTGTATGCCAAGAACTTCTCGAACTTGGAATACTTGGCCATCGGATTCTTTTTCGGATCCAAAGCGGACATTTCGTCCACATAGAGGCCCGGCACATAGTGAGGGCAATCCTTATAAAGCTTCAACGGGAACTTGACGAAGGCCTTGAGTTCGCTTCGTGTTTGAACAGTCTTAACGGTTACAGGCATAGTACTATGATGGTTTTAATACAGGATCCGGCGCGCATGGTCCAGATGTCTTCTCCCTAAAGCCAGGTTCAGGGAAATGTACAGATTCATGTTCATGCGGTTCGCGGGAATCACTGCGTAACGTTCATATTTAGCGGGGATATCATCGATCAAGGGAGCGATGCTCACGACACTGAAGGGGATATAGTCGCATCCGACCACCAGATTGACACCGGCCGGATGCAGGTTGAGGGCGAATCCGAAGCTTTCGCCCAGCTTGTTGAGCGTGGTTGTCGTGGACATGCTGAACCAATCCGCCGGATTCCAGTTCAGCGAGAAACGACACGTGTGACGCGCATAGATATTGCCGGCACGGCCAGTGTAAAGCGCGCCGACGGACAAGCGCTCATAGAACGGCATCCGGAACTCCGCGCCCAGATTGACCCGGAAGGGGAGCATCTCGAAGGCAGCATTGCCGGCGCCGGAAATATCCTTGAAACGGAACAGCCCGGCAAGGGCGTCTCCCGCCTCTTCAAGTTCACGGTCGATGGCGTCGCCGCCCCCATCGACAGGCTCCTCCGAAGGCGTCCAGGTATAACCGGTCTCCGGCGTCTGGCCGACGATTTCCCGGTTCCAGCGGATGGTTCCGAGATCCAGGATGGCCGCGGAAACGGTCAGGTACGGCAGGGCGTCCCAACTGACACCCAGATCCACGGCGGCACCGTATCCGGCAGGGCCGATCTTTCCATCAAAGAATTCCAGGTCATCCAGATACAATTCGCCGTTTTCGTCCTTGGGGAGACGGAGGGCAGGGGAGGAGGCTCTCAGCTCTCCCTGTCCGCGCACTTCCCACTTGTCCTCGTTCAAGGTCATCTTCAGATTCTTCATCTGGGCTTCCGCTTCCAGCAGGCCGACAAGCACCTTGGTGCGGGCGCCAACGCTGACCGTTCCGAAACGGCGGCTCCAACCGACAGCGGCCTCCGCGAAGGTCTTGGAGCGGAATCCCGTCCCCGAAAGGTCGAAGGAGGTGACATTCTGGGTGCCCTCTTTCAGGAATCGGAACAAGTCGTAGGGGACTCCGACGCCATTGAGACTGCGGACGTTAAAGTCGATGGTGAAAAAAGAGTTGTTCGACCAGAATCCAACGGTCAGCAGGTTGACGTTCATATCCAGGTCCACGCTGTTGCGGGACTTGATCTTTCTCAGGAATTCCGCCGAGGAGACGTTGTCATTCATAAATGTATACAACGAACGGCCGTCGGCGGAAGGATAGAGCAACGTGCTGATTCCCAGATTACTCCATGTCCCGAGACCGGTCTGGCCCAGGCCGATGGAAAAGATGCCGCGCTCGGACTGGAAAGCCGGATTCAGCCGGAAGGCATAGGGATTCCCACCCAGGAAATAGCCGGTCTCGAAGTCCTGCGAGAACAGGCTCGAGGAGGCGCCGAGGGCAAGCAACCCGGACAGGAACAGGGCGAATACCTTTTTCATAAGTTTATAGTTTACGTGGTTAGTTCAAATCCAGTTTTACTTGGACACCGTCCGGGAGGGAAAGGACCAAGTCCCGGAATTCCAGCCCCTGCGCCTGGTTGAGATGAGTGCCAGCCACCTGCGCGTTGGATTTTGCGGACAGGTGCAGGACCAGGCCCTTGAAACGCAGGTCTCCGCCGGTGGTCAGCGTCACCGTGACATCCGTCTTCGCGGGTTTGTCAATGGTGCCGGCGGCAATCGGAATATCCGTCTTTGCGGAGATGTCCTGGATGACGTTCCCAGAACCGTCCAGAGCCTGAACCTCCGCAGAGAAAGCCAGGGGAATGGAATTGGTGACGTTCATCTTGAGAACCGCTTTCTTGAGGCCGATCACGTCAAGATTCAATTCATAATCAATCGGCTGGGACAGGTCCAACTGGGAATCGGCCGTGAAGGAAAGGGGAGTGTCCACCGATGCAGAACCGGATACCTCATATTCCTTCCCGGGTTCCAGCAGGGCCAGCTGTTCCTGGTCCATAAAGACCTTTAAGTCATTGATTTTCAGCGCATCAGGAATCGGGCTCAGAATCTTGTCAATATCCCGTATCTGCTTGTAAATCACGTCGTTACGCACACCGGTTCCAGTCAGGTTCAGGATGAAATCCGTCTTTCCATAGCTGACAGGCAGGGCATCAAGAGAATACTTGCGCAGGGGCTGATTGCCCTTGGCCGTTTCCAAGACCGCATCGAACGAAAACACGGCGGGAACGCCGCTATTGACATGAAGACCGATCTCCAGTTCGGTGAGTTCTGCGACAAGATTCTGGCCGGCATCGGAGAACATCGCGGACAAATCGGCCATTTCATACTGAAGCGGCTCGAATTCGTAAGTAAGGTCCTGGCCGACTGCAGGAGGGGCCGTCACATAAAACGGGAAGGAATCCGTGTTGAAACGTACGCGATAATCGCCGTTTTCGTCCGTGACGATGTATTCGCCGTCCAATTTGAGAAAGTCACGCAGATAAAGAGGTTTCAGGTTGCCAATCGGAAAAGTGGTGCCTTTCAGTACGGTAGCTTCAGCGTCCAGGTTTTCCAGATTATACCGGTTGTCAACTTTGCAACCGGCCGCGACAATCAGCGTGGCAGTCGTCAGAAGGCCTGCGATATAAATGCGAATCCTATCCATATGTGGCTTTCATTTGTGCAAAAATACGAAAAATTTTCTTCTTTATACTATTATTACTACTTTTGTTACACAATTTATATTATGTTAACTTACACATAGGAAACAATCCCCCTTCGGCCAGATTTAAGGAAAAACTAGATTTCCAGCAGGATTGCGCTATTGTCACGATTTACAGGAGCATCGACTTCCACTTCCCGTTTTCCGTCCAGCGTCATGATCATGCCGATAACGCCGTAATAATCCTTGGCGCCTTCTTCGACGCCGTTCGTCTTCAGGAACTTGTCCATCATCCAACGCTGGATGCTGTCGATGACCTTGATGCGCTTGGACTCCCAGAATTCGCGATTCTCAGCATAATCGGCCTTAGCCTTGGGAGATACGGCGGAATACCACAACGCGAACTGGGATTCGGAAAGAAGCGTGCTTGCGCTGGACGATACATACGGCAACAAGGCCAAATCCCCACTGTAGCGGACACCGGGAATCTCAGACTGACGGCAATAGACATAAGCCCAGTAATTGGCCTCCGCCTCACTCGTAACTCCCGCAAGATGAGCAAGTTCGTGCGCCATCGTGAACGGGATTTCCACCTCGCGGAGATCCAGGTTCAGCTGGGATTCGCAGAAGAACGGCCCCATGAAACCCTGCACGCCTACAGCGGAATACAGCGGGTTTATCAGCGGTTTTTTCACATGCTGCCAAGGCCGGAGGGCCGTATATCCATAGTCCGTGAGATTCGCCGAATAGAACTCCTTGATGGATGCTTCCAACTTCGAGTAATCCCAGGCCGCGGGCACCCCCGCCGAACCATTCAAATCCACCGTATAGTCCGTCAGGAAACGGGAAAAAGCCGAGGCTTCATAGGATGCCGGCTGGACGTCCATCCGGGTGTAGAGCGACGTCCGGAAATAATTGATCCCCCATCCGATGTACAGCCAAACGACCAGGCTCAAAGTGGCAAGGAGCGTCTTCCCGAGCCAGCGCCAGAAACCCTGTTTCTTAGCAACTGCGACGATCAGGATGACGAGCAACGCCAACACATAACTGCCGACGACAATCTCCTCAATAGAGAACGGAAGCCAGGACGCGACGAAGGACAGACCGGCGGAAATGACGGGATAAATACGCTTTGAGTAAAAGTCCGCGAGCGGCGTGTGAAAACGGCATCCGACCACGAAAGCCAGCAGGATCAGGTTGAACCAATCGGATTTACGCATACTGTTCAGGGTTTACAAGCACAAATATAAGAAGAAACTCCCCTACCCGCAACCGATTATTGAACAATTATATCTACCTTTGTATGTTATACAAGTGGAAGGCATGAGCAGGAAAAGAGTCGATTTGAAATTGGAGAATGTTACCATCGAATCCGTCGCGGCGGAAGGTAAAGCCCTCGCGCGCGTAGACGGCATGGTGGTTTTTGTCGATTTCGCCGTTCCCGGCGACATCGTCGACATCCAGGTTTTCAAGAAAAAGAAAAACTACATGGAGGGCTTCATCTCCCGGATGGTAAAGCCTTCTCCCCATCGGCTAGAGGCGTTCTGCGAGCATTTCGGCGTGTGCGGCGGATGCCGCTGGCAGCCGCTGCCGTACGAGATGCAGCTGGAGGCCAAGCGGCAGCAAGTCTGCGACCAGTTGGTCCGCATCGGCCATCTCGAGGTCCCGGAAATCCGCCCTACCCTCCCCTCCGAGCGCATTCAGTATTACCGTAACAAGTTGGAATTCAGCGCTTCCTGCCGTCGCTGGGTGCTGCAAGGTGAAGATCCGGAGGCCATCCCGGACAACGACCGCATGGGTCTCGGATTCCATGTCGGCAAGTTCTTCGACAAGGTCCTGGACATCAAGAAATGCTGGCTCCAGCCGGAGCCTTCCAACGCTATCCGCTTGTTTATCAAGGACTTTTGCATCAAGAACGGCTACGAATTCTACAACATCCGCGAGAATCACGGCTTTTTCCGCAACATGTTCATCCGGACCACCGAATCCGGCGCCGTGATGCTCATCGTGTGCTTCGCCCATGAGGATGTGGAAAAGCGCACCGCCCTCCTGGACGCCGTCGCCGCCGAGTTCCCGTCGATTACCTCCCTCTACTACGTCATCAACGAGAAGCTCAACGACTCCATCAGCGACCAGTCTCCCGTCCTGTACAAGGGCGACGAGGCCATCTACGAGGAAATGGAAGGCCTCCGGTTCAAGATCGGCCCGAAATCCTTCTATCAGACCAATACGCTGCAGGCCTACCGCCTGTACAGCGTTGCCCGCGACTTCGCCGCCCTGACCGGCAACGAGGTCGTCTATGACCTGTACACCGGCACCGGTACCATCGCCCAGTTCGTCTCCCGGAAAGCATCTAAAGTCATTGGTATCGAATATGTTCTGGAAGCGATCGAGGATGCGAAGGTCAATGCGGCCGCCAACGGCATCGACAATTGCGAGTTCTTCGCCGGCGACATGAAGGACGTGCTGAACGACGCTTTCGTCGCGAAGCACGGCCGTCCCGACGTCATCATCCTGGATCCTCCGCGCGCCGGCATCCATCCGGACGTGGCGAAGGTCATCCTGAACGCCGCTCCCGACCGGATGGTCTATGTAAGCTGCAATCCGGCTTCCCAGGCCCGCGACCTGGCCATCCTCTGCGAAGACTATGAAATCACGGCGGTCCAGCCCGTCGACATGTTCCCGCACACGATGCACGTGGAGAACGTGTGCGCCCTTAAACGGAAAGTGAAATGATTGGAAGTTCACTCTGGTTGCAAATCTTGCTGCTTGTCGGCGGCCTCGTCCTGATCGTCAAAGGCGCCGACTGGCTCGTGGACGGTGCCTCCGGCATCGCCCGGCGCTTCGGCCTGAGCGAGTTCGTCATCGGCCTCACCATCGTGGGCATGGGCACGTCCGCCCCGGAAATGGTCGTCAGTTTCATCGGCGCCATCCAGGGCAATGCCGATATCTCCATCGGTAACGTGGTGGGTTCCAACATCATGAACACCCTCCTGATCCTGGGCCTCACCGCCCTCATCCTCCCGATGGCCGTCACCCCTTCCAACAAGAAGCGGGACATCCCGGTGAACGTCCTCATCACGGTGATCCTGATTGTCCTGGGCATGAAATACACCATCACCGGCCTCGGTAGCAACGGTCTCAGCCGCGTGGATGGCGGCATCCTCCTCGCCATTTTCATCGTGTACATGTGGAGTTGTTTCGTGAACGGACAGGAGGAAAAAGAGGACACGCCTGCCAAGCAGCGGAGCATCTGGCTCTGCCTCCTGATGATCGCCGGCGGTCTGGCCGGCCTCATCATCGGCGGCAACCTCTTCGTGGACAACGCGACGGAACTGGCCCGCGCAATGGGCGTCAGCGACAAGTTTATCGCCATCACCATCCTGGCCGGAGGTACCTCGATGCCGGAACTGGCCACCTGCGTGGTCGCCGCCGCGAAGAAGAAGGGCCAGCTCGCCCTGGGCAACATCATCGGCTCCAACGTCTTCAACATCCTGCTGATCCTGGGCGGTTCCGCCCTCATCAACCCGCTGTCCTTCGATAACATCACTTACGTGGACCTCGGCGTCCTTCTCGTGAGCGCCCTGGCTCTCGTAACGGCCTTGTTCATCGGCAAGAAGGATAAGATCGACCGGCTGGACGGCTCCCTGTTCCTGCTCATCTGGGCGGCCTACATGGCATATCTAATCACTAAACTATAACCCTATGTTTTTGTTGCAATCGACTCCGATCTTCTCCGCGGACACGCTGGCTACGAAAGGCACGCAGTTCGTGGAAAACATTCGCAACACCCCAGCGAATGAATTGCTTCAAGGGACGATGTCCTCCGTCGTCAAATTTGGTCTCAAGATCCTGCTCGCCCTCCTTATTTACATCGTAGGCGCCTGGCTCATCCGGAAGATCAAGAAAATCATCGCGGCAGGATTCGCGAAGAAGAAAGCTGACTCCACCCTCGCATCCTTCATCCAGAGCTTTGTGACAGCCCTCCTGTGGATCGTGCTTATCCTGGCTATGGTGAGTACGCTGGGTGTCAACACCACTTCCATCGCCGCTTTGCTGGCTGCTGGCGGCATGGCCGTCGGTATGGCGATGAGCGGAACAGTCCAGAACTTCGCGGGGGGCCTGCTCCTGCTTGCCTTCAAGCCGTTCAAGGTGGGCGATTTCGTCGTGGTGGACGGATTCTTCGGCCGAGTCTCCGAAATCACCATCGTTCACACGAAGCTTGTCACTACCGATAACCGGGAAATCACCATTCCCAATGGATCCATTTCCACCGGAACCATCGACAATTACAGCTCACGCGACCCGCACCGGCTCAGTCTGAAGTTCAACGTTCCCTACGGAACCGACTTTGAGCAGGTCAAGGCACTTCTCCTGGAAATGGTCAAGGAACAACCCCTGATCCTGAACAAGGAGACGGACCCGGGTGCCAAGAATCCGAAAGTCTATGTGGATGAACTGGAAGACAGCTCCGTCAAGATCAAACTCCGTGTCTGGTGTCTCGCCAAGAACTACAAGAAGGTCGAGCACTGGCTCAACGAGAAAATCTACACCGAACTGCCCAAGCACGGCATCAATTTCCCGTTCCCGCAGTTGGATGTTCATATGAAGAATTAAAAAAAGCGGCCTTCGAGCCGCTTTTTTTTCTTAGCCTTCCGCCGCGAATTCTTCCTTCATCTTCACGGGGTTACCGTAGATGCCGAGGAAGATCTTCCTGAGTTCCTCACGGTTCAGGGTAGGCTCCACCTGGTCCAGCTGATGCTCGGTGTAGGCCGTGAAGGCTTCCACCTCTTCCGGCGTGTAGCGGTCGGAATACTTGAAGGAATGGTTCGCCAAGTCGTAGGCGATGTAGTTCGTGTTCCAGAGCTTGTAGCCGTTGATGACCCGGACGTCCACCGCGTGGCGGATCTTCTGGTAGCGGTCGTTCTTGTCGCAGAAGGAGGCCTCGCGGATCTCGTCTTCGGTAAGCGGATCGCCGAAATTCAAGTGCACGTTGCCCTTCCACTGCTTGATGCCGATCATGATGCTCTGCAGGTCCTCGTTCTCCGTCTTGACGTACTTCTGCGTCCGGGAGATGAGGATTTCGCGAGCCTTGTAGATGTCGCAGGGCTCGTATTCGTAGGAGATGCTCAGCGGCACGATATTCAGTTCCAGGAAGTTCTGCACGAAATCCTTGGTACCGCTCATATCCAGCATCTTCAGGAGGCCCTGTTCGGTGATGTCGACGCCGTCCTTCGTCCGGCCCTGCCGCTGGGCGATCCAGACGGAGCTCTTGCCGGAAGTGACGGCCTCACGGATGTACTTGGAAAGGACCTGGGAAGAGAGATACAGTTCCCGCGCGGAAATCCCACGGATCACCTTGATCATCCGGTTGGAGCGGATCAGGCCTTCGATGGTCTTGCTCTTGAGGAGATTGTCGCCGACGCAGATCTCCGTGAGGGGCATCTGGTTGCGGTTCAGGATGATCTGGGTGAAGGCCGGGTCCAAGATGATGTCCCGGTGGTTGGACATCGCCACATAGCGTCCCTCGACCGCCTGCAGCTTGGTGATGCCGTCGTAGGAGAAGTTGTGGACGCTCTTTTCAATGACCCATTCGATGGCCTTGGACATCACCAGGCGCTGGAACTCGTCCACGCTGCGGATGTTCTTCAGGATGTCCCGGAGATAGGTCTCGGGCTGGTTGTAGAAAATATATTTGGAAATCCAGGGTACGTTGGGATGGTCGGCTACCTTCGCAAGGGCGGCGGCAGCTTCTTCATCATTATAGGGAGCGATGTCCTGGAAAGGATTCTGATCCATAATCATTCAGGTTTTTTACACGCCGCAAAGTTACTCAATCCCCGACAATTTGTCAAGCGCGGACGAGCAGGGAGCTGTCCCCGTAGCTGAGGAAGCGGAACCCGTGCGACAGGGCGTAATCATAGATGGTATGCCAATCGCCGCCCACAAAGGCGGAAACCAGCAGGATAAGGGTGCTTTCGGGCTGATGGAAATTCGTGACCATCATATCCACCAAACGGAACTTGAAGCCCGGGACGATGATGATGCGGGTGCCCACCTTCAGCTCATCCAGGCCGTTTGCCTCCAGATAGTTGACGATGGCCCCAATGGCTTCTTGAGTAGAATAAGGATATTCCCGCTCATACGGAGCCCACTGTGGGACATCCTCCGGAGCACCTTTCTCCAAGCAGCTGACACCCACGTAATAGAGGGATTCCAATGTCCGGACGGAGGTTGTGCCAACGGCAATCAACTTCCTGTCCATTCGGCAGATATCCTTAAGTAGTTGAAGCTTTACTACAAATGGCTCCCGGTGCATGGGATGCTCGGAGACCAGGGAACTCTTGACCGGAAGGAAAGTACCGGCCCCGACATGGAGACAAACGGTTTCCGTGTCGATGCCCTTGGCCCGGATCCGGTTCAAAACATCCTCCGTGAAGTGCAAACCGGCCGTAGGAGCCGCCACTGAGCCCCGAATATGGGCATATAGCGTCTGATAGCGTTCAATGTCGATTTTTTCGGATTCCCGGTTCAGATAAGGTGGAATGGGGACGGTGCCGCAGACTTCCAGAACCCGGGAAAAAGGGGAACCGTCGGTCCAGGAGAACTCCACGACGCCGGTCTGTCCATCCCGATGTAACAGCCTGGCTTCCAGGCCCATATCAGGGGTTTCTTCAGTCATGAAGAGCGTCAGGACGTCATCTTTCCATTTTTTGGCATTACCGATGACGCATTTCCAGGTGCAGCGGTCCGTCGAAGCGAAAGCCGTGGCATATTCCACCGGATGGACAGGCTCGAGACAGAAGATCTCAATATGAGCGCCCGTAGCGCGCTGAAAATGCATTCGGGCAGGGACGACCTTCGTATCATTGAAAATCATCAACGCGTTTTCCGGAAGAAAAACGGGTAGATCTCGGAAGATGTGCTCGTCCACCAGGCCGTTCTCATAATGGAGCAGCTTGGACGAATCCCTTTCCGGGAGGGGATATTTAGCAATCCGCTCGTCAGGAAGCGGATAATTGTAATCCTCGATATGGATTTCAGGTATCATCAATCACTTTTCTTTTCCGCCGCAAAGTTAGGCATTTCTACACGAATTCTGAAATCTCGCGAAAAGCAAATCATCATCCGTTTTTTGGCAAAAATCCGTTTACAAATGTTAACAAATATTTACAGCCGCCTGCGTTATCAACATTAGTCACAGTTATGCGCATAAGCATTTATTATAACTAATTCGCCGTATATCTATCTTCTTTATTTTCAGTTATTTATCATAGTTTATCTATAATATAGATACAAGCAAAGAAATAAACATTTCGCAAACCCTTGAAAAGTCGCAAACATTATTGTTATAATTCAATAGTTAATTATCGTATATTCAGCTTCTTAACATTATGAAATACAATAAAGACTTCAACTACTAACGAGGCCTGTTCTCCCCTATCCCATAGCCTCTCTCCCCTATTTTGCCACTTGTATTATTGCTTTAGATTCGTTACTTTTGTAACACCTAAGAATAACACGATGGACAAACGCCTTCAACAGTTCCTGGACGCGGAGAATATCTCGCAGGCGCAACTTGCAGAGACGCTCGGCGTCGCCCGCGCCGGCATTTCCCATATCTTATCCGGACGAAACAAGCCGGGATTCGATTTCCTGGAAGCGATGGCCACCCGATTCCCCCAGATCAGCATGGACTGGCTCCTGACGGGCAAAGGACGGATGTACAAGGACTCGCCCGCTGAGAATTCATTATTTGCGACGCAGCCGTCTCCGCGCCGCGTTTCCAAGATTCTCGTCTTCTATGACGATAACACATTTGACGAGTTCCAATAAGATTTGCTATATTTGTAAATCAAACGGGACGAACGGATGAACAGTCTCCAACAAAGCGCCCGACGGATGCTCTGGAAGCGTCACATTCCGGGTTATCAGCTGTGGAACCGCCTGAGATACAGGCGGGAGCATCCTGCTTTGGAGCGGGAGGTATTCGGCATCCGTTTCCGCCATCCCATCGGCCTAGCCCCCGTGCTGGAACGGCAGGTGGACCTGCTGGACGAATGCGACGACATCGGCTACAGTTTCACCGGCATCATCCCCGGCGATACCCCCGTCCAGACCGTCGCAACGCGTTTACAGGCCCGGCAATCCCCCATAGTCACCTCCGTGGAACTTCGTGCCGAGGGCGACGAAGAGGATAAAGCCCAATGCGAACTGATTCGGCAATACTCTCTGTTATACGACTTTACGGATTATTTCGTCATCGACATCAACCGCGAGAGCGGCCTCTCGTCCCTGGACGATCTGTCCGACTGGACCGCGCTGCTGGACGAGGTGCTGAACCTCCGTCTCTGCTACGAGAAATACCGTCCCATCCTGCTTCGCATCGCTCCCGGGCACACGGAAGAACAGATGGCGCGCATCTTGGATTACAGCCTTCTCTCCGGTTTTGACGGAGTCGTGGCACCGGGACTCTCTAAGGTCCGTTTCTGCGCGGAATATACCAAGAACCGCCTTCCTATTATCGGGTCCGGAGCCATCTCCACACCGGAAGAGGCCATCGCTCTCCTGGAGGCCGGGGCTTCCCTGGTCGAAGTGGCCCACGGCCTCAAGGAAAAGGGCCTGTACAGCGCCAAGCGCCTGCTCCAGGCCATCGACAATCCTCAATCCTGACTATGATTCAAGCATCCATCTGCACCATCGGCGATGAAATCCTCATCGGCCAGGTCGTGGACACCAATTCCTCTCATCTGGCCGTCGCGCTGGAAGAGGCCGGAATCCGTGTCACCCGCATGCTGTCCATCGGGGACGACCGCGAAGAAATCCTGAACAATCTCCGTAACGAGCTGGAACTGAACGATATCGTCATTACAACCGGCGGCCTCGGGCCCACGAAGGACGATATCACGAAAGACGTTCTCGCGGAGCTCAGCGGCAGCTTTGAATATGTGGAAAACCAGGAACAGCTCGCCATCGTGGAGGACATCCTCCGCGGCCGCGGACTGGATGTGCTGCCCATCAACCGGGCGCAGGCCTTGGTCCCGGAAAAGTGCGAAGTGATCCCCAACCGCAAGGGAACGGCCCCGGTCATGGTGTTTCGTTTTCCGGAGGATTCCTACAACGCCACCCTGTTCGCCCTGCCCGGTGTTCCGTTCGAGGCCGTCGGCGCCATTCCGGACGTGATGGAGGATATCCGCGCGCACTATCCCCTGAATGACATCCTGCATCGGAGCATTATGGTTTCAGGGATTGCCGAATCCGCTCTGTCTGAACTGATTGCCCCGTGGGAGGACGCCCTCCCTGAAGATATGCACCTCGCCTATCTCCCCAGCCCCCTGACGGGAATCCGCCTCCGACTGTCCATTTACAGTGGCAAAGCCGAGGATGAAAAGGCCCGCGTGGAGGAACAAATCGCCCGCCTGAAGGAAATCCTCGGAGACAAGGTTTATTCCGACCAGGATGACACGCTGGAAGCTACGATAGGCCGTATGCTCAAGGCCGCCGGCAAGACGGTGAGCGCCGCGGAATCCTGCACCGGCGGCGAGATCTCCCACCTCTTCACCTCCGTTCCCGGCTCTTCCGCCTATTATTTGGGATCGGTCACCTCGTATGCCGTCTCCGTGAAGGAGCATGTGCTGGGTGTCCCGGCGGAGACCGTGGAAAAGTACGGTGTCGTGAGCAGCGAGGTCGCGGCGGCGATGGCCGAAGGCGTCCGCCGCGTGACCGGCAGCGACTACGCCGTATCCACGACCGGACTTGCTGGTCCGGACGGCGACGAGTTCAATCCGGTGGGTACAGTTTGGATCGGCGTAGCCGGTCCGAGGGGTACAAAGACGGTAAAAAAGATCTTCAAGCACGACCGGAAGCGCAACATCGAGCGTTTCGCGGCGTCCGCGCTCGATTTTCTGCGGCTTACCCTGCTTGAAGATTTAACTAATTAAAAGACAAGCAGTGAAACAAATTAGTTAAAAGGTATAACTTTTTTGTTTCACCCTCTCCATCACCTCTAAAAGGTTCTTTCCGGCCACTTTTTCCACCTGTTCGGCATCATAGCCACGCCGAAGCATCTCGTCGAAGACCAGGCCGAGCTTGGACACATTCTCCAGCCCGGCGGGAGCCACCAGAATCCCGTCATAATCGGACCCGATTCCGACATGGTCGATGCCCGCGAGTTCGACGGCATGGTCGATATGGTCCACGACTTCCCGGACGCCGGGACGCCAGATGGTCTCGAGACGATCCTGCATCTGTTCCCATGCCCGCACCCTTTCTGGGTCAGCAGGGTCCGCGATGAACGCGGCTTCCACCCGATCCCCCTCGTCCAGCAAGGCAGCATCGGCGGGATCCGTCGCGAAACGATCGGACAGGAAGGAAGGACAGAAGTTGATGCCGACATAACCGTCGGCCTCCCCCAGCGCCCGGAGCATTTCGTCGGTCAGGTTTCGCCGATGGCCGCAGAGAGCGCGGCAACAGGAGTGGGTGGCAACGACCGGCGCCTGGGACAGACGGATGCAGTCCCAGAAAGTCTCGTCAGAAGCATGAGACAGGTCGATCATCATTCCGAGTTCGTTCATCTCGGCGATGACCTCCTTCCCGAAGGGGCTCAGACCGTGCCAGCGCTTCCCTTCGGCGGCGCTGTCCGCGATGGCGTTGTCCCCGTTATGCGTGAGCGTCATATAACTGACGCCCAGCCGGTAGAAGGTGCGCAGCAACGAAAGCGACTGCTGGATGGGCGCCCCGTTCTCCATGCCGATGAAAACGGAGAACAACCCGTTCTTGGCGTTCTCGGCGGCCTCCTCCGGAGAGAAAGCCAGGGCCGCCAGGTCCGAATTGGCATCGACGGCATCATAGACGGCGGAAATCATTTCCAGGGCGTAGCGCGTGGCCGCGTCCGGCGCCATCTCGGGCGGGGTGTACAGGGCGAAAAAGGAGCCGCCGACTCCCCCGCGCTTGAGCTTGGGAAAGTCGACGTGTCCGTATCGGTTGTCGATGCCGATATCCCGGAGCCGGATCAGCTGCGAGGGGGTATCGACATGGCTGTCAAAGATTTGCATTATTTCGTTTCGTAAGGGGCCAGGGTGGACTTGACGATCTTCTCAATCTCGATCGCCGGGGTGCCGGCGAAGTACAGGGAACTGCCGCCCACGAGGTTGGCATGGATCAGCTGGGAAGCATCAACTGTAACGCAGGAAGAGTTGGCCAAGTCGGCCTCGACCGTCTCCAGCGGCATGGCGACAGCGTCCACGGTGGCGTTGCGGGAACCCTTGACCTTCATCTCATACGCGCTGCCGGAGAGCTTCAGGCTGGAATTGCCCTCGGCGGCGATATCGAGCACCTCGGTCTCCGAGGAGATATCGACCTGGGAGGAACCAGCGGTATTCAGGACCATCGTGGTGCAAGGGCCGTCGGCAGTGATGACGGAGGAACCGGAGGATGCCACCGTCAGCGTGTTGCAGCCGAATTGGAGATCGAGATTGGATTTGTCCTCGGTGGAGACTTCGATGTCTCGCTCGGTCCGGAGCGTCATTTTTGCGACTGCATTCTTCTTCAGGGAAACCTTCGCCGAGACGGCGGTAACAGCGAGCTTCAACACCTGAGATTTCCCGGCTGCGACCAGCTCGAAGTCATTCGAAACGAACTCTTCAAGGCCGGTGAGGGTGGCATAATCGGAAAGCGTAACACCCAGCAATTCAGGAGTATATACCTCGACGCGGAAGACCGCAGTCAAGCCGTTCCTTCCCTTGTAAAGCTTCCGGAGATCCTTAGGGACCGCCTTTTCGTCAAAGTCGACATACAAAGTCCTGGAGCGAACATATACATCCACATAGGGAGCCAGTTCCTTATCCACGGTAAGGCGGACACCATAAGAGCCACGGCCCACCGTCACCTCGAAGTCGTCGGAAACGTTGATTGCATTGAATTCGGAGACCACGATGTCCTTGTCCAACACCTGGGGGGACAGCGGCTGGGCTGCGGCGCGCTGCGGTGCCAAAAGAAGCAGCGCAGCGAAAGCAATCATTCCGATGACCGCTTTCAAAGAATTGCCATTCAACATTTTCATATCAGTTTGGTTATTAACTATCCAACTTTTCCATCTGCTGGCTCCACTCCTCGGTGAAGGCGTCCAGGCTGCGCTTGTTCTCCAGGTACTCCCGGGTCAGTTCCATCACGTCGTCGTCCTTTCCGGGCGCGGAGAGAATCTTCTCGATGGCCGCCTGTCGCTTTTCCAGCTTGCCGATTTCCTTCTCCAAGTAATCCACCCGGTTCTGGATCTTGCGGATTTCCTTGGAGACGGTCTTCCGGGCCTGGAAGGTTTCCTGCGCCTGGACCTTCTTCACATCCGGCGCCTTCTCTTCGGCGGGCAGCCGGCGTTCCAGTTCCTGCAGACTCTCGAGTTTCCGCTTGGCCAGGAAATCCGACACGCCGCCCAAGTGTTCCTTCACCTTTCCGTCGCGGAACTCGTAGAGCTTGTCCACCAGTCCGTCCAGGAAATCACGGTCATGAGACACTACAATCAATGTGCCGTCAAAGGCCTGCAGGGCCTGTTTCAGACGGTCTTTTGAGCGGATGTCCATGTGGTTCGTGGGTTCATCCAGGGCCAGGACGTTGTAGGACGACAGCATCAGCTTCGCCATGCCGAGGCGGGCCCGCTCGCCGCCGCTGAGGACGGACACTTTCTTGTCGATGTCCTCTCCCCGGAACAGGAAAGCGCCCAGCAGGTCCCGCAGCTTCGTGCGGATCTCCCCCACCGCGATGCGGTCCAGGGTGCCGTACACCGTCTCGTTCTTGTCGAGAATATCCTCCTGATTCTGAGCGTAATAGCCGATATGGACATTATGCCCGACCTTTGCCTCTCCGGAGATGGGATCCAGTTCGCCCATGATCACGCGCATCAAGGTAGTCTTACCCTCGCCGTTACGGCCGATGAGGGCGACCTTCTCGCCGCGCTTGATCTCAATCTCCGCGTCATGGAAGACCACCTTCTGCGGATAACCCACGGTGAGGTCCGTCCCCTTGAAAACGACGTCGCCCGAACGGGCGGCCGGCGGGAAGCGGAGATGCAGCTTCGCGTCATCCGTCTCGTCGATCTCGATACGGTCCAGCTTCTCGAGCGCCTTGATGCGCGACTGGACCTGGTTGGACTTGGTGGGCTTGTAGCGGAACCGGTTGATGAAATCCTCCGTCTTCTCGATCATCCGCTGCTGGTTCTCATAGGCCGCCGTCTGCTGGGCGATGCGTTCCGCACGCAGCGTAACATATTGGCTGTAAGGAACCTTATAGTCATGGATATGCCCCAGGAGGATCTCGACGGTCCGGGTGGTGACGTTGTCCAGGAACTTACGGTCGTGGGACACCAGCAGGAGCGAACCGCGGTAGGATTTCAGATAATCCTCGAACCACTCGATGGACTCGATGTCCAGGTGGTTCGTGGGCTCGTCCAGCAGGAGGATGTCCGGATGGGCCAGGAGGACCTTGGCCAGTTCGATGCGCATGTTCCAGCCCTGGCTGAAGGTTTCCGTGGGACGGTCCAGCTCGTCTTCCTTGAAGCCGAGTCCGAAGAGCGTCCGCTCCGCCTGCACCCGCGGCGACTCCCCCGTTTCCAGGGCGAGCCGGTCATTGATGGCGTTCAGGTGATCGATCAGACGGGCGTAATCGGCTGATTCATAATCCGTCCGTTCGGCAAGCTGCACATTGATGCGCTCGAGTTCGCGCTCCATCTCGTGGATGTGGTCGAACACCGTCATCACCTCATTGATGACGCTCCGGCCCTTGTGATGCTCCATGATCTGGGGCAGGTAGCCAATCTGGACGTCCGACGGCATGTCGATATGGCCGGAGGTCGGGCTCTGCTCCCCCGTGATCAGTTTCATCAGCGTGGACTTCCCGGCCCCGTTCTTGCCGACCAGGCCGATCTTGTCGCTCTCACTGATGTGGAAGCTGATATCATCCAGGAGGGTGAAACTCCCGTAAGCGACGGTTACATTATTCAGAGAGATCATCTCGTTTGCAGACTAGGATGGAGAATTCGTACAACCCGTACAGCGGGATGGACAGGACGAACATCGAGAAGGGATCGCTCGGGGTGATGAGGGCCGCCAGGATGAGGATCACCACGAAAGCGGCCTTCCGAAATTCCTTCAACTGCTTCCGTGTCAATAACCCCAGGTGGGAAAGGACCAGCACCACCGTCGGAAACTCGAACAGCAGGCCGATCAGGAACACCAGGGAGGTGAACAGGGAGATGTACGAATTCAGGGAAATCGTATTCCGGACAGCATCGCTCACCGTGTAGTTCATGAAGAACATCAGACACACCGGGAGGACGATGAAATAGCCCACGGCCACGCCCAGGTAAAACAGGAACGAGGACATGCCGAAGCCTTTCCGGACCGCCCGGCGCTCGTTGTCATAGAGTGCCGGAGCGACGAATTTCCATATTTCATAGATAATGTAAGGGAAGGCGATGACGACGCCCATCAGGACGGACATCTTCAGGTGTGCGAAGAACTGGGCGGACACCTCGATGTTGATGAGGTCCATCCCGAAATCCAGTCCAAGCCACTTGTACAGGATGAAATCCGGCGTCGTGGGCCAAAGCACGGCCTTAAAAAGCCGCTCCGGCATCGCCAGAAAAACGACGGAGACGAGGACAATGGCGAGAATTGAGCGGAACAGGGTTCCCCTCAATACATCCAAATGGTCCCAGAAGGACATTTCACCGTCCTGGGCCGCCACTACTTCTTTTCTTCCTTGTTGTAGTCCTCGTCGATTTCCTTGATCTCCTTCTCCACCTCGTTCATACCCTGCTTGAAGCTCTTGACACCCTTGCCAAGGCCCTTCATCAGTTCAGGAATCTTCTTTCCGCCGAAAAGAAGGAGGATGACCAGGACGATGAGAACGATTTCCCACATTCCGAAAACCAGGGGATAAATCAGCAGCATATCACTTGTCGTTTAGATGGTTGTCGATGATTTGGGCCAGGATCTCCGGGCAGCGCACCGGACGGAAGGTCTTCGAGTCGATGAATCCGAGGATGACGGAACCATCGGCACACACTTCCCCGTTCTGGTTGTAGACCGCCTGCCGGACGACGAGCTTGGCGAGCGGGACCTTGTCGATTTCCGCGACGGCCGTGAGGACATCCCCCATCCGGGCGGGATGCTTGAAACGCAGCTCGACCGAGACGATCGGAATCATCACGCCGTACTCGTTTTCGCACTTCTCGATCGGGAATCCCCAGTCCACCATCATCTGGTTCCGGGCGATCTCGAAATACCGGATATAATTGGAGTGATGGACCACCGCCATTTGGTCGGTTTCGTAGTACCGGACGGGGAAACTCACCTCAAAATGCGTCATAACAAAAATGTTAGAACAATAAACAAGTTTGTTTCACTAGCTGTTTTTCAGCGCTTTAATCTGCGACTCTAGACTTTCGATCTTGGAGAGCGAATCGGCCTCCTTCTTACGCTCGTTTTCAATGACGGCGGCCGGAGCGTTGGCAACGAAGCGCTCATTGGCGAGCTTTCCGCGCACGCCGGCGAGGAATTTCTGCTGGTAAGCGAGGTCCTTTTCGAGCTTCGCGATCTCTTCATCGACATTGACAAGACCGCTCAGCGCGACGAACATTTCGTGGGTCCGGACCATGAAGCCGACACCCTGTCCGGCGCCGAAATCGGAGACGGTCTCGACCGTGACGTTGCCCATCTTCTCGATCACCGGAAGGACCGCGGCCGGGAAGTCGCCCTTGATCTTGAGATCGAGGGTTTCCTTCGGGGCGATGTTCTTCTGGTTGCGGATGCCGCGGACGCCGTTCACCGCCTCTTCGGCGAGGGCGAAGTTCACGAGCACCTGCGGATCGAACGGCTTGGCGACGGGTGCCTGCGCGTACATGATGGTCTCCCCTTCCTTGCGCTCCTCCATGTTCTGCCAGAGTTCCTCGGAGATGAACGGCATCACCGGGTGGATCAACTTCAGCAGGGCTTCGAAGAACTTGAGGGTGGCCTCATAGGTGGCAGGATCGACCGGCTGGCCGAAAGCGGGCTTGATGGCCTCGAGGTACCAGGCGCAATAGTCGTCCCAGAACAGCTTGTAAATGGCCATCAGGGCGTCTGAGATGCGGAATTTGCGGTAGTGGTCTTCCACCTGGGCGACCGTTTCGCTGAGCTTGGCGTCGAACCATTCGATGGCGACGCGGGCGGCTTCCGTCTGCTTCGTCTCCGGGTTCACGGCAAAGCCCTTCACCAGGCGGTAGGAGTTCCAGATCTTGTTGCAGAACGCGGCGCCCTGCTTGATCTGAGCCTCGTCGTAGAAGATATCGTTGCCGGCGCTGGAGCACAGGAGCATGCCGATGCGGACGGCATCAGCGCCGTAAGTCTCGATCAGATCCAGCGGGTTCGGGGAGTTGCCCAGAGTCTTGGACATCTTCCGGCCGATCTTGTCGCGGACGATACCGGTGAAATACACGTTGGAGAACGGTTCGCGGCCCATGAACTCCTCGCCGGCCATGATCATGCGGGCCACCCAGAAGAAGATGATGTCCGGGCCGGTCACCAGGTCGCTGGTCGGATAATAATATGCGAGGTCCTTGTTGGGCTTGTGGTCCGGATGGCCGGGCATCTCCGGGTCGAAGACGGAGATCGGCCAGAGCCAGGAGCTGAACCAGGTGTCCAGCACATCCTCATCCTGATGGAGGTCTTCCATCTTGATATCCGGGCAGATAGCCTTGGCGGCCTCAAGTGCGGCTTCAGGTGTGGGCTCCACGACGTACTTGCCGTTCGGGAGGTAGTATGCGGGAATCCGCTGACCCCACCAGAGCTGGCGGGAGATGCACCAGTCGTGCGCGTTCTCCATCCAGTGGCGGTAGGTGTTGACATACCGTTCGGGGATGAAGTTCGTCCGGCCGCTTTCGACGGTTTCCAAGGCGACCTTCGCGAGGGTGTCCATCTTCAGGAACCACTGGGCGGAGAGCTTGGGCTCGATGACGGCGTCCGTGCGCTCGGAGTAACCCACCGGAGAGGTGTAGTCATCGATCTTCAGGAGGTTGCCGGCCTCTTCCAGCATCTTCACGATCTTCTTGCGGGCCACGAAGCGGTCCTCGCCTACCAGGATCTGCGCCTTCTCGTTCAGCTTGCCGTGATCGTCGATAATCTCGAGGATGGGCAGGTTGTG
>JAFYTP010000086.1 GCA_017558775.1 Bacteroidales bacterium | reverse complement strand
TTGGACAGGTCGATCATCAGCGCTTCCTTCTTTCCGACCAGCAGGTAGATATCCGAGCAGTTGTTGAAATGAGTCAGCTTCCCGTCGGCATCGAAAGCCTCGCCGGCGGGGTTGGAGCTGTTGTAGTCCTGGATATGGTAGACGTTCTTGCCGATGACGGACACGGTGTACGGCCCGACCTCGACGTCCTTGGCGGGACCGCAGGCGGCCAGCGCGAGGGCCAGCAGGATGGTGAGGCGTTTCATATTACTGCTCTAAGGGTTGATAATCGAATTTCACGAGCTTCGCGCCGCCCAAGAGGAAGTAGGCGGGGCGCAGGGCGAAGAAGCCATTGTAGGTGTTGTGATGGTAGGTCGACACATCCACGCCTTCATCCAGCAAGGTCCACTCTCCGTCGCCGACCTTTTCCCAGATGGTGGCGGAATTGCGCTCGTTGCGGATGCGCATCGAGAAGTTCCGTTCAGTGTCGCTGCGGCCGAAGTAGGCCGACTCGTTGTAGAACAGGAACAGACCGGCCTCGCCGCCGTCCGGGACGGTGAAGCTGGCGGTGATTTCGTAGGAGGCGTCCACGGCGGTGGTCAGCCAGAGCGTTCCGCCGTCGAGGCCGGGCTGCCATTTCGACCACAGGAGCGGGTTGTCGTAATCCCGGAGCGCGCTGTAATCGCCCTGCAGGCCGTCCTGCTCCCATTTGGCGCCGTCCTTTTCGACCAGCACGGGCCAGCCGTTGCGCGTCCACTGCACATTCTCGAGGATGGTGTTGCGGCCCAGGGTATAGAGGCCGTTGCGGTAGGAATGATAGACGATGTACCAGTTGCCATCGGCATCATCGAAAATGGTTCCGTGACCCTTGGACCACCAGGTCTCGTCGGCGGAATAGGTATGCACCATCGGGTTGTAGGGGCTGTTCTCCCAAGGGCCGAGGACCGACTTGCTGCGGGCGACGACCACCATGTGGCTCGTGGCCGGACCGGCCGTGCCGCCTTCGGCGCTCACCAGGTAGTACCAGTCTCCCCGCTTGAAGAGCTTGGGGGATTCCAGCCACATTCCCTCGGTTTCCCATTCGGCGGGATAGGCCCAGCCGTCATACACCTTCTTCCGCTCTCCCGCCGCGGCAAGGCCGTCGGGCGTCAACGGCGTCACATAGCCGTCGTTGGTGTACAGATAACGGTTGCCGTCCGCATCGACAACATGTCCGGGGTCGATGCCGCCGACATCCAGCTTGACCGGCTTGCTCCAGGGGCCTTCGGGCTTATCGGCCGTAACCACATAGTTCTCGCCCCGGCTCGTCGGATAGTAGATATAATACTTACCGTCCACCTTGCACATTTCGGGGGCGTAGATGGAGTAATCGCCATCCTCGACGGCCCTCGCAATGGGCTCCCAATGTATCAGATCCGTGGAATGCCAGATCAGCAGGGCCGGGAAATAGGTGAAGGACGAGTGCGTCATATAGTAATCATTCCCGTCGCGCAGGATGGTCGGGTCCGGATAGTCACCCGGGAAGATGACGGTCTTGATGGGCTCGACTTTCGGCGAGCACGCAGCCACGGCAAGGGCCAGCAGGAGAAGGGTTACAGTGTGTTTCATATGGGTTATTCTTTGATTAATCGGACCCCGTAGATCTCGCCGACCTGGCGGCCGGGCTTGGCGACGAATTTCACGCGGACCTCGGTCTTTCCCTCCAGCATGGACGCCGGAATCGGGAAAACCTCGTACTTGAATTCGGAAATGCGGTATTTGCCGGTGTTATTGATGCTGGTCAGGAGGGCGTCATCGACATAGACGTCGAACTCGTGGGTTTTCCACTCGCCCACGCCCCAGAACTTGAGACGGAGGCTGAGATCCGTGCGGCCGCCGGTCTGCATCAGGTAGCTGAAGGAATGGCCGTCGCGGGCGTCGCGGAAGAAGACATCGTTGGAGTTGCCGGTGTAGGAACCGTCGGTTTCCATCCGGTGGTCGGTCTCGGGCTGCTGCTCGCCAGGCTGCACCTTGTCGATGGTGCGGACCTCGAGCTCCTGTCGCTCCTGTTCGGCCCTCGCAAGGCCGTCCAGATACTCCTTGTATCCCTGTTCCGAGAGTGCCAGCCAGTACATCATATACCGGGCGTCGTGGATCTCAAAGAAGGGCTGCAGCTCGCCCTGGATGGGATTTTCCATCCGGACATCAAGCGTGAAATGCAGCGGTTTCCCGGCGATGGGCTGCAACTTGTTGGCCAAGTCCTCAATGTGATTGTCGATGAGGATGGGAGCCCCGTCGAGCGGCAGCTTCTCGCCACTGGCGTACTGGCCGAAACGGCTGTCATCGGCAATCAAATGCGCCAGATCCTCCGTGCCGGTCTTCATCCCAAGCAGGATGGGGCCGTGCATGAAGGCAATATACTGCGGCACATTCGGCAGGTATTTGACGCCGTTGTGCATCGGGAAGGACACCTCAACGACATCGCCCTTCTTCCATTTCCGGTCGATGGCGACATAGCTGCCGGGGCCGGAGTAGACCTCCACCGGCTTGCCATTGACCATCACCGAGAACTCGCCCGGCTTCACCCAGCCGGGGTAGCGGACGAGCAGCGGGAAGGCCCCCTTGCCGCCGGTGACGGTGATGCGGCTCGTCTCACCGTAAGGGAAAGCGGTCTCCTGACGCAGGGTGACGCCCTTTTCGCGCCAGTTCAGTTCCGAAGCCACGAACAGGTTCACATAGAGCGCATTACCGTGATGGGTATAGATAAACTCACCATACTTTCCGTGGTTCTCCATGCCCGTTCCCACGCAACACCACATCGCCTCGTTCGGGGCGGAGTAGTTGCGGTAGTGGCGCGGACGGGCGGGGGTGAAATACACGTACCCGCCGTGCTCGGGATGCTGGGTGGAAAGGATGTGGTTGAAGGTCGCCAGCTCGTAATAGTCCGCATAGTGGGCGTCCGGATTGCGGCGGTGCAGGTCCTCCGTGAGCTTCAGCATATTGTACGTGTTGCAGGACTCGGGACCGTCGATGTCGTTGATGAAGTCCGTACAGGCCTCCCGGCTGGGGAAATGCTCACGCCGGCTGTTGCCGCCGAAGGCCAGCGAGCGCTCGCCTGTGACGACGTCCCAGAAGAACTCAGCGGCCTCCTGGTAATTCTCATCCCCGCCGAGCTCGGCAATGCGCGCAAAGCCGATGACCTTGGGGACCTGTGTGTTGGCGTGCATATTGTCGAGCCTGTCCACATGCTGCGACATCGGCGTCAGCAACTGCCGATGGGAGAAGCGGCGGGCGGCGTCAAGGTATTTCGCGCCCCCGGACATCTCGTATGCATCGGCCAGAACCTCGTTCATGCCGCCGTGCTCGTTGCCCAGCATCCGTTCCATCTGCTCGTCGCTGAGGCCGGCGGTCAGGTCGATGACCCAGTCGCAGAAACCCAGGAAAAGGAGCTTTGCCTGTATTCCCGATTCCTGAACGCCCCAATTCGTGAAGCCCTTTCCGCAATAGACCCACACATCCCGCAGGCCGGCAAACATCTTGTGGATGTTGTAAAAAGGCGCCCAGGCCGCGAAATACGGCCCGAAGTTCCCTTTCTTGAAATTGCTCCAGACCCTGTCGCTGTCAGGCATACCGCCGATATAACCTTTGCCCCACTCCGGATGGTTTTCCGTGTTGGCATCGGCACAACGCTGCAACTGGGCGACCATATAGTCCATCCGACGGCGGCACTCTTCGTTGCCCCGGGCGGCGTTCATCGCCATCGCCGACAGGTAGTGGCCGGCCACGTGACCGGCCAGGCCGTCCCAGTTGGGATACGGCTCCGCCTTCGGCTCCAGCCCGGCCTCCTTGAGGAAGGGCGCCAGCAGCCGGTCGCAGTCATACTGCAGCAGCACTTGCACATTCAGGTCTTGCGCGTGCTTCAGCGGGCCGTCCAGCAGGGTGACGTCACCAAGCGGGAACTGGTCGGCATACAGCTTGTCCTGCGCGTATCCCGTCGCGGACAGCAACAATGCCAAAGCGGAAAGAAGCAGGGGTCTTTTCATGGGAATTATCTTGTTTACCAGTTCTTTCTGTCAAAGATCCAGTCGGGGTGCATCGTCTTGCCGTACTCGTCGTTCATGAAGAGGGCGGAATCGCCGATCTTGCCCTTGAGCTGCCAGTTGAGCCACTGGCGGGCGGCGACGGCATACGCGCCGGC
>JAFYTP010000085.1 GCA_017558775.1 Bacteroidales bacterium | reverse complement strand
TGCGCTCGGGTCATCTGGATACGTTCATTGGTTACGATAACAAAGATAACAATTGTTTGGTTTCAATGATACTTTGTTCCGGCCGTTTATTTGGAAAGACGGATTAAAAAGTGTAAATTTCACCCCCAAATGATGAATATTACTAAAACTAAGACAACTGTTTTCACACCCCGGAAGGGAAGCGTCGCCGAGTATCACGTGATGGTGACCGTGACGGACCCTTCCTCCCTATATGAAGAGCAACTGAACGCCGTCCTCAAGGCCTGCAAAGCCGCATCGAAGGGCCGTTCCGTCCATTTCCGCCGTTTCTTCCTCAGTGACGCCTCCAACCAGGCGCCGATGCTGCTGGAGGCCCTCCAAGGCCTTCCTGAGGCCACTACGTCCATCGTGCAGCAACCGCCGCTGGATGGCACCCGCATCGCCCTTTGGATGTATTGCACCTCCCCGATGGAGGGAGGCGACGGCTGCTTCACCCACGAAGGCTACACCCACCATTGGGCCGGTTCCCTAACCGGCACCGGTGTCGATTCCTATGAGCAGATGGCCGGCATCTTCCTGGACCTGGACGGCAAGCTCGCCAACCATGGCCTTTCCGTTGCCGCCAATACAATCCGTACCTGGATCTTCGCCCGGGATGTGGATGTCAATTATGCCGGGGTGGTCATGGCCCGGCGGCAGTATTTCGAACGCATCGGCCTGACCTCCAAGACGCATTTCATCGCCAGCACGGGCATCGAAGGCCGGCATCCGGATCCCAAGATGCTGGTGGAGACGGATGCGTACAGCGTCGGCGGCCTTGCCTCGGAGCAGGTCCGTTTCCTGTATGCCAAGGACCATCTCAGCCCGACGATGGATTACGGTGTGACCTTCGAGCGCGGTACTGCCGTGACCTACGGCGACCGTCGGCAGGTGTATATCAGCGGCACCGCCAGCATCGACGCGGAAGGAAAGGTGCTGTACCCCGGGGATGTGTCGATGCAAACCCGCCGGATGCTGGAGAATATCTCCGCCCTCCTCGCGGAAGCCGGCGCCGCGTTTAAGGATATCGCGATGGCGATCGTCTATCTGCGCGACGCGGCGGATTACGCCCGTGCCCGGCAGATTGTTTCGGAGACCTGCCCGGACCTGAACGCCGTCTATGTCCTGGCCCCTGTCTGCCGGCCCGCTTGGCTGGTGGAAATGGAGTGCCTGGCCCTCGTCCCCGCGGACGCCCCTGAATATCGTTCATTCTAGTATATGAGACTCGTCAGAACCGCCACCTTGCTGGCCGGCACCTTCCTGGCCGCCTGCTCCACCGGTAACAAGAAACCGGTGGAAACGCCGAAGGATCAAGTGATCCAGACCTTATCCGCCCACGTGGCGAAAGGGGAAATCCTCTACGGTCACCAGGATGACCTGTGCTATGGTCACGCCTGGAAGGTGGTGGACTGGGAGACGGACTCCCTTACCCGTTCCGATGTGAAGGCCGTGACGGGAAAGTATCCCGCCATCATGGGCTTCGAGCTCGGCGGCATCGAGATGGGCGACAAGGCGAGCCTGGACAGTGTCGATTTCAACCTGATCCGTAAGGCGGTCCTCACGCACGCGGGTCGCGGCGGTATCGTCACCATCTCCTGGCATCCGCGGAATCCGCTCACGGGCAGCGACGCCTGGGATGTCTCCTCGGACCAGGTGGTAAAATCCCTCCTGGAAGGCGGTGAACTGCACGATCTGTTTATGAATCAATGGCTCCCGCGCATGGGAGATTTCCTGGAGAGTCTGGAAGGAACGCCCGTTATTTTCCGTCCTTGGCATGAGAACACCGCCAGCTGGTTCTGGTGGGGCGCGAAGCTTTGCACGGCGCAGGAGTACAAGGACCTGTTTCGGACCACATGGACTTATCTCGTGCAGGAACGCGGTCTGACGAACCTGATCTGGTGCTATTCCCCGAACAGCGGCTGCTCGCCGGACGAGTATATGGGGCGTTACCCGGGCGACGATGTCATCGACCTGCTCGGCCTGGATCATTACGCATTCATGGGCCCGGACGGAGCGGAGGGGGCCGCCGAGCGTTTCACGGTTGAACTCCGGCGCTCGCTGTCTTTCCTGCAGGCCTTCGGCATCGGCCATAACAAGCTGATCTGCCTGTCCGAAACCGGCCTGGAAGGCCTTCCGGACCCGAAATGGTGGACGGAGGTGCTCTATCCCGCCGTCAAGGGTTACCCGATCGCCTATCTCCTGACCTGGCGGAACGCCTGCGACAAGCCGACGCATTTCTACGCCCCCTGGGAGGGCTTCGTGAACGCTCCGGACTTCAAGGCTTTCAGCGAGCTGGAAGATATCATATTCCTCGACAATTAAGTAAAACGAATTAACACTGAGACTTATGGCCAAACTGTCAGAGAAAATCGGATACGCCCTCGGAGACGCCGCCGCCGGCGGTATCACCTGGAAGGTGATGTCCATCGCGTTCCCCCTGTTCTTCACCAATATCTTCGGCCTCACCGTGGCCGACACCGCCACGCTGATGCTGGTGGCGCGTCTGTTCGACGTCATCACCGACCCTCTGATGGGTGCGCTCGCCGACCGGACGCAGTCTAAGTGGGGTACCTATCGGCCCTGGCTCATCTTCGGCGCCATTCCGCTGGGCGTCGTCTTCGCCCTGCTGCTCTATACGCCGGATCTCGGTCCCGTGGGCAAGCGGATTTACGCCTATTCGCTGTATCTGCTGATGATGGCCGTCTATACCGCCGTGAACGTGCCTTACGGCTCGCTCCTGGGCGTGATGACGCCGGACGATAACGAGAAGAACGAGTTCTCGTCCTACCGGATGGTGGGTGCCTATGCGATGGGCTTCATCACCCTGCTGTCCTTCCCGTATCTGCAGAAGATGGTGGGCGGTTCCGACGCCCATCAGTATGCCGTCGTGGGCGTGCTTTTGGGCGCGCTCGCCGCAATCGGCACCCTGGCTTGCGGCCTGATGACGAAGGAACGTCTCAAGCCCGTCCGCGCTGAAAAGTTCTCCCTGAAGCCCTTCGGCGACCTGTTCAAGAACAAGCCGTGGATCTATCTGACGCTCGTCGGTATCTGCACGAATTTCTTCAACGGATTCCGCTATGCCGTAGCGGGTTACCTGCTGGAGTACTGCCTCCACGGGGATGTCACCGTGTCTGGCCTCATCATCAATTACACGGTCTTCATGACCTTCGGCGAGGTGACCTGCATGATCTTCGGCGGCCTGTCCCCGAAGTTCACCAGATGGGTGGGCTCCAAGCGTAAAGCTTTCACTTGGGCGGCTATTATCTGTGCCGTAACCTCGATTGCCTTCTTCTTCATCCCGATGGATCCGAAGTACATCTGGGTGATGGTGGCGACGGTCATCCTCACTTCCATCGGCATCGGCCTCTATTCGCCGCTGCTGTGGTCGATGTATGCCGATGTGGCCGACTATGCCACGGAAAAGAACGGCACCTCTTCCACGGGCCTGATCTTCTCCTCCGGCACGATGGCGCAGAAGTTCGGATCGGCCATCTCGGGCGCCCTCGTGGCGATGCTCCTGGGCCTCGCCGGCTTCATTTCCGGTACGGACGCCGCTACCGGACAGACGGTAGTCACCATCACGAACGAAGCGTCGGTGCAGCAGATGATCTGGTGCATTTTCTCGCTCTTCCCGGCCGCTATCGCCATCCTGATCGTGCTCCTGCTCCGGCTCTATCCCATCAAGAAATAGGCACTATATGTGAATATTATTCGGGAAACTGATACTTTTATCTTGTTTTCTGATACTGAAAAACGATGAGCAAGGTTCTCCGCGAAATCACCCCGCTGTCGGAGAAGGACTGCTTCTATGTGGTTGACCGTCACAAGAAACAGTTCGATTACCCCGTCCATCAGCACAACGAGTTCGAGATCAATTTCATCGAGAACGCCGAGGGCGGGCTCCGTATCGTCGGGGACTCCGTCGAGACCATCGGCCCGTACGACCTGGCGATGATCGGCGGGGACAGTCTGGAGCATGCGTGGGAGCAGGGCACTTGCGTGTCCGGGGACATCCACGAGATAACGATCCAGTTCTCCCGGAACCTGTTCTCGGAGGCGCAGCTTGCGAAGAACCAGTTCGAGGCCATCCGGAAGATGTTCGAGGCGGCCGAGAACGGCATCGTCTTCCCGATGTCCACCATTCTTCGAATCTATCACGACCTGGAGGAGCTGGTGGCGGAGAAGGATTCCTTCACGCAGTACCTCAAGTTTGTCAATCTGCTTAACGCGTTGGCTACCAGCGGTCCGTATCGGGTGCTGGCGAGTTCTTCCTTCGTCCACGCGGGCTTCAGCGGGGAGGAAAGCCGCCGGATCCAGAAGGTGAAGAAGTACATCAGCGAGCATTCCGCGGAGCCTATCCGCCAGACGGATCTGGCGGACCTCGTGGGCATGAGCCGGTCGGCTTTCAGCAGCTTCTTCAAACTCAGGACGGGCCGCACCCTATCGGATTATCTCATCGACATCCGCCTTGGCAACGCCGCCCGGATGCTCGTGGACACCAACAAGAGCATCTCGGAAATCTGCTACGAATGCGGGTTTAACAACCTCTCCAATTTCAACCGGATCTTCAAGTCCCGGAGAGGCTCGACACCGCGGGAATTCCGCTCGATCTACAAGAAAAACCGGATTATCGTCTAGTTTTTTGGACGATAGTATCATTTTTCGGGATGATGATATTTGTTTTATCGTCATCCCATTTATTATATTTGCAATGAGTTAATAACCAATCACCGAGTAATCTTTTATCCCATACCATCATGAAGAGATTCGCAATACGTTTTTCCCTTGCGGCGCTCCTGCTTCCGCTGTTTGTCGCCTGCAAGGAGGAACCCCGCAACACGGAGCCGCTGGTCGACCCCTGGACCCGTGAGCGGACGCCCGTCAATCTCCGGCTGGAATCCCAGATCGGCGCGGCCGTCATCTCCAACGACTGGCGCAACGACGCCGAGGGAAGGATTTCCGTCACCCTGGTCACGGGCGGCCTGGACATGCAGGCCGTGAAGGTGGTCGCCCTCGACTTCGCCTATCCGGACAGCGAGTTCTGTCCGACGGCGTCCATCAAGGTCGGAGACACGGTGGACCTCTCCTCGGGGAGCGCTTCGTTCGTGGTGACCGCCTATAACGGCGAGACGCGCACTTACTCCATCACTTTCGACACCTTCGTGGACGCCATCGAGGGAACGTACAACTTCGTCCCGCACTGCTGCTGGGTCTATGGCGGCAACATGGCGTCCTGGGGCGGCACCCACATCATGTCGTTCGACGACAAGAGCTGGAACTTCCCCAACTACAACTACGGCTGGGAGGATGACAATGTCCTCACCATCACCTGCACGGGGGCGGATCCGGAGACCGGCGACACCTACGGCATCATCAACAACAACGCCGGAGCGGACGGCCGCTACGCCTCCTTCGCGACGGCGAACTGGGGCAACCTCTCCAAATTCTACCGCTGCATCCCGGAAGGGGAGGGCACCTATTACCGGAACGCGGCCACGGGCGAAATCACCTTCAAAGGCAGTTATGTCGATGAAAACGGCGACACGGTCGAGATCGAGAAGACCTGCACCATCTGGGAAGCCGGCGACCACGGCCCCCTCGCCGAGATTTATGCCGATGACCTGGCCCACGGCGGCGCCGACGCCAAGGTCCTGAGCATCCCGGCCGGTCAGATCGCCTTCGCCTTCAAGATTCCCGCCGACACCCCGGGCCTCGTGATCAAGAACGACACGGCCTGGAACGACATCGACAAGTTCGTGTATTTCCCGAAGTTCTTCTTCGTGCTCGCTGCGAAACAATGAGTCTCCGCCGATCGGCATACGGCCTCACAGCCCTGTTCCTTCTCGTCTCCTGCGGAGGCGGGAACGATCCCGTTCCTACCCCCACGGATACCCGCCATCTCTCCTTCGCGCAGGCGGATATAGAGATCGGATATGACCGGACGGCCTTCTCCGTCTCGGTGGACGCGAACTTCGACTACCGGGTGGACATCCAGGCGGACTGGATCCTGGCCGATCCCGACCGGACATCGACACCATCGACCCAGTACTTCCTCGCGGAGCGGAATCCGGTGGGGACCGCCCGCACGGCGACGCTGCGCTTCATCGACCGTTCCGACCGCTATTATGCGAAGGATGTGACGGTTACGCAGGCGGCGAATCCCCTGCGGAATGAGGAACTCTCCATCGTGGACAAGAACGCCACCCCGGAGACGAAGGCTCTGCTGGCCAACCTCTGGGCGATTGCCGACAAAGGCTGGATGTTCGGCCATCACGACGACCTCTGGTACGGCCGTTACTGGTACAACCAGGCCGGAAAATCCGATACCAAGGACGTCTGCGGCGACTATCCCGCCGTGTTCAGTGTCGATTTCGCCGAGATCATGGACGACCGTCACGGGAACGAAGCCAACGCCATCCGCCGCCGCGTGATCCTGGAAGCCCGCGAAAGGGGAGAGGTGATCCTCGCCTGCATGCATCTAAACAATCCCAAGACAGGTGGTGATTCCTGGGACAACTCCTCCAAGCTGGTGGTCGCGGAAATCCTGACCGAAGGCTCGGCCACCCGGACCAAGTATCTCCAGTGGCTGGACCGCTGCGCGGACTTCGCCCTGAACCTGAAGGACAGCCGCGGGAACCTTATTCCGGTCATCTTCCGGATGTACCACGAGCACACCCAGAACTGGTCCTGGTGGGGCTCCTCCTGCACGACGGCATCTGAGTTCGTGGCGCTCTGGCAGTTCACTGTCAGGTATCTGCGCGACACGAAGGGCGTCCATAACTTCCTGTACGCCGTCTCCCCTCAGATGGACGAAATCTACCCCAACGCCCAGGAGCGGATCCTGTCCCGCTGGCCCGGAGACGACTGGGTCGATTTCATCGGCATCGACTGTTACCACGGCACCTGGGACGACGCGTTCAGAACCAATCTGGATGCCCTGGAGGCGGTTTCCCTCGAGAAGCGCAAGCCCTGCGGCGTCACCGAGACCGGCAAGGAGTCGTTCACCGAGGTCGATTTCTGGACCCGGCACGTGCTGGAGCCGGTAGGCGGCCACCGCGTGTCGATGGTGACGATGTGGCGCAACAAGTACGTGGGCAACAACGAGTCCGACAAGCACTACTTCAGCATTTATCCCGGCCATCCTTCCGAGGATGATTTCCGGACGATGTACAACGCCGCGCGCAGCCTGTTCAGCCGGGACCTCCCGGACATGTACACCCTGCCGCAAGGATACGATATTAAATAATTCAACTTCATACCAATGACACAGACACTGAAAACCATCCTCGTGAGCGCTTTCCTGGCGCTCGTGGGAGCCATCGCGTCTCCGTCGTTCGCGCAGAACACGCGCACGGTCGGGGGTACGGTGGTCGATGAAAGGGGAGAGCCCATGTACGGCGCGTTCGTCGTGCAGCAGGGCACGACCAACGGCGTCTCGACCGGCATGGACGGAAAGTTTTCCATCCGGGTGCCGGCGCGGGAGGTCGTCCTCGAGTTCCAGTTCATCGGTTATGCGACCGAGACCCGGACGGTGGCGCCGTCCCAGTCCGTCGTGAACGTGACGATGAATCCCGACACCAACATGATGGACGAGATCGTCGTGACGGCGTTCGCCACCCAGAAGAAGATCAACGTGACGGGCGCCATCTCCTCGGTGAACGGCAGCGACATCCTGTCCGCTCCGGTCTCCAACATCGCCAACGCCCTCATCGGCAACACCCCGGGCGTGGCGGGCCTGCAGACCTCCGGCGAGCCGGGACGCAACGCGGCGAATATCTTCGTCCGCGGCGTCTCCACGTACGGAACTTCCACTCCGCTCATCATCATCGACGGTGTGGAGCAGGCTTCGGAGCAGGCGTTCGCCGAGTTCAACGCCATGGACCCGAATGAAATCCAGGGCGTCAGTGTCCTGAAGGACGCGGCCTCCACGGCCGTGTACGGTGTCCGCGGCGCGAACGGCGTCATCATCGTGACGACCAAGCGCGGCTCCAAGGGCAAGCCCGTCATCAACTTCTCCGCTAACTACGGTCTCACGCAGGCCACCCAGCTGCAGGAAAGCTGCACGGCCTACGAGTACGCGCTCTTCCGCAACGAGGCCATTCGCAACGAGCAGCGGGCGTATGCTGGGAACGAGGGTTTATCGTCCTATATCTATGACGATTACGACCTCTGGAAGTTCAAGAACAACCGCGACTTCACCCCGCAGGAAGTGGATGCGATGACGAACCTGACCGCCGCGCAGAAGGAACAGCTGAAGAACTCGCCCGCGCTGTATTATGCCGACCACAACCTGTACAAGGAGCAGTTCAACAAGGTGGCTCCGCAGTATCAGGCGAACCTGAACGTGGCGGGCGGCACGGAGCGCGTGAAGTATTTCGTGTCCTTCGGTTACTTCCGGCAGGAGGGTATCACCAACTCGGTCCAGTATTATGGGGCCGACACCCGCTCCCTGTTCAACCGGTACAACTTCCGCAGCAACTTCGACGTGAAGATCACCGACCGGACCACCCTCACGGTCAATTCCGCCGGCCAGTTCGGCGAGACCACGGGCCCGGGCAACGGCGCGGACGCCTACGACCTCACCGCCCGGTACAAGATCATCATGCAGTACATCTACGACTGCAACCCGTTCATCAGCCCGGGTATCGTGGACGGTCACCTCATCAGCGGTTTCGCCGGCATCTCCGGCTCCGTCCAGAACCCGCTGGCCACGAAGACCAACAGCAACATCGGCTTCCAGAACGCCGTGTACAACCTGCTTAACAGCGGTACGGCGACGATTTATAACAGCTTGCTGGATAATACCTTGAAGCTGAACCACAAGATGGATTACCTCCTGAAGAACCTCTCGTCCCACGTGACGGTCTCCTATCAGGACAACTACAACCGGTACGTGCGGTACACCCCGTCCCTGCCGTCCTATTCCATCCAGCGCAACCTCGAGAATCCGCTCGAGTACGACTTCTTCGGCGGAGCAATGGGCAGCGGCTCGTTCAGTTCCTACGGCTATTCCAACTGGAACAAGTTCTATGTCGATGCCGGCTTCGATTGGAACGGCTCTTTCGGTGGCCACAACATCTCGGCCCTCCTCCTGGGCAAGGCCTCCAAGTTCACGATGCCGTCCGACTCCTACCATGTGCCTTCCGGCATCATGGGCTTCGTCGGCCGTGTCACTTATAACTACGCCGACCGCTATATGGCTGAAGTGAACGTGGGTTACAACGGTACGGAGCAGTTCGCGGAAGGCCGGCGCTTCGGCCTCTTCCCGGCCATTTCCCTGGGTTGGGTCCCGACGCTGGAACCCTGGTATCCGGAGAACGATTTCCTGACCTTCCTGAAGCTGCGCGCCTCCTATGGCGAGGTCGGTAACGACCAGCTGGGCGCCAGCCGCCGGTACTACTACTTGCCGAACACTTGGAACCTGAACCAGAGCGGCTATTGGATCGGCAATAGCGACGGATCGGCCCCGAACCCTTACTTTTACGGCGCCACCGAGGGAAGCCTGGGCAACGCGGCCATCACTTGGGAGCGGGCCCGCAAGTTCGACGCGGGCGTGGAGACGAAGTTCTTCCGCAACCGGCTTTCCATCGACTTTGACTGGTTCTACGAGCGACGGAACAATATCCTCACGACGCTGGGCATCATTCCCGCCATCTACGGCGTGAGCCAGAGCGATGTTCCGCCGGCCAATGTCGGTGTCACGATGAACAAGGGTTACGAGATTGTCGTGAACTGGACGGACAAGATCGGCAACCTCATCTACACCCTGGGCGCGGACCTGAGCTATTCCCGCAACAAGATCATCTATATGGCCGAGGCCGAGAATCCCTATGAGTGGATGAACAAGACCGGTCACATGATCGGCCAGCGCTACGGTCTCCAGAGCGACGGCCTGTTCAACACGCAGGCGGAACTGGACGCCCGTCCCGAGAACACCTACACCGGCAACCAGGCCACCCTGGGCGACATCCGCTACAAGGACCTGGACGGCGACGGCAAGATCAACCAGAACGACGTGGGCCCGATCGGTTTCCCGAATTATGCCCTCTATCACTATAACTTCAAAGTCCAGCTGGGCTATAAGGGATTCGACCTGAAACTGCTCTTCACGGGCAGCAAGGACGGTTCCTACTACCTGCCCACGGGCTATACCATCCCGTTCTACAAGAACGCCGGCAACGCCTGGAAATGGCAGTATGACGGCCGCTGGACGGAAGCGAAGTATCTGGCGGGCGAGGAGATCACCTATCCCCGCGCAGTCTATTCCGGCGACACTTCGCACAACAACTACCTGACGAGCGACTATTGGATGGTCTCTTCCGACCATTTCAAGCTCAAAAATGTCGAACTCGGTTACACCTTCGACCTGGGCAAGGGAGGCCGCGAGCGCATCCTCCAGGCCGTCCGCGTCTATTTCAATGCGAACAACGTTTTCACCTTCCCTTGCGCGCTGGACCGCTACGGCATCGACCCCGAGACCACGGACGGCAGCACGTACGTGTATCCGCTCACGCGGATCTTCATGGGCGGCGTGAGTTTCCGTTTCTAAACCGACGAGCGATATGAAAAAGATTACAAGCATATTGATGACGGCGGCCCTGCTCCTCACTTCCTCGTGCTCCCTCTTCCTGGAGAAGCCGGACACGACGGGTACGGTGGACCTGGAGGCCGTGTTCTCGACCACGAAGAACGCGCAGGCCGCACTGGCGTCCTGCTACCGCAACATCCTCCGGCACGGCTGGCCCGGCGGCATGGGCATCGGCCACACCACCTACGGGGCCATCTCCGGCGAGGTGGGCCGCGGCTATAACTGGCACGGAAGTTATCATATTTCCCAGCAGGGATTGACCGTGAACGGTACGGACGGATCCGATGCCGGCGCCGAGAATTACGCCAATAATTGGCGCTACATCCGCCAGTGCTACATCGTCCGGGAGAATATCGACAAGGTGGAGGATATGTCCGACGCCGACAAGGCCATCATCAAGGCCGAGGCGACGGCGCTCATCGCCTACCGCTATATGGGCATGTTCTACCGCTACGGCGGCGTGCCCATCGTGGAGAAATCCTACGAGGCCTCCGACGACCTGACCGCCCCGCGCGCCACGCTCGCCGAGATGGTGGAATTTATCACCGGCCTCTGCGACGAGGCGTACGCCGCCCTGCCCGCCAAATGGGATGCGGCATATACCGGCCGGATGACCAAGGGCGCCGCCCTGGCCATCAAGGCCCGCACGCTCCAGTTCGCCGCCCGTCCGCTGTTCAACAGCGCCACGCCGTATAAGTCGATGAAGAGCGCCGAGGACAACGCCTTGATCTGCTTCGGCAATGTCGATCAGGAGCGCTGGAAGGCCGCCATCGACGCCAACGAGGCTGTCCTGAGTTGGGCTTCTGCCAATGGTGTCCGCCTTCTGAACACCGGCGGCGCCGGGGAAGGAAACCCGAACCCCAACGCTTTCGACGACTACGGAAAGGCCACTTCCGTTCCCTCCAACGAGGAAATCATCCTGGCCTTCAAGTTCAATGACACGGGCGGAAGGGATCCTCTCGTGAACTTCATCAACTGCTCGCCCTATGTGACCTACAACCGGTACGACACGGACTGCAGCGGCGTGCTGACGAATCACCTGGAGAACTACTGGGCGGCCGACGGCTCCGAGATGTCCTGGCCGAAACTGGGCGACGCGATGCCCCGCAACGGTTCCGACTGGATTGCCAATGTCTCCCTGATCGAGCCGCGCGCCAAGGCCGACATCAAGTTCGGCGGACACGACGCCGCCAACAATCCCGGCAACTACAACTGGCAGAACGCCGGCTGGAGCCGGGGCGGCTATTCCGCCGACAAGGGCAAGGGCGACGTGTTCCCCAACGCCATCAGCGAAGAAAGGGGCTGCGGCGAGCGCACGAAGTTCTACTATCACGCCGGCAGCCGCACCTGGTTCGAACCGCCGCTCTTCCGCCTGGCCGAGACCTACCTCAATCTCGCCGAGGCCTACAACGAGTACGGTAACAGCGCCAAGGCCCTGGAGAACCTGAACAAGGTCCACAACCGCGCCGGCCTGCCCGCGGTCACCGAGACCGACCAGGCCAAGCTCCGCGCCATCATCCAGCGCGAGTGCGCCGTGGAGTTCTTCCAGGAGAACCACCGCTACTTCGACGTGAAGCACTGGAAGCGCGCCGACATCGCCGACGGCCTCTGCGGCGGTCCGATGCGCATGCTCCAGTTCAACATCAAGAACGACAACGCCGTCACCTGGCCGTACGCCGCCCGGAATGTGGAAACCTACTGGGATGCCGTCGCCTACAATTCCTACTGGAATGACGCGATGTTCCTGGAGCCGTTCCCCCAGACCGAGATCAACAAGGGAACCCTGGTCCAGAACCCCGGTTATTGATTTAAAGAATGACTGCCATGAAACAGTTGATAACAAGATATTCCGCGCTCCTTTGTGCGTTCCTTGCGTCCGTGACGCTCTCGGCCCAGGAGAACTTCAGTACGTCCGACCCCGATAAGGTGTTCTACAGCGACGGCCTGTACGAGGGCACGGGCGCCGTTTCCACCGTCAAGGGGGAGCAGCTGTACAAGATTGACAACGCCAACCTCTCAAACACGTTCGTCGGTGCTTTCAACGGGCTGACCGTGATGCAGGGAAGCGGCGAACTGGGTAACGATTCCGCCAAATGGCTGATCCGCGGACTGGGCAGCTACGGTGTGGCCGGCTGGTCCACCGCCAAGATCTTCGTGGACGGTTTCGAGGTGAACAGGGAGTACATGACCGCGATTTCTCCCACTGAGATCGAGACAGTGGAGGTCCTGAAAGATGCGGCGGCCGTCGCCCTGTACGGTGAAAAGGGCGCGAACGGCGTGATCCGGATCACCACCCGCCGCAATAGGAATTATGGCAAAGTCGCTTCCGCCCAGGTGAACGCCCGCGTCCGCTTCGGCGTGCAGGCGCCCACCATCATCAACAAGCCGCTCGGCTCCTACAAATTCGCTTCGCTTTACAATCAGGCCGTGTCCAACGACAAGGGGATGGTCTGGTCGCCCGCTTATTCCGCGGACCAGTTGAATGCCTATAAGAACGGGACTGGCGTGAATGTGGACTGGTACGACCAGGCGATGCGTTCCTTCGGCACCTTCCGGGACGCCGATGTCATTCTGAACGGAGGGAACGATGACGCCCGCTACAACATCAACCTGGATTATCTGGGGAATGACGGCCTCCTCGCCGCGAAAAACACGGACCAGACCAAGAACCTGGGTTACAACCGGTTCAATGTCCGCGCGAACCTGGATTTCGACGTGCTGAAAATCTTTGAGGTGCGCTTTGACATGGGCGGCCGGATCGAACTGTTGCACCGTCCCAACTACGCGATGTCCAGCCTGTTCACCAACCTGGCGAAGTATCCGTCGAACATCTACGATGTCTTCGATGACGCGGACCGGGAGCACCTCAGCGGTACGGCCGTCTATCCGAACAACCCTTACGGCTCCGTTCACGAGCTCGGCTGGTATTCCTACAAGGGCCGCAGCCTGCAGACGAACCTGGCCGTGCGGGAACGCCTGGATATGATTACCCGGGGTCTGTATCTGGAAGAGGCGGTGTCGCTGTACAGCTATACGCTCAGCACCTATTCCAAGACCAAGAACTACGCCCGCTATCACAACGGCAACACCACGACCACCGACCAAACCACGACCATCACCGCCAGCGGTTATGGCTCCGCCGGGATGCAGGACTGGAAGCAGGGCCGGGTGACCTTGGGCTATCATCAAAGCTATAATGACCATTTTTGGACGGCAGCCCTGAATTTCGACGTGTCGGCCTACAAGGGTGACGGATATTTCTCCTACAAGTATAATACGGCCAATTTGAATGGTTTCCTCCGCTATATGTATGACGGCCGGTACATTCTGGAGGCCGCTTTCTCCAAGTTCGGAAACGACGCCTATGCGCCGGGTCACCGCTGGGCCTTCTATCCGACGATGTCCGCCGCCTGGCTGATTTCCAGAGAGCCGTTCATGAGAGATTCCATCTTCAAACTGTTGAAATTACGTGCCTCCGTGGGCCTTTCCGGCTTCTCGGATTCCAACGCGACATCGGTCCTGGCCGATTATTCCTCCAAGGGCCGTTACCTGTTCAAGGACTATTACACCTACAGCTACATCGGCTCCTTCTATACCGGCGCCACTTCCGGCACCTGGCAGAGCTCCCTCGTCCCGATGTTCGTCACCAACGAGGACGCCCACGCCGAGAAGAGCCTGAAGTACAATGTGGGCCTGGATGCCCGTATCGGCGGTTTCTCGATGATCGTGGACGCCTTCCTGGACAAGCGTTCCGACATCCTCACCCTCGACAACTCGCTGCTGGGCTACTACGGCAAGCAGTATTCCTTCTCGAACATCGGCAAGATGACCAACAAGGGTTTCGAGGTGGAGATGGCTTACGCGGGCGGCAGCGGTGATTTCGGGTACCGGGTCAATGGTTCCGTCGCGTATACCCACAATACCGTGGACTATATGGCGGAGGTCACCCCGGCCAACGCCTTCAGCGCCCAGACGGGCCGTCCGTACGGCACCTACATCGGCCTGGTGGCCGACGGGTTCTATGACATCAACGATTTCGATGACGCCGGGAATCTGGTCGCCGGCCTGCCGACGCCGGCCTTCGGCGCCGTCCAGCCGGGCGACGTGAAGTACCTCGACCTGGACAAGAACGGGGTCGTGGACCAGAACGACGTGACGAAGATCGGCCGCAGCTGGGTTCCGGAGTGGAGCTTCGCTTTCGGCGGCCGGCTCGAATGGAAGGGCTTCGACCTGGAGTGCCTGTTCCAAGGCCTTGCGGGCGTTTCCGCGAACCTCCTGGACAACTGGACACAGACGGTCGCTTTCGTGGACAATGGGAATGCGTATCCCCTCGCGAAGGGCGCATGGGCCTACTATCCGACCGAGGGCATCGACAACCGCGCGAATGCCACCTACCCGCGCCTGACCACCCAGGGCAACTCCAACAATTACCGGGCGAGTTCCCTGTGGATCAAGGACGCTTCTTTCCTGAAACTACGCAACATCGAGGTCGGTTACACCTTCAAGTCCGACAAGGCTGCCGGCATCAAGGCTTTCCGCTGCTTCATCAACGGACAGAACCTGCTGACCATCAGTCCAATCATGAAGGAGTACAATTTGGATCCCGAGAACTTCTCCGGCCTGTATCCGGCCCTGAAGTCCCTCAACGCCGGCATTTCCGTAACCTTCTAAAACGCTGCTGAGATGAAAACAAGATATATCATCCTTGCCTGCGCGGCCGCGCTCGCCGTTTCCTGCGACAAGTTCCTGGACACCAGCCTGGACCTCAACTCCACCAGCGAGACCGTGGCGACCAGCCGCAGTTCCATCTGGAGTTTCGCCAACGCGTTCTATACGCCGATCATCTACGGCTACGGCGTGCTGGACGGCAACCTGTTCGCCGCCGCGTCCGACGAGGCCCAGCAGACCGCCGCTTCCTCCAACGCCCTGTATTTCAACAAGGGAATGGTCAATGCGAGCGTGAATCCGCTGTGGACCTACTACAACAACTGCTACGAAGGGATTCGGGCGGCCAACTTCTTCCTCGACTATGTGTCGGACGGAAAGGGAATGGCCCTGTTGGAGCTCAACCGCAACCTCATCACCGACGCCGTGAACTACGCCCGTGACGTGGCTTCCCTGAACTGGTACATCGCCGAGGCCCATGTGGCCCGCGCGTACTACTACTCGGAGCTCATCAAGATGTACGGCGGCGTTCCGATCGTGGAGAAGACCCAGCAGCAGAGTGGGGGAGAGCTGATCCAGCGTTCCTCCTACGATGCCTGCGTGGAGTACATCGTGAAAGAGATCGACGACTGGAAGGATCAGCTTTCCACGAGTTGGGCCGATAACAACACCTACGAGGGCCGGTTCACGAAGGGCGCTGCGATGGCCATCAAGGCTCGCGTCCTGCTGTACGCCGCCTCTCCGTTGCACAATCCCACCAACGACCGCGACAAATGGGTCCGCGCCGCCGAGGCCGCGAAGGATCTGATTGTCGATCCGGACCTCTCCTACACCCTGGCCGGGGACTACGGCGCCTACTTCCGCGGCGGTAACTCCTTGACCAGCAAGGAGACCATCTATGTGGTCCGTCGCGGCGCCAACAACACGATGGAGACGAACAACTACCCGATCGCCACCTCCGGCGGCAAGAGCGGCGTCTGCCCGACGCAGAATCTGGTCGATGCCTACGAGTACATCGGCACACCTGATCCGGCGAATCCTTACGCCAACCGCGATCCGCGCCTGGCCGCCTCCATCGTCACCAACGGTAGCACCTGGAACGGCCGTGTGATCTCCCAGGCGCCCGGTGAGACCGACGACATGGCGAAGGCCAATGCCAGCAAGACCGGCTACTACCTGAAGAAGTTCCTCACCGACGGGCTGAACCTCACCCAGGGCCAGACCGCTCAGCACAACTGGGTTGCCTATCGCTTCGGCGAGGTGCTCCTGAACTATGCCGAGGCGGTGAACGAGGCCTGGGGCCCCAACACGGTGCCCACCGGCTATCCGGGCAGCGCCGCTGAGGCCTTGAAGTACATCCGGATGCGCGCCAGCATGAGCCTCCCGCCCGTGACCGCGGGAACCGTGGAATCCTTCCGGAAAGCCGTCAAGCACGAGCGTCAGGTGGAACTTGCTTTTGAGGATCACCGCTATTGGGACCTGCTCCGTTGGCGGGACGCGATGGATGTCCTGAACAAGCCCGTGCAGGGCGTGAAGGTCACCCGTTCCGGCGACGATTGGCAGTACAAGGTGGTGGATGTGGCCGACCGGACCTTCGCCGAGCGCAACTACTACCTGCCGCTGATGCGTTCCGAGATCGAGAACGCCGGCGGAACCCTCCAGCAAAACCCGGGATATTGATATGAAACGCGTATTCGTCCTTCTCCTCGCGGTTTTGGCCGCCCTGCCCGCCGGAGCGCAGATCGTTTCGGTGAGGGGACCTTCGCACAAGATTCTCCAGTACGAGGAGGCCGATTTCACCGTGTCCTTGAAAGGAAATTGGAACAACCCGTATCTCCAGGAGGAAGCGTGTCTGGACATGATCCTGACCGCCCCTTCCGGCGCCACCCTCACGCTTCCCTGTTTCTACATGGAATGGGAGTACGGGACTGAACCCCACTGGGTCGCCCGGTTCAATCCGCAGGAGATGGGTCTGTATACATACTTCTTCCGCTATGCCGAGAACGGCCGTACCGTATCGGAGTCCCCAGTCGGCACTTTCGAGGCCGGCAAGCCGTTCAGGCATGGATTCCTGCACACGAACGGCAACTGGACGCTCCGGTACGATGACGGAACGCTGTTCCGCGGCGTGGCGGAGAATATCTGCTGGGAATCCCGCACCAACGATGATTCCAAGTTCTTCAAGGCGCTCCACGAGCAGCATGACAAGTACAACTACGATGTGATGCTGCCGAAGTTCAAGGATGCGGGAGGCAATTTCTGCCGGCTATGGATGTGCTCGTGGAACTTCCCGATCGACCGTCACCGGGATTTCAACAATTTCCGGTACACGGAATCGAGGCAGTACTACAACCCGAGCGCCTTGGCCCGCCTGGACCAAGTAGTGGCCCAGGCCGAGTTCCTGGATATCAAGTTTATGCTGTGCATGGGTGCGGGTGATGTCAAGACTGACCGGGATTTCTTCGTCTCGGAAGAGGCGAAAGCGCGTTATCGAAACTACCTCCGGTACATCGTGGCCCGCTGGGGCTACAGCCCGGCCATCGGGATGTGGGAGTTCTTCAACGAGGTCGACAACATCCAGTTCCAGGATGCGGAGCATCCGATTCCGGCCGAAGAAATCGTGGCCTGGCATGAAGAAATGGCCGCCTACCTGAAGTCCATCGACCCTTTCGGGCACATCGTCACGACCTCCATCTCGCACCGGGACATCGAAGGCCTGAACGCGGTGAAGGATATCGACATCAACCAGAAGCACATCTACTGCGCGACCTCTTCCATTCCGGAGAACATCCTCCGGTACGAGAAAGAGTTCGGGAAACCCTATGTCATCGGCGAGTTCAGCTACGAATGGGACTGGTCCAAGAACTTTGACGATTTCGCCGAGGACATGGACCTGGACTTCAAGCGCGGGCTCTGGTACGGCCTGTTCTCGCCGACGCCGATCACGCCGATGAGCTGGTGGTGGGAGTATTTCGACAACCGCGGGATGGTGCCGTATTTCCGGAATGTCAGCTATGTCAATGACCGGATGCTGGAGGCAGGGAATGGTTCTTTCGAACAGGTTCCCATCCGGGGGAAGGGCGCCGACGCCTATGCCGTCCGCTGCGGAAGAAGGATCTATGTCTATGCGTACAATCCTTCTTCCCGGCCCATTACCTCCCTGGGCATCCCGATGGACTACGCCCTGAAGATCGCCCCCAAGGTGAACCCGTTCGATTTCGAAAAGAGCCGGTTCCGTGTCGGGAAGCGGATTGCGCCGAAAAACGGCGTCCTGACGATTCCGGTGGACCTGGCTCCCCGGAGCGAAGTCCTGTTTGAAATCAGATAGCAAAAGAATAAAAACAAACCCAATATGAAAAAGACACTGATCCTTCTGCTCTCCGCGCTGGCTGCCCTGCAGCTGGTTTCCTGCGGGGATGCCATCGAGATTCCCGACGTGAACGGTTCCGGGAATACGCCGTCGGAAGTGACCCCGGTCCCGCCGCTCTCGGGTGACGTGGTGTTCACGGCCACGGCGGAGGACCTGGCCGATGGATCCGGTCCCGTCTGGGTGACGGGAGAGACCATCTTCCTGTCGGACGGAGCAACGGTCCAGACCCTGACCAACCGGGCCTCCGACGGTCAGGTGGCCGAGTTCCCGGGCAAGGTGACGGAGGGGAAGACCTCCTTCGTCGCGGCCTATCCGGCCGCCGAGGGCGTGGCCTTTGACGGCACGACGGTCACCTTCGACCTGCCGACGACGCAGACCGGAGCCTGCCCTTCCTACAAGGTGGCGAAGGCGTCCGGAACCCATCTGTATTTCAAGAGCCTGGTCTCTGAGGTCCAGTTCTCCGTCGGCTTTGAAGGTGCGACGAAAGTCCGCTTTGAGACGACAGGCGCCCCGATCACCGGCACGGTGACGGTGGATTATTCCGGTGAGCAGCCGGTCGCCACAGCCACGGAGAATTTCGTGGAGGTGACCGGCGAGTTCGAGAAGGGGAAGACCTATTCCTTCACCGCCCTGGCAGGCGCGTTTGACGGCTATAGCGTCACGGTCTATGCCGGCGACGTGGCCAAGGCGCATACCGGTGGCGGAGCGGTGGAGCTGAAACCGGGCCTCGCCGCGGCGCTTCCCGCCTTCCAGCAGGACATCCCGACCTACCGCATCACGCACCTGTGGCTCTATGGCGGCACCGGCCCCGAATATGGCGGCACCAAGGTCATCGACCTGTTCACCAAGCCCGATTATTTCAACAGCGAGGACGGCCGCGGCATTCTGGCGCTGAAGGACAATTACTATCAGCTCAAGCCGGACGGGACATTCGTCAACTATGCCGGCGAGGACGGCCGCAACTGGTGGTTCGTCTATTCCGGCAGCGTGAATCCCGTAAACCGGAAGGACCTGGACCTGCGGAAGTTCTACGATCTCCTGCCGCTGTCCGAAGGGCAGTACACCATTGACGGAACCACGGGCGAGGTGACCCTCACGAAAGCCGATGGTTCCAAGACGACGGCGACCTTCGTACCTGCGGGCACCTATACCATGCCGAACACGTCCAAGACCGTGACGATTGAGAACCAGGCGCTGAAGTTCACCATCCAGGGCTCCAAGGATGACTGGGACCATATCTATTCGGATTACGACGTCATCGCCGCTCGTCCGCGTATCCTGTTCATCGAGATGGAGCAGCTGCCCGACGGGTTCGTCGTTCCGGCGGCCGCGCAGACGACCGACGCGGACTTCAAGTACGAGCCGCCGGTGGATCCGGGTACCATTTTCGACTGGAACAGCCTGCCGGGGAGCTGGAATGTCTATGGCGGCAATTCCGCCCCGTTCGGCATCTGGGTGCTGGGCGGTTCCGGCGACGACCCGGCCTTCGTGAGCCCGATCGACAAGAGCTGGGACTGGAACGACAGTATCTGGAGGGAGTCCGACAACGGTCTGGTCATTGCGGTCACGTCCTTTACCAACACCCAGGCCACGGGTACCACCAACTGGTGGGCCGGTAACGACGGCAAGTTCTGGGATTACACCTGGAAGAGCACCGGCGAGGACCTGTCCCGGTTCTACAACAAGATCCCGAAGGGCAAGTACGAGTTCACGATAGATTTCGCCACGCTGACCGTCACCCTGGGTAATGGGGAACAGGCCAAGTTCCTGACGCCGGGCACGCACGAGTTTGTGTACGGGAGGACGCGGGAGATTCCGGATGGCTGCTTCGGCCTGGCCTTCCATCTGATGGACCCGATCCCCGCCACCTCGCAGCGCTGGACCGACGTGGACCGTTTCGTGAACGCGCCGCTTGAATATGTGATTATCTTTGAAAAACAATAACCTATGACTTTCAACGAAAGACTGGTCGAACTGACCTACAACCACGAAAGGTTGTTGGAACGTCCCAATGAACCGCTGGAAGGGAACGGGGTGTACGAACGGTATCTGCACCCCGTCCTGACGGCGGACCACGCCCCGCTTTTCTGGCGGTACGACCTGGACGAAACGACGAACCCGTACCTGATGGAGCGCTTCGGCATCCACGCGACGCTGAACAGCGGCGCCATCAAGTGGAACGGGAATTATGTGCTGGTGGTTCGCGTGGAGGCCGCCGACCGGAAGAGTTTCTTCGCTGTGGCGGAGAGCCCGAACGGGGTCGATAACTTCCGCTTCTGGGACCGTCCCATCACGATGCCGGAGTGGGGAGAACCCGCGACGAATGTGTATGACATGCGGCTGACCGCCCATGAGGACGGCTGGATTTACGGTATCTTCTGCGTCGAGCGGAAGGATCCGGATGCAGCACCCGGAGACCTGTCATCGGCCGTCGCAGCCGCGGGCATCGCCCGTACGAAGGACCTTGTCAATTGGGAACGTCTCCCGGACCTCCAGTCGGAGAGCCAGCAGCGGAATGTCGTCCTGCATCCCGAGTTCGTGGACGGGAAATATGCCCTGTACACGCGCCCGCAGGACGGTTTCATTGACGCGGGCAACGGCGGCGGCATCGGCTGGGCGCTCGTGGACTCGATGGAGCACGCGGTGGTGAAGGACGAGAAGATCATCAACGCCCGGCACTACCACACCATCAAGGAGGTCAAGAACGGGGAAGGCCCGCATCCCATCAAGACGGACCGGGGCTGGCTCCATCTGGCGCACGGCGTCCGCGGCTGCGCGAGCGGTCTCCGCTATGTGCTGTATCTGTACATGACCGCCTTGGACGACCCCACCCTCGTGATTGCGGAACCGGCCGGTTTCTTCATGGCCCCGGAGGGGAGGGAGTACATCGGCGACGTGATGAACGTGCTGTTC
>JAFYTP010000084.1 GCA_017558775.1 Bacteroidales bacterium | reverse complement strand
TACTACACGAACTCCAGCCACATCCCCGTGTACTACAAGTGCACCCCGGAGCACAAGGCGAAGATCGAGGGCCCGTACCACAAGTACGAGAACGCCGGCCACATCTTCTACGTGGAGATCGACGGCGACGCCACTCACAACACTCAGGCCATCATGAACATCGTGGACCTGATGGACAAGTACGACATCGGCTACGGTTCCGTGAACCACAACCGCAACCGCTGCCTGGACTGCGGCTACGAGAATTCCGAGAAGGACCTGCACGAGTGCCCGCACTGCCACGGCCATCACATCGACACGCTGCAGCGCATCACCGGCTATCTCGTCGGTACCACCAACCGCTGGAACTCCGGCAAGCTCGCGGAACTCAAGGACCGCGTGGTGCACGAATGAGAATCAGGGTACTGAGAATACTCGAACAGACTATGGCGGACGGCCCGGGTTTCCGGACGTCCGTCTATTGTGCTGGGTGCAAGCATGCGTGCAAGGGCTGCCACAACCCGCAGTCGTGGGACTTCAACGCGGGGGAATGGATGGAGGTCGATGACATCCTGAACCTCATCAAGGCCGATTCGATGTCCGACGTGAGTTTCTCCGGCGGGGATCCTTTCTACCAGGTGGAGGCCTTCACGGAACTCGCCCGCCGCATCAAGCAGGAGACCTCCAAGACCATCTGGTGCTGGACCGGTTTCACCCTGGAGGAGATCGAGGCGGACCCCCACCTCGCCCAGATGCTTCCCTGGCTGGACGTCCTGGTGGACGGCCCCTTCATCCTGGAGCAGCGGGACACGGAACTCCTGTTCCGCGGCAGCGCCAACCAGCGCATCATCTATCTGCATGAAAAACCCGAGGATGACATCATCCCCGGGACTGTTCCTCTGGTGCCTTTCAAATAGCTACTCCCCGACGACCCACACGAGAACGTGCCGGTCGAAGGTGATGTATTCCAGATCGAATTCCTCTTCTTCGTCCTTGTAGGTGAAGGTCGCTTCCAGTTCGCCTTCGCCGCGGGGGCGGAAGCGCTCGACCTCGATCTGCTCGGCGAAATCGACATTGTAGCGGCTCAGGAGCTTGAAAATGGCTTCCTTGGCGCACCAGTAGATGGCGAGCTGCTCGTTGCGCTTCTCGTCCTCGAGGTCCTCGATCTCGTCCTCGGAGAGGGCCTTCTTCTCCACCACGGAGAAGTCGCGGTCCAGGGACTCGATGTCGATGCCCACGTTCTCTTCCTCGTGCAGGATCACGGCCACATACTTCGCGGTGTGGGTGATGGAAATGTTGATGGGATTGTTTTCGATGTAAGGCTTGCCGTTGTCGTGGTGGCTGAGGTACACCTTGTCGTCAAACATCGTGTTGAGGAGGGCGCGAACGGCCAGGCGCTGCTTCCGCAGGGATTCGCTGCGGATGAACGAGATCTCCTCCATCTCGTCCGTGGGGGTGGAGCTGAGTTCTTTCAGTTCTTCTTCGGTTTCGGTGATCTGCCAGACGCCGATCTCCGCTTCATTGTCAAGTTTCTTCTTTAAATATAGTCCCATATAAGTTGATTTGAGCAAGATACGCAGCCGCGCCCGGTACCTTTAAAAGGTCCGGGTGCTCCAGTATGTAGTGCGTCGCAACGGAGGTTCGTCAGAACTGACGACCCCTTTTACCGTTAAGACCGAACTGGGAGGCTCCATAGTGCTTGCTACCAATTAACTTCGCAAAGATAATGGTTTTTTTCAATTTCTAAAAAAATATGTATCTTTGCGGCGGATTTCTGAAACTGAAGTTCTAGATACATTATATAGTATGGCTACCAATAATTTTCTGACGGATGAAAAACTCCTGATAGTCGGTGCCGGCGGCATGATCGGCTCCAACATGGCCATGATCGCCGCTATGTTGCGCCTGACACCGAATGTTTGTCTCTACGACGTCTATGAGCCCGGCAACAACGGCGTCCTCCTGGAAATGCAGCACAGCGCTTTCCCCCGGATGCGTTTCATTGCCACCACCGATCCCAAGGAAGCCTTCACCGGCGCCAAGTACATCATCTCCTCCGGCGGTGCCCCGCGTAAGGAGGGTATGACCCGTGAGGATCTGCTCAAGGGTAACTGCGAAATCGCGGCCAACCTCGGAGACAACATCCGCAAGTATTGCCCGGAAGTGAAGCACGTGATGATCATCTTCAACCCTGCCGATGTCACCGCGCTCACCGTCCTCATCCACTCCGGCCTTCGTCCGTGCCGGGTTTCTTCCCTCGCCGCCCTCGACTCCACCCGTCTCCAGACCAACCTGGCCAAGGAGTTCGGCGTGCGTCAGTCCGACGTCGAGAACGCTTTCACCTATGGCGGCCACGGCGAGTCCATGGCGGTCTTCATGTCGAAAGCCACCATCTGCGGCACCCCGATCGGCCGTATGGGCCTGAGCAAGGAGCGCATCGCCGCGATCAAGCAGGAAACCATCCAGGGTGGTGCTGAAATCATCAAGCTGCGTGGCCGCAGCTCCATCCAGAGCCCGGCCCTCCTCTCCATCAAGGCTATCGAGGCCGCGATGAAGGGTGGTGAGCAGTTCCCCTGGCCGTCCGGTACCTATGTGGACACCCACGAGTACAGCCACGTCTTCATGGCTATGCCTACCTTCATGGATGAGACCGGTATCCACTACACCATGCCGGAAGGCACCAAGGAAGAGATGGCCGACCTCAAGGCCTCTTACGAGCACCTTGTGGACCTTCGCGACCAGATCATCGAGCTGGGTATCATCCCGCCGGTGGACGAGTGGCACAAGCTCAACCCGTACCTCTGGAACCGGAGACTGCCTCGCATCAAATAGTTCCTTACACGGAAATATACCAACTTATGGGGATTGAATCTTTGGTTCAATCCCCTTAACTTTGCGCCACAAAGCGCAAAAGCATGAAGTTATCGGAATTACAGACAGGGGAAAAGGCGGTGATCGTCAAGGTCAATGGCCACGGCTCTTTCCGGAAAAGGCTCATCGAGATGGGCTTCATCCAGGGGAAGGAGGTGTCCGTGGTCCTGAACGCGCCGCTCAAGGACCCGATCGAATATGAGATCATCGGCTATAAGATTTCCCTCCGCCGGGAGGAGGCCGAACAGATCGAGGTGGTGAATGAGGACGAGGCCCGCGAGGCGCTCGTCAATGACGAACATCTGCAGGGCCTGCCTGAGGATATGGCAGAGCGGGAGCGGCTGGACAAGGCCCTCGCGCATCTGGCCGAGGAGCGGCGCCACGTGATCCGCGTCGCCCTGGTGGGCAACCCCAACTGCGGCAAGACCTCTCTGTTCAACATCGCATCCGGCGCCCATGAGCACGTGGGCAACTATTCCGGTGTCACGGTGGATGCGAAGGAAGGGCATTTCAAGCACGGCGGGTATGAAATCACCCTCGTGGACCTTCCCGGAACCTATTCTCTGTCTGCGTATTCCCCGGAAGAGCTCTATGTCCGGAAGAACCTCCTCGACGCAATGCCGGACGTGGTGGTGAATGTGGTCGATGCTTCCAACATCGAACGGAACCTGTACCTGACCACCCAGGTCATCGACATGAACCTGCGGACCGTGATGGCCCTGAACATGTACGATGAGCTGCAGCACAAGGGCGACAAGCTGGATACGGAACAGCTGGGTAAGCTGCTGGGTATCCCGGTGTGCCCGACGGTGAGCCGCGACGGCCAGGGCATTTCGGAACTCTTCGACACCGTGATCAAGGTGTACGAGAACTTCGACCCGCAGATCGCCCGCCACATCCACATCAACCACGGCAAGGAAATCGAAAAGAGCATCGTCCGGCTGCGCGACCTCCTCTTCCAGAACAAGGAAGTCCGGTCGAGATATTCCTCCCGCTATCTGGCCATCAAATACCTCGAGGGCGACCGCGACATCGAGTCGTTCGTGGAGAAACTCCCGAACAGGGAGGCGCTCGAGGCGGTGCGGAAGGAGGAGACCGAGCGCATCGAGGCGCTCCTGCAAACCACGCCCGAGGCGGCGATTGTCGATGCTAAGTACGCCTTCATCCAGGGTGCCTTGGCGGAGACCTATGAGAAATATCAGGAGGAAAAGCCCCGGCGCACCATCACCGACCGCATCGACGCCATCGTCACCAACAAGTGGCTGGCTTTCCCGATCTTCATCCTCCTGCTATGGTTCACCTTCTGGGCCACCTTCACCATCGGCCAGTACCCGATGGACTGGATCGATTGGCTCGTCGGGAAGTTCGGCGACTTTGTGGGCGCCTTCATGAGGGAAGGGTGGCTGAAGGACCTCATCGTGGACGGCGTCATCGCCGGCGTGGGCAGCGTTCTGGTGTTCCTCCCGAACATCATGATCCTATACCTGTTCATCTCCCTGATGGAGGACAGCGGCTATATGGCCCGCGCGGCGTTCATCGTGGACAAGCTCATGCACCGGATCGGCCTGCACGGCAAGTCGTTCATTCCGATGGTGATGGGCTTCGGCTGCAACGTGCCGGCGATTATGGCCACCCGCAGCATCGAGAGCCGGAAATCCCGCCTCATCACCATCGCCATCATCCCGTTCATGTCCTGCGCGGGACGGCTGCCGATCTTCGTCCTCTTTGCCGGCGCTTTCTTCCCGCGCAATGCGGCGACGGCGCTCCTGGGCATCTATCTGCTGGGCGTCATCCTCGCTATCCTGAGCGCGCGCGTCTTGCGGCATTTCGTGAAGGACGACGACCTTCCTTTCGTGATGGAACTCCCGCCCTATCGCGTCCCGACCGGCAAGGCCATTTGGCGCCATACCTGGGAGAAAGGCAAGCAATATCTGGAGAAGATGGCGACGACCATCCTCGTTTTCTCCATCGTCATCTGGTTCCTGGGCTACTTCCCCCGGAATGCGGAACGGGGCGCGGCCTACCAGCAGGAGCACTCCTATATCGGCATGCTCGGCAAGACCGTAGAACCGGCGCTGGAACCGCTTGGATTCAATTGGAAGATGGACGTGGGTCTGCTCGCGGGCGTTGGCGCCAAGGAGCTGGTGGTCAGCACCCTGGGCGTGATGTACGCCGGCGATGAAGGCGCGGAGGCCGATGAAAACAGCACCGCCCTCCAGAGCGCGCTGAAGGGCGATATTCCGCTGGCGGCCGCGGTGGCCTATATGGTCTTCGTACTGTTGTACTTCCCCTGCATCGCCACCTTCGTAGCGATCAAGAACGAGACCGGCAAGTGGCGCTGGGCCATCCTCTGCTGCCTCTACACGATGCTTATCGCCTGGATCTTCGGCTTCGCCGCGTACAGGCTGTTCTTGTCGATCTGAGGACTATTTCTCCGTGACGTGCATCAGCGCCTTCACGGGCGCGAGTTCCTCGATGAGGGCGCGGCCCGGGAGGTCGTCGATCTCCACCAGGAACACGAAGTCGGTGACTTTCACCCGATATTCCTTACCGTCGACGGTAACCTTCTGGGCGTTTAAGCTCTCGGCGATGCCGCGCGCAGTGCCGCCGGTGGCGAGGATGTCGTCAAAGAAGGTGACGGGCAGGATGTCGCCCTCGGGCTTGCTGGCCGCGATGTCAGACAGACGGTAGAACACCTGGTCCTTTCCGTATTCCTTGACAATATCCACCGCGACGAGGTCGCCTTCCGCATAGGGCAACTTGCCCTTCTTGCGGACGGGGATGACATTCTCCGCCATCCCGTTGTACAGCAGCGGGGCGGTGAACAGGAAACCCCGGGCTTCCGGCGCGACGATGTTCGGGGTGGCGCACAGGGCACCAAGGTCGTCAATCAGGCTCTTGAAGACCTCCTTGTCCTGGAGGTAGGGGAGGATGTCGACGAAATTGACCCCGTCGATGGGGAAGTCGGGATAGAACTTAAGCGCTTTCTTGTAATCCATTATTCGATACTGTTGATGTCAATGAGGTTGTTCAGGAGGGCATAGACCGTCAGACCCGCCACCGTCTTGATGCCTGTCTTGTGGGTGATGTTTTTCCGATGGGTGATGACCGTGTGGATGGAGATGTTCTCCGCATCCGCAATCTCCTTGTTGAGCATTCCCTTGGCCACGCAGACGAGGATTTCCTTCTCGCGGGCGGAGAGCTGTTCCCCTTCGCTGCGGTCCGGTTCTCCGACCGTTTCCGCCGTGGCGTGCATCTTCCGGTTGACGATGGGATTGAGAATGCCGTCCTCCACGATGATGTGCTTCGCGAGGTCCTCCTGAAGAGTGGAGATGCTGGAGAGGACCCGGTAGATGTCCTGCTGCCCGCACACGGGCGGCAGATACTTCATAATCAGGTTCTTCAAGTCCTCCAGTTTCTCGCCCACGTGGGTGTGGTTCTCCTCAAGCCCTTCGGAAACGACCCGCCGTCCCTGCTGGAGGGCGGCCTCCGCCTGCGGGAAGACCACTTCTTCCTCGTATTCCAGATGCTTGAGGAGTTCGTCCTTGTACTCATAGAAGAACTTCCGGAGAATGCTCCGGTGCTTCTCTCCGCAGGGCTCGGTCAGGCGCACCAGGGCATCCGTCAGCTCCTTCATCGCCACCTCCATATAGTAGGCGTGCGACAGCCGGAGATACTTGAGGACGTCGCGCAGGTCCGCCTTCCGGAGCCGTTCCTTCGTGGGAACGTATCCATCGACCGTGTGCGCGCAGCATATCAGCAGGAAGGTTTCCGGGTCGATGCCCTGCCGCCGGCACACCTCCTCCACGGTCTCGTCGCCGAAACCGAACGGAATCCCCATCCGGGTCAATACGCCCGGCAGGCTGGGACGGACATTCATCAGGTCCGCCATCTTCATCGAAGGGGAAAAGAGGAGAAGTTCTGCGCTGTTACCCATACTCTTAGTTCAGGACGTACAAAGTTACTAAAATTCCACCGGAATGAAAACCCTCCTGCCTTTCACAAGGGAGGAGGGCGGATTATACAACAATAAAAGGATTACTATAAACTTTTAACTACTTATATGGCCTTTAACTGATGCAAAGATACGGCGATTCCCCGCGGGGGGCAATACCAAGAAGTTGGTATTTTACCGCCGCGGGGAATCCCGAAAGGATATGTAATTCTTAGAAGTTCAGGGCGACACCCACACCATGCGGCGTAGCTCCGACATGGAAGGTAACGTTACCGGTAGCCTTGTTGGCTTCCTCGCTGACCCAGTTGAGGCGTTTTTTGCCGATGGTCTTGAGGACGATACCTCCGTTGAGGGCAGCAAAGCCTGCGGACATGAGTGCCGTGCCTCCGAGGTACAAGGCAAGAACGGCGCCGTCGTCTTCAACGGCCGTCTCAAAATCGCGATAACCATCATTGGCTGCTTTCACGCCCGCGAGGACGGAACTAGCCATGCCGGCGCCGATTCCAAGAAGACCACCAGTGATCAGGCTCTTGCCGGCCTTATACTGCTTCCGGGCTCCGATGACGGTTTCGTCGAAGACATTGCCGCCGACAAGGTCGATAATCTCCTGGTCGGAAAGGACGACACCATTCTGGTTCACGAGGTCAGCACCCTTGCGGGCATACTGGGCATTAGCGCTCTGTGCGAGGCACAGGAAAGCGGCCACGAGGCCGCAGAAAATAGAAAATCTCATTGTTATATTGGGGAATTAGAAATTCACGGTAAGGCCGATGCCATTGGGCGTCGCGCCGGCATGGAAGGTTAGATTGGTTGCTTTGCTACCTTCTTCGGCCACCCAGTCAAGGCGTTTCTTGCCGATGATTTGGAGCGGAATACCGGCTTCGAGAACGGAAAGCGCTAAGCCGGCCGCGGCGAGTCCGCCGTAATAACACACGAAACCGAAAATGGCCTCGCCTTCATTCCTATAAGCAATCCCGCCACTCTCTTTCAAATAGGCACTGTCGTAAGCGAGGTTGAAACCGGCAATGGAAATGGCCATACTGGCACCCGCGCCGATTGCGCCGCCTATGATCATCTTGCGTCCGGCGGTATACTGCTTCTTGGCGCCGACATAGGTTTCATTGAAGATTTCTTCGCCGACGAGGTTAAGGACCTCGGTGTCGGAGAGAATGCTCCCCTGTGCGTCCACAAGGTTGGCCTTTTGACGATGCATAGGGCCGGCATATTGTGCGTTGGCACTCTGTGCCAGGCACAGGAAAGCGGCCACGAGGCCGCAGAAGATTGAAAATCTCATTTTAGGATGGAAAATTAGAATCTCAGGGTCAGGCCGATGCCGCTGGGGGCGGCGCCGAATTCGAGGGAGAAGTCCCGGGCGCGGTCGTTGTAGTCGTTTTCCACCCAGTTGAGGCGGGACTGGCCGATGATCTTGAGGGGGATGCCGGCGTCAAGGGCCACGGCTCCCGCGAACATCGCCATAACTCCGCCGAGGACCATCAGGCCACCGATCGCGGCCTCGTACGAGTCGGAATCATATTCGTACCGGTCGGGATAATTGTCGTTGTTGTATTGGCGGGAACGGACAGCGTCTTCCGAGTTCGCGACAAGCGTGTATGTGCCGATGGTGGTGGACAGATACCCGGCGCCCAGGCCGATGAGACCGCCGACGATAAGCTTGCGTCCGGCCGTATACTGCTTGCGGGCGCCGACGACGGTGTCGAAATAGATATCCTCTCCGACCAGGTCGATGATTTCCCGGTCCGTAAGGGCCGTTCCGCGGTCATCCACGAAACCGGCTCCGTCACGGTGGATCTGAGGGACATACTGGGCTTTCGCGTTCTGCGTCAGGCACAAAAGGGCGACCACGAGGCCGCAAAGGAGTGCAAATCTCTTCATGTTCATCTATTTTTCAACACAAATCTACTACTATTGTTCGGAATAGACAACTATTAAATCCGTTCTTCTGCTAAATCTTGCATGGCAAAGGTTGAAATTATGTCGAAAAATATTGAATTATCAAGACGTTAAAAGACAGGTTATTGTATAATTGAATCCTTTTTCTTATAATTGCCAAATAAAGTGGAAACATTCCGTGGCTTGATATTTGTAACCATAAACTTGTTGGAAATTGTTTAATTTAAAACAACAATTATGAAAAAAATTCTTTCCACTCTCCTTGCTGCATCCCTGATGCTGCTCGGAACCACTGCCTTCGCGCAGATGTCTGTTAACGCGGGTTACATCAATTCCACCCGTACTGCCAAGAATGCTGAATCGGCCAATGCCAATGGCGCTTATGCCGGTATTTCCTTTAACCTTCCTGTCGCCGGCGGTCTCGCTGTGGCTCCCGGACTGTATTATTCCATGATTACTTCGACAGATGTCGCCAGCCTTGGCAGCCTCTATTCCGGTAAGGGTACCTTCATGGAGCACGCCATCAATGTTCCCGTGTATGTGAACTATGGCTTCGCACTCGCCCCTGACACCAAGTTCTTCATCTTTGGCGGACCTACCGCCCAGTATGGCTTGGCTTCCACCGTCAAGACAGAAAACAACATCGCCGGCCTGGTGGCCGTCAATGGCAAGGTGGACAACTATGAGAACGAGGACTATGCCCGCTTCAATGTGTATCTCGGCGGCGGTGTCGGCTTCCAGGCCGGTGCTTTCCAGGTCACCGTGGGCTATGACTATGGTATGATGCCGCTGTACAAGGACACGGACCAGCATCGTTCCAACCTGAAGCTGGGTGTCGGCTTCCTCTTCTAGATAGATTCCGGGTCACGCCCGGAATGACTTGAGAACTCGCATCCGCAGTAGAGCTGGTTGTAAAACCGCTCGCTGCGGATGATTTCATTACGGCGCTCCTGGAGGCCGCCTTTGCGCCAGTTCTGGGGCCACCAGATGACGCCCTCGACCTGGCTGCAGGCCCATTCGCCGGCGGCATTGACCTGGTCCAGGCTCTTCCAGCGGGAGGAGGCGAGGGTGGTGGTCAGAACGGGAAAGCCGTTCTCCGCGGCATAGCGGGCGGCACGGAGGAGGCGGTACTTGAAGCATTGCAGGCAGCGCCCGCCGCGCTCGGGCTCGTCCTCGAGCCCTTTCGCGCACCCGCCCCAATCCTCGTGGTCATACACGTCGTCCACGATGGGGATTCCCCACTTTTTCGCATACCGGATGCATTCGTTCAGCCGATGGTCGTACTCCTCGCGGGGGAAGATGTTCGAATTGGAGTAGAAAATGACCGGCTGGACCCCGTTGTCCACCAGGCACTCTACGACGGCGCTGGAGCACGGTGCGCAGCACGCGTGCAGGAGCACTTTTTTCGCCTCGAGGGGCACTTCCAACTGAACGTGTGGTTTCATAGACTAACTGTATTTCCGCGGGAATCGCATCACAATGGACAATGCCGCAAAAAGTCCCAAAGCGAAGGGATAATAGAGATACCCCGTGATGGAGACGGCGGAAACGCCGGCGAGGCCGGAGGCCATCAGCATCTGCGCACCGTAGGGAATGATGCCCTGCACAAGGCAGGAGAAGGTGTCCAGGATAGAGGCTGTTTTGCGCGGATCCAGCCCGTATTTGTCGGAAATGTCCTTCGCCAGCGGACCCACCGTGATGATGGCGATGGTGTTGTTCGCGGTGCAGAAGTTCACGAGGGAAACGAGGCCGGCGACGGAGAAATAGGCCCCGCGCTTGCCCCGGATGCGCCGGGTGAGACCGTCGATGATGAAGTCCAGCCCACCGTTGTACCGGATGAGTTCCAGCATGCCGCCCGCGAGCAGGGAGACGATGATGAGCTCACCCATCGACCCGATCCCGGAACCGATGGAAGCCATCCACCCGATCCAGTCATAAGCTCCGATGCTCCAGCCGATAACGCCGTTCACGCCGATGCCGATGGCCAGCACCGTGACCACATTGACCCCCGCGAGGGCAAGGCCGATGACCAGCAGGTACGGGATCAGCCCCAGCCACTGCACGGCCTCCGCCGAGGGCACCGCCTCCACTTTTAATCCCATAATCACGTATAACGCCGTCACTACCAGCGCAGCGGGCGCGGCGATCCACAGATTCACCCGGAACTTGTCCCGCATGGAGCATCCCTGGCTCTTGGTGGCCGCCACCGTCGTATCGGAAATGAAGGAAAGGTTGTCGCCGAAAAAAGCTCCGCCGATGATGACCGCCGTCATCAAAGGCACGCCCACGCCCGTTTCCTGCGCAATACCCGCGGCAATCGGAACAAGGGCCACAATCGTGCCCACGCTGGTGCCGATGGCCATCGAAATGAAGCAGGCGGCCAGGAAAAGGCCCGCGAAAATGAGCTTCCCGGGCAGGATCCGGAGCGTCGCGTTCACGGTCGCGTCGATGGCGCCGATGTCCTTGGCCGTCGCGGCGAAAGCGCCCGCCAGCACAAAGATCCAGATCATCAGGAGGACGTTCTTGTTCCCCGCGCCCCCCGAGAAGATGGAAATCTTCTTGTCCGTCTTCTCCACGCTGCGGGTGATCAGCATCGCATAGGCCGATGCGATCATGAACGCCGCCGCGACGGGGACCTTGTAGAAGTCGCGGGCGACGATGGAGGACACCAGATACACCAGCAGGAACACCAGCAGCGGGCTCAGGGCGAGCCAGCCGTTCATCTTGCGTCCGGAGGGAATCCGATGCCGGGGTTTTTCTGTATTGATGGCCATTGTTGTCCAGTTCGTTCGTTGAATGCAAAGGTAAGAAAAAAGAAGTATCTTTGCATTATGCGAAAACTAATGACCCTCACCGCCCTTTTCCTTTCCATCGTCGCGTCCGCGCAGGTGCGCACGTATGGGGATATGGAAACGAAGACTTTTGTCATCGGCCTTTCCGTGTATTATTTCGGGGACACCGGCACATTGACTTTGACGCCGGGATCGACCGTGAACGTGTCGAACCACCGTATCGCCAGCGGGGGACAGGTGCTGCTGGAGAATGCGCCGGAGGGCAACACGCTCATCGGCGCGCACGATTTCACGGATGACGGGACGCCCGAGCTGGTAGTCGCCACGCGCGGGGACGGGATGGTCAAGGCACAGATTTACCGTTTGACCGGCGGGAGCTGGAATCTGATCGGCACGGTCGGCGCCAAGGGGGATGTGGAGGAAATCCGCGTCTTCCGGCAGGCCCTCACGGTCAAGGACAAAACTTCGGGCACACTCTACACCTGGACGTGCCACAACGGGCAATTTGACTTCAAATCTTCCGCCGGCGGTCCGGATCCGGCGCTCGGACTTTAAAAAAATACCACGGCGGATTTTTGCAGACGGGGAAAAATCACTACCTTTGCAAAAATCTACTTCCTATGTCTTTTATCGATGAAAGAATAGCCTTGGAAGGCCTCACTTTTGACGACGTACTGCTCATCCCGGCGTACTCCGAAGTCCTTCCGCGGGAAGTCAGCCTGCATACTCGCTTCTCCCGCAACATCCAGCTGAACATTCCGATCGTGTCCGCCGCTATGGACACTGTCACCGAAGCGCCGATGGCTATCGCCCTGGCAAGGGAAGGAGGCATCGGCGTGATTCATAAAAATATGGGCATCGCCGCCCAGGCGGCCGAGGTCCGGAAGGTCAAGCGTTCCGAGAACGGCATGATCTCCGACCCCGTGACCATCAACCAGGACGAGACCGTGGGTGAAGCCCTCCGCCTGATGCGGGAGAACCACATCGGCGGTATCCCCGTGACGGACGCCGAGAAGCATCTCGTGGGCATCGTCACGAACCGGGACGTCCGTTTCTTCGAGGACATGTCCGTTCCGGTCCGTGCCGTCATGACGGCGGAGAACCTGATCACCATTCCCGACACCCGGACGGATCGCGATTACGTGAAGTCCGTTCTCCAGCAGTACAAGGTGGAGAAGCTTCCCGTGGTGGACGCGAAGGGCTGCATCGTGGGCCTGATCACCTATAAGGACCTGATCAAGGAGCGCCTGCATCCGGAAGCCTGCAAGGACGACAAGGGACGCCTCCGCGTGGCGGCGGGCATCGGCATTACGCCGGATGCGCTGGACCGCGTGGCCGCCCTGTACGCCGAGGGCGTGGACGCCGTCGTGCTGGATTCCGCGCATGGACACAGCAAGGGCGTCATCGACCTGCTCAAGCGCGTGAAAGCGGCTTACCCGTCGCTGGACGTGGTGGTGGGCAACGTCGCTACCGAGGAAGGCGCGCGTGACCTCGTCAAGAATGGCGCCGACGGCGTGAAGGTGGGCATCGGCCCGGGCTCCATCTGCACCACCCGCATCGTCGCGGGCGTGGGTGTGCCCCAGCTCAGCGCCATCTACAACGCGTACCAGGCCATCAAGGGCTCCGGCGCGACGCTGATTGCCGATGGCGGCCTGCGTTACTCCGGCGATATCGTCAAGGCCCTCGCGGCCGGCGGCGACTGCGTGATGTGCGGTTCGATGTTCGCCGGTACCGAGGAATCCCCGGGCGAGACCATTATCTATAGCGGCCGTAAGTTCAAGTCCTACCGCGGCATGGGCTCCATCGACGCGATGGCGGCCGGCTCTAAGGACCGCTACTTCCAGGACGACAAGGTGGAACTGAAGAAACTGGTTCCGGAAGGCATCGTGGGCCGGGTCCCGTACAAGGGCACCCTCGCTGAGACGGTGTACCAGCTCGTGGGCGGTCTCCGCTCCGGCATGGGCTACTGCGGCGCCAAGGACCTCGAGGCCCTGAAGAAGGCCAAGTTCACCCGCGTCACCGCGAGCGGCATGGCGGAGAGCCACCCGCACGACATCACCATCACCAAGGAAACGCCCAACTACTCCCGCGGTGAATAAGATCCTGATTCTCGATTTCGGTTCCCAGGTGACCCAGTTGATCGGTCGCCGGCTGCGTGAACTGAACGTTTTTTGCGAAATATTCCCTTACGACAAGATGCCGGCCCTGGATGACTCCGTGAAAGGAGTCATCCTGTCCGGCAGTCCGTGCTCCGTGCGCGACGCCAATGCGCCCCAGCTGAATCTGGACGGCGTGAAAGGCAAGTTGCCCCTCCTGGGCATCTGCTATGGCGCCCAGTATCTCGCGCACAACTTCGGCGGCATGGTCGAAAACTCTCTCGCCCGCGAATATGGCCGGGCGATGCTGGACGTGATTCGTTCGGATTCTCCGCTGATGGACGGCGTGAAGGTCCATTCCCAGGTGTGGATGTCCCACGGCGACACCATCTCCCGCCTCCCGGAAGGGGGCGTGGCCATCGCCCAGACGGAGGACATTCCTTACGCCGCTTACCAGATTGTGGGCGAGCCCACCTTCGCGGTCCAGTTCCATCCGGAAGTGTTCCACACGGAGGAAGGTTCCAAGATCCTCGCAAACTTCGCCTACGGCATCTGCGGCCTGAAGGGCGACTGGACGCCGGACTCCTTCATCGAGACCACCGTGGCGGCCCTCCGGGCGCAGCTCGGTGACGACAAGGTGATCCTCGGCCTCAGCGGCGGTGTCGATTCCACCGTAGCGGGCGTGCTGCTGCACAAGGCCATCGGCAAGAACCTCACCAGCATCTTTGTCAATAACGGGCTCCTCCGGAAGAACGAGTACGAGGATGTGCTCGAGTCTTACCGCGACATGGGCCTGAACGTGATCGGTGCCGATGCTTCCAAGGAGTTCCTGGCCGCGCTGGCCGGTGTCACCGAGCCGGAAGCCAAGCGAAAAGTAATCGGCCGGCTGTTTGTTGAGACCTTCGACAAGTACGCCAAGCAGATCGAGGGAGCTAAGTGGCTGGCCCAGGGCACCATCTATCCGGACGTCATCGAGTCCGCCGGCATTCCCGGCATTGCCTCGAAAATCAAGTCTCATCATAACGTGGGCGGCCTCCCGAAGGAGATGAATCTCCAGGTGGTCGAGCCGCTGCGCATGCTCTTCAAGGACGAAGTGCGCCGCGTGGGCCGTGCCCTGGGCATCAAGGAGGAACTGGTGAATCGGCACCCGTTCCCGGGTCCGTCCCTCGGCGTCCGCATCCTCGGTGACATCACGGAGGAGAAGCTCCGCATCCTGCGCGAGGCCGATGACATTTTCATTAAGGGTCTCCGCAACTACGACTGCACCGGCATGAACTTCCGCAGCGCCTCCGACCCGCGCGTCATGGCTACGAACCTGTACGACGCCATCTGGCAGGCGGGTGTGGTCCTGCTGCCGATCCGCAGCGTCGGCGTCATGGGCGATGAGCGTACGTACGAGCACCCGGTCGCGCTCCGCGCGGTGGTCTCCACCGACGCGATGACCGCCGACTGGTTCCCGCTGCCGTACGATTTCCTGGCGGAGGTCTCCAACGAGATCATCAACAAGGTCCGCGGTGTGAACCGCGTCGTGTATGACGTGAGCTCGAAGCCGCCGGCAACTATTGAATGGGAATAAACAATTAAACAAAACACGATATGACTACTGGAAACGTTCGTCCCGCGGATATGGAGCGGATCACGACTGCCGAACTGGCGCAAAAATTCATCGATGAACAAGTCAAGGAACTGCGTGCGCAGATCGGCGACAAGAAGGTGCTGCTGGCTCTTTCCGGCGGTGTCGATTCCTCCGTCGTCGCGGCCCTGCTCATCAAGGCCGTCGGCAAGCAGCTGGTTTCCGTCCATGTGAACCACGGACTCCTCCGCAAGGGCGAGGCCGAGCAGGTGGTGCGCGTCTTCCGCGATGAACTCCAGTCCAACCTGGTGTATGTCGATGCTACCGACCGCTTCCTCGACAAGCTGGCCGGCGTGGCCGACCCCGAGCAGAAGCGTAAGATCATCGGTGCGGAATTCATCCGCGTGTTCGAGGAAGAGGCCCGCAAGCTGGAAGGCATCAGCTTCCTGGCCCAGGGTACCATCTACCCGGACATCGTCGAATCCGGCCCCGTCAAGTCCCACCACAACGTGGGCGGCCTTCCTGAGGACCTTCAGTTCGAGCTCGTTGAGCCCATCAAGCTTCTCTTCAAGGACGAGGTCCGCGTCGTCGGCAAGGCCCTCGGCCTGCCCGACAACATGGTCTTCCGCCAGCCGTTCCCCGGCCCCGGCCTGGGCGTCCGCTGCACGGGCGCCATCACCCGCGACCGCCTGG
>JAFYTP010000083.1 GCA_017558775.1 Bacteroidales bacterium | reverse complement strand
GCGTTCGCGGAACTTGCTCTGGTCCAGGAGCATCACCACGTCGGAGTTATTGATGATGGCCTCCTTGACGATAGGGGAGCCGACGATGTCCTGGATCTCCTGCGTCACCACTCCGACGCTGGCCCAGAACTTCCTCGCGGTCTTGTACATGTACTTGATGTATTCGGCCATCATCGGCGAAGCGATGGCCTTCCACGCCTCCTCGATCACGAGCACCTTCCGGTTCTTCTTGATGCGCATCTTCTGGATGAAAAGGTCCATGATGATGAGCGTCACGAGCGGGAAGAGCAGGGGATCGTCCTTGATGGAATCGATCTCGAAGACGATGAACGTCTCGTCGAAAAGGGTCGTGTCCAGGTCCTCGTTGAGCGTCACCTCGTGGTTGCCGCCCTTGTAGAAGTCCTTCATCAGGTAGTTGTACGCGGCGAGGTCGATCCCGGCGAGATTGTTCTCGTTACAGATCTCGGGGATCCTCTTCACGCTGAATTCGTAGAAGGTATTGAAGCAGAGCGTATCGATCCGCCCCGCGAAATGATTCTCATAGTACTCCGTAATGGTCTGCTCGATGAGCTTGTCCTCGGTCTTCGTGACGGAGCCCATCGTACCCTTCCATATGAGCATCACGAGGTTCTTCAGGAACCCCACCTTCTCGATGTTGTATTCCGCACGCGTGATGCGGAACGGGTTCATGGTGATCGGATGCTCCTGGGTGTAGCTGATGTACTTGCCCCCGACATACTCGCAGAGGCCTTCGTAGGAGTTACCCGTATCGACCATGACGATGTCCGTGTCCTGCTCCCACATCTGGCGGACGACGGAGTTCATGTGGAACGACTTGCCGCTGCCGGACGGACCGAGGCAGAAGAAGTTCGCGTTGTCCGTGATCTTCTCCTTTCCCTCCTTTCCGCTGATGTCGATGGCCACCGGCACGCCCTGGCGGTCGGTGTACCAGATCTTCAGCGGGGTGTCCTCGCTCTTGACCGTCCGCTCCTTGTACATGAGGCAGGCGGCCGCGTCACCTAGGGTGAGGAAACGGTCGTAGTCCGGATTCAGGCTGTAGCAGTTGCCCGGGAAGGAGCCCACGAAGAGCTCCAGCTGGTTGTAGGCACGCTTGCTGATGTGGATGCCCTGGCGGCCGAAGGCGTTCTCCAGGTAGTTCGTGCATTTGTGGATGTCCACCTCGCGCGGCGTAACGACGCCGATGCTGAAGTGGCAGTAGACGAGCTGCTTGCTCTCCCTGGCAATGACATCCTGCACGTTCTTGATGTCCTCGACGGCCATCTGGTTGGCCGGGCTCGGTATGCTCCCGTGACGGTTGCGCTTCTTCTCGAGCGCAGCCATCTCCTTCTTCTGGCCGGGCATGAAGACCACCTGGTTGTAGACGACCGTCAGGGACTCAGGCACACTGTCCACAGCACCCACCAGGTCCACCGGCATCGAGGAGTTGTTGACCTCGATGCTGGTGAACGGACGGATGAGCTGGGGAAGCGCCACGCTGTCCACGTCCACGAGGGAGTAGAACTTGCAGCGGCGGTCCCCGAGGGAGATGGCCTCCTCGTCCACCTTCAGGCCCGTCATCGAGACGGTCGGGGAGGTGAAATCGAGGGCGAAGTAACGGTCGACATAGTCGCTTGCCTCCCGCCTGTCAAGGAAGCGGCAGACGATGCCCGCATCCTTCAGCTGGTCGCGTACCTTGCGGACCTTCACCATGAAGTCCCGCCACTTGCGGGCGTCATAGGAGAAGAGCTTGCTGCCCTTGCTCTCCTGCGTGATGACGAGGTAGGTAAGGGCGTCGGTGTACTCGCGACCGGCGAAGTAGCGGAAATAGCAGTCGGAGAGGAACTCACGCTGAGCCCCCTCCGGATCCTGGAACCGCCTGCGGCAGAAGATATCCTGCTTGTGCAAGGCGTATCCCTCGCCCAGGGTCTGGGTGAGGGAGGTCAGCAGGGAAGTGAACTCGTAGTATGCATCAATGTTCGCCGAGTACTTCTGGACGGGGTTCTCCATCGCGAGGACGGCCGAATAATCGCCGTTCTTCGTGTAGAGGACGCCGATGCCCTCCACTTCCTCGACGGTGAAGTAGATGTCCTGGAAGATCCGGCTGCGCTTGCCGCCAGTCCCGAAGGCGAACACCGAGATGGCCATCCCGATGAGTATCGCCGCGAACACTAGGATTACATACAATACCATTCCTTATCCCTGTTTAGAGCCGTTTAGAACGAGCGTAGACGAAAACGCCGCGGTCGACCTTCTTGCTGTGGAGTCCCCGCCGCTGCTTGAACATGACGAGGGCAGCACCCGTGACCACAAAGGCCACCAGAACGATGAGGCCTGCGACGAATCCGGCGATGCAGTAGGCGATGATGAAGCCGAGGATGGCTCCGCCCACCGCCCCTGCAGCCCAGTAGATGTACCGCCCCTGAAGACCCATAAATTCAAGGGGCCGCTGGAGTCCCCTGAAGAGTGGGTAGTCT
>JAFYTP010000010.1 GCA_017558775.1 Bacteroidales bacterium | reverse complement strand
GCCCGGGCCGGAGTAGCCGCCTTGCGGCTGCGCGGCGGGCTGGGGGCCGGCCTGGCCCTGGTAGCCGTTCTGCTGGGGAGCGTCGGGACGTTTGCCGAGGAGTTGGATGTTGTCGGCCTGGATTTCGGTGGTGAAGCGCTTGGCGCCGGTCTGGTCCGTCCACTGACGGGTGCGGAGCTTACCTTCAATGTAGATCTGACTGCCTTTGTGGACGAACTTCTCCACGAGGTCGGCGTTGCTGCGCCAGGCGACGATGGAGTGCCATTCGGTGTTCTCGCGGGTTTCTCCGTTGCGGTCACGGAAGCGTTCGGTCGTGGCCAGGCGGAAGGAGGCTACTTTGGCGTTGCCCTGGGGGCTCTGGGGGTTGGAGGAATCAAGGTAACGGATTTCAGGGTCGTTTCCAACGTTACCGATGAGCAAAACTTTGTTGAGTGCCATAATAAACTGTTTTTACACCCCTAAGTTAGCAAAAAATCCCGAACATCGCATCGGCGTCCGGCTTTTCTCCGGTAAAAATCGAATACCCCGCGACGGCCTGGTAAAGCAGCCAGCGACGGCCGGAAATATAGGCCCGGCCGCGGCCTGCGAGCACCGGCGTGCGGTAATTGGCCTCCAGGATGACGGCCTCGGAAAAGTCGGGAAGGCCTTCCATCGGCCCCGGGACCGTATAGATGACGAGGTCGGGCGAAAGCGTGGAGAGGTCCTCCACGGGAACCCAGCGGCAGCCGAGCGTGGCGGCGAGCGAAGCGGCCCGGTCGGCGGTCCGGTTGGCGAGCGTGACGCGGCAGCCCAGCCGCATGGCGGCTACCGCCGCGGCGCGGCCGGCCCCGCCGCACCCCACCACGAGAGCCTCCGACACCGGCAGCCCCACCTCGCGGACGGACAGCACCACGCCGTCCACGTCCGTGTTATAGCCTTCAATGCCGTCAGCCGTTTTCACGGCCAGGTTCACGGCCCCGCACAGGCGGGCGTCTTCCGAAAGCCGGTCCACGGCGTGGAAGGCGTCCTGCTTGAAGGGCGCGGTGATGTTGATGCCGTCATAGCCGTCCAGGAACCGCTGCCAGGAAGCGGCGAACTCCGCCCCTTCGATAAGGTCGTAGGCATAGCGGCCCCCGTAGGCGGCCTCGAAGAGCCGCGGGCTCAGCGAGCCGGCGACGGGATTACCGATCAGTCCGAAGCGTTTCATCGGCGGAAAAAGGTTTCATGTACATAGGAACAGGCCCCGCAGAAAGCGTTCACAATGACCTGGGATTCGTGGGACAGGGTGGCGAAGATGAGGCCCGCCCCGAAAGGAATGCCGTACAGGGAGGAGAGGGCGCCGGCGACCACGCCGTGGAAAGCGCCGAACCCGCCCGGGACGGGAATGAGGGAGCTCACGGCCCCCGCGAACATCAGGAAGAGCGCATCGGCCATCCCCAGTCCGCTGATCTTCTCCAGCGCGGCGCCGAGTTCCGGGCCGACGGTGGCGGGATCCACCCCCTGCAGGGCCCAGATGATACAGGCCGACATCAACCAGTACAGCCCCCAGATGATGGCCGTATACACGATGAACAGCCAGCCATTCCGCATGTGCAGGCAGGAAAGCAGGCCGTCGTAAATACCCCGGATCCATCCCCACACGCGGCTCCAGATGCCTTCCCGCTCGCGCAACCGCCAGCACAGGAAGATGAAACCGCCCGCGAAGAGGGCGCCCAAGGCGAGGATCCACCAAAGGTGGGCCTTGCCGGAGACCCCGGGAAAGAGCGTATCCGTGAAGAAGGAACCGAACCGGTTCCACATCAGCGAAAGCAGCAGCACAAGGACGACAAGGATGGACACACCGTCCCATAGGCGGTCCACGACGACCGTGCCGATGGCCTTGTCAAAGCTCACGAGCCGCTTCCCCTCGCCGTCCCGGGCGGAATGCTTGGTCACGATGCCGCAGCGGGCGACCTCGCCCACCCGGGGGAGGACGATGTTCGTGATCATGCAGATGTTGTACGCGTTAAAGCAGGTCAGGCGGGAGGTCGATGGATCCAGCGGCAGCAGCTGCATCCGCCAGCGGAGCGCGCGGATGTAGAAGACCGTCGCCCCCAGCACCATCGACAGGACCACATATCCCCAGCGGCACCCGCGGAGCGCGGCGCCGAAATCCTTCCAATCCACGCCCCTGAAGGAGAAGTACAGGAGCACGGCGGCAACCGCCGTCCAGAGGATATACTGCAGGATATTTGTCGATTTCTTGCCCATTGCAGACACAAAGTTAATGGAAAAACCCAAATATTGTATAAATTTGTAGGTTAAAGGAAAAACCCTCGCGGCATGAAATCCATCCTGGGCATCGGAAACGCCCTCACCGACATCCTCGCCGTCCTTCCGGACGATACGCTCCTGCAGAAGTACCATCTTCCGCTGGGCAGCATGCAACACGTGGACATGGAAACGGGCGACCGGATCTGGGAGGCCCTGAAGGAATACGGCGTCAAGTACGTCCCTGGCGGGTCCGCCGCGAACACCGTCACCTGCACGGCCATCTTCGGGATGCCGTCGGGCTACATCGGCAAGATCGGCAATGACGACCTGGGGAACCTGTACAAGAGCACCCTGGAACAGTACGGGGTCCATACCCAGATGCTGTTCGGCACCAAGTCCAGCGGCCGCTGCATGGTCTTCATCACCGGAGCCAATGCGGAACGCACCTTCGCCGATTACATGGGCGCCACCCTGGAACTGGGCCCGGAGGATCTTGAGCCGTCGATGTTCGAGGGCTATGATTACTTCCACATCGAGGGTTACCTCGTGCAGAACCAGGAGCTGATCGCGAAGGCCGCCCGCCTCGCGAAGGCCGCCGGCTGCATCGTTTCCATCGACATGGCCTCTTACAACGTCGTCGAGTCCAACGACGCCTTCTTCCACAACCTCGTGGAGAATTATGTGGACATCGTCTTCGCGAACGAGACCGAGGCGAAGGCCTTCGCCAAGATGGAGCCGCGCGAGGCCTGCGCCGAGATCGCCCGCCACTGCCAGATCTCCGTCGTGAAGGTCGGTAAGGCCGGGTCGATGGTGCAGTCCGGGGACGAGTTCCACTTCATCGACCCGTGGCCGGCCAAGCCCGTGGACGCCACCGGCGCGGGTGACACCTACGCCGCCGGCTTCCTGTATGCCCATTCCCTCGGGATGCCCCTCCGCGTCTGCGGGGAGATCGGGTCCATCATCGCCGCCAAGGTGGTGGAAGTCATCGGCACCAAGATCGACATTCCCCGCTGGAAGGACGCCAAGCAGGAAATCCGGCAGCTCATCGCCGCCAACACGAAATAGACTATGCTGGAACCGGTCAAAGATTTGCTCAGGCGCCAGAGCCTGAAGAAGAACGCCTCTCCCGAGCCGACGGGCTTCGTCCCGCTGGACAAGATCCGTTCCGCCGTGGCGTTCATCAACGTGGAAGACACCTCTTTCAATGAGTGCAAGAACATCCTGATGCTGTTCTTCCGCGAGCATAACATCAAGGGCGACATCTTCTTCTTCGACTTCCGGAAACTCACGGAGGGCGAGCGGCTCATCACCAGCATCACCACGACCATCCTCAAGAAAGACCTCAACTGGTTCGGAAAGCCCTCCAAGGAAAAAGTGAACCTGATGCTGGGCGGCGAACCGGACCTTTTCATCTCCCTCCTTCCGACGACCGACTATCCCCTCGAATTCATGGCTACCTGTTCCCGCGCCCATTTCAAGATCGGCCGCGTCCAGCTTCCCGGGAATATCTTCGACCTGGTGATCAAGGATCCCGAGGACAGAAAGCTCAGTGAGGCTGAGTTCTGCAAGGAGATGATCAAGTTCATGGACAAGATTCGATGATACAATACCTGATTGTTTTCCTCATCTCGATGGTCCCGCTCATCGAACTGCGCGTGGCCATCCCGTATGCCGTGGGCATGGGCCTTCCCCTCGTCCCGTCCATCGTTGTCGCCGTCATCGGCAACATGATTCCGGTCCCGTTTATCTTCCTGTTCGCCCGCCGCATCCTGGAGTGGGGAAAGGATAAGAAATATATCGGCAAGTTCTTCACCTGGTGCCTCGAGAAGGGAGAGAAGGGCGGCCGCAAGTTGGAGGAAAAAGCTGGAAGAGGCTTGTACATCGCCCTGCTCCTGTTCGTCGGCATTCCGCTGCCGGGCACGGGGGCATGGACAGGAACCCTTGCCGCCAGCATCCTGGACATGGACTTTAAGAAGAGCGTCCTGTTCGTGCTGCTTGGCGTCCTCCTCGCCGGCGCGATCATGCTGGCCGGCTCCCTCGGCGTCTTCGGCGCCATCAATGTCTTGAAATAACACCATCGACCTATGACACTGAAACACTTCGCAATCATCCTGCTCGCCGCGAACTGCCTCACGGGCTGCATTGCGGGCAAATTCATGTCCAATACCGCCCTCAAGCCCGCCAATCACGGCGAGGCCGACATCGAGCGCACCCGCCATAAGGCCGACTCCCTCGCCCCCGGCGTCATCGCCTGGTACGACGACCTGCACGCGAAGGGCATCTTCAAAGATATGAACCGGGTCGATCCCGACGGCCACAAGCTGCACGCCGTGTACGCTCCCGCCAAAGATCCGGAGAACGCCCAGGGCACGGCCGTCATTGTCCATGGTTACACGGACAACCACCTGGTGTTCATGTACCTGGTCCGGATGTACCGCGACGAATTCAACTACAACGTGATGGTTCCCGACCTGCAGTACTTCGGCTATTCAGAGGGCGAGGCCGCCCAGATGGGCTGGCTGGACCGGCTGGACGTGGAAGACTGGGCCGCGATCGCCCACGACATCTTCAAGAACGACTTCACCGTCGTCCACGGTGTGTCGATGGGTGCCGCCACCGCGATGATGATGAGCGGCGACGACCTTCCGCCGTACATCCGCGCCTTCGTGGAGGACTGCGGCTACACCTCCGCCTGGGACCAGTTCGCGCATAACCTCAAGGACAGCTACCACCTGCCCGCGTTCCCGATCCTGAACAGCGCCAGCATCGTGTCCAGGCGCCGCTACGGCTGGGGCTTCAAGGAGGCCTCCTCCGTGGAGCAGCTCGCCAAGTGCGACCGCCCGATGCTCTTCATCCACGGCACGGCCGACGACTTCGTCCCCGTGGACCACGTCTTCGAGAACTACAACGCCAAAACGAAAGGCTACAAGGAACTCTACCTCGTCCAGGACGCCGTCCACGCCAACTCCTACGCCAAAGACCCGGAAAACTACACCTGGCGGGTGAAGTATTTCCTGCAGCGGGTAAAGGACGGAACGATTAAATAGAAATAGAAAGTCCCGGTGAGACCCACCGGGATTTTTTATGCGTTGCGCTGGCGGACGGCCTCGAAGAGGAGGATGGCGGCGGAGACGGAGACGTTGAGGCTGTCCAGGCGGCCGAGCATGGGAATGCGGATGTGAGCGTCCGCCGCGCGGCGCCAGAGGTCCGTAAGGCCGGTGGACTCGGTGCCCATCACGAGGGCCGTGCCCACGGTCATGTCCACATCATAATACCACGAGGAATCCTGCAGCTGGGCTGTCAGGATACGGATGCCGTGCGCCTGGAGCCAGGCGATGGTTTCTTCCGAGGAGGCGGCCACCGTGGGGACGGTGAAGATGCCGCCCAGGCTGGCGCGGATAAGGTTCGGGTTGTAGAGGTCCGTGAGAGGGTCGCAGACGATGACGGCATCGGCCCGGGCGGCGTCGGCGCTGCGGAGGACTGCTCCGAGGTTTCCGGGCTTCTCCACGGATTCCAGCACCACGACCAGCGGGTTTTCCGTCAATGCCAGGTCCTCCAGCCGGCGCTCCCGGCATTCGACCTCGGCGATGATACCCTCGGTTCCTTCCCGGTAGGCCGCCTTGCGGTAGAGGGCTTCGGGGATTTCGATGAGATTCCGGGTCAAGCCCGGAATGACGGAACTGTCAAAGCCGTCGTCATGGCCGGCCCCGACCGGCCATCTGTCTCCCACGATCTCCGGGCAGACAAACAGCGTCCGCACTTGGAACCCCGCCTCGAGGCAGTGTTCGAGCTCACGCCGGCCTTCGACCACAAAAAGACCCTGCTCCCGCCGCGCCTTGGATTTTTCCTGCAGCAGGAGCAGATTCTTGAATTTCGGGTTCTGGGCCGATGTGATGCTTTCGGTACGCATCTAGAACTTCTCCGGGCGCATCGTCGGGAAGAACAGCACGTCCTGGATGGCTTCGGCGCCGGTCATGAACATGGTGAGGCGGTCGATGCCGATGCCGATGCCCGAGGTGGGCGGCATGCCGTACTCGAGCGCGCGCACGAAGTCATAGTCGATGTACATGGCCTCGTCGTCACCCTTGGACTTGAGGGCGGCCTGCTCCTCGAAGCGGGCGAGCTGGTCGATGGGGTCGTTCAGCTCGGAGTAGGCGTTGGCCAGCTCCTTGCCGGCGACGAAGAGCTCGAAGCGCTCGGTGAGGGTGTCGTCGTAGCGGCAGCGCTTGGTGAGCGGGGACATCTCCACGGGATAGTCGATGATGAAGGTGGGCTGGATGAGGTTCTTCTCGCAGTATTCGCCGAAGATGGCGTCGATGAGCTTGCCCACGCCCATTTCGGGAGTAACCTCGACATTCAGCTTCTTGCAGGTAGCGCGCAGCTGCGCCTCGTCCATGCCTTTCACATCGACACCCGCGTACTCCTGGATGGCGTCCAGGATGCGGAGGCGGCGGAAGGGGCCCTTGAAGGAGATCTCGTTGCCGCCGATGGACTTGACGGGACCACCGGTGGCGTCGGCCACCTGCTCCAGCATCTTCTCGGTGAAGTCCATCATCCAGTTATAGTCCTTGTACGCGACGTACAGCTCCACGCAGGTGAACTCCGGGTTGTGGGTTTTGTCCATGCCCTCGTTGCGGAAGTTCTTCGCGAACTCGTACACGCCCGGGAAGCCGCCCACGATCAGGCGCTTCAGGTACAGCTCGTTCGCGATGCGCAGGTACATGTCCACGTCCAGCGCGTTATGATGCGTAATGAACGGGCGCGCGGTCGCGCCGCCCGGGATGGGCTGCAGGATCGGGGTCTCCACCTCCAGGCAGCCGGCCTCGTCGAAGTAGCGGCGCATCGTGGAGATGATCTTCGCCCGCTTGACGAAGGTTTCCTTCACCTGCGGGTTCACCACGAGGTCCACATACCGCTGGCGGTAACGGAGTTCCGGATCGGCAAAGCCGTCATGGACGGTGCCGTCGGCGTCGGTCTTCACGATGGGGAGGACGCGGAGGGACTTGGAAAGGACCGTGAGCTCCTTCGCGTGGATGGACAGCTGGCCAGTCTGGGTGATGAAGGCGAAACCCTTGATGCCGACGATGTCGCCGATGTCCAGGAGTTTCTTGAAGACGGAGTTGTACATCGTCTTGTCCTCGCCGGGGCAGATCTCGTCGCGCTTGACATACACCTGGATGCGCCCGGCCGGGTCCTGCAGCTCCATGAAGGAGGCCGCGCCCATGATGCGGCGGGACATGATGCGTCCGGCGATGCAGACGTCGTCGAAATTACCTTCTTCCGGCCGGTATCCTTCCGCGATTTCCACGGTCGTGGTGTTCACGGGATACAGGGGGGCCGGATATGGATTGATGCCCAGTTCGCGGAGTTTTGCGAGGGATTCCCGACGTCCGCGTTCCTGTTCGTTGAGGTCGATTGAAATAGCCATATATTTAAGAAATCATTTTTTCCGGTTGCAAAGGTACGAAAAACCTCTTACAATTCGATTATTTGCCGATTTATTTGGAGAAAAGTTATAAAATTGTTGGGAAAATCAGATTATTCTACTTATTTTTGCGAACGTATATGATAGTGTCCAAACCGGACGCAGGGTCCGACAGCCCCTGAAAAAGGCTTAAAAACACGTCATTATACCATAAATATTTTAAGAATATACACAACAATTCTTATCATATGAAACTGAAAAGCTTAACACTGATTCTCGCCGTTGCGCTGGGTGCCCAGGTGGCGTTCGCGCAGCAGAGCAAGTCCGATCCCAGCCTGGAGTTCAATCCTCACTGGTTCGGCCAGATCCAGGGCGGTGCCGGTTACACCATTGGCGAAACCGCGTTCAAGGACCTGATCTCCCCTGCCGGAGCCCTCTCCTTCGGGTATCAGTTCAACCCCACCCTCGGCCTGCGCTTCGGCGCCTCCGGCTGGCAGGGCAAGGGTAACGTCGTTTCCCCGCTTGAGGTGTACAAATTCAACTATGTGCAGGGCAACGTGGACCTCGTCATCGACCTGGCTAACCTGATCGCCTATGACCACCAGCGCTTCTTCAACCCGTACATCTTCGCGGGTGCCGGTTGCGCCTACGGCTTCAACAACGGAGCCAACGACATCACCAAGACCGATCCTAAGTCCTATTTCGATCTCCTTTGGGAGAAGAATATGATCAGCCCGGTCGGCCGCGTCGGTATCGGCGCTGACTTCCGTCTGTCCGACGCTGTCGCCCTTACCCTCGAGGTGAACGACAACATCCTCTCCGACAAGTTCAACTCCAAGAAGGTCGGTCACCCCGACTTCCAGTTCAACGCCCTCGCCGGCCTGAAGGTCAACTTCGGCAAGACCACCCGTCCTAGCGCCAAGTACCTCGCCGAGATCGCTGCCGCCGAAGCCGCTGCCGCCGCTGAGAAGGCCCGCCTCGAGGCTGAGCGCGCCGCCAAGCTCGCCGCCGAGAAGGCTGCCGCCGACAAGGCCGCCGCTGAGAAGGCCCTCGCTGACAAGCTCGCCGCTGAAAAGGCTGCCGCCGAGGCCCTCGCCGCCGAAATGCGTCAGGTGAACACCTTCTTCACCATCAATTCCTCCGTCATCTCCGACGAGGAAGCCGCTAAACTCATCCGCTACATCGATTGGCTGAAAGCTAACCCGGATGTAAACGTCGCCATCGCCGGTCACGCCGACAAGGGCACCGGTAACAAGCGCATCAACCAGCGTCTGTCCGACGAGCGCGCCGCCGCCGTCAAGGCCTTCCTCGTGGAGAGAGGCATTGCCGAGTCCCGGATCGTCTCCGTCGTGGGCAACGGCGACCGCATCCAGCCGTTCGAGGAGAACGACCTGAACCGCGTCGTGCTCAGCACCATTGAGTAATTTTTAACTCTTAATTCTATACCAACTTTATGAAAGTCAAATTCACCAAACTTGCAGCGTTGCTCCTCGCCGGAGTCGCACTGCTCGCCGCTGGATGTACCGACTACGAAGTCGATATCCAGAAGGTTGACAAGAAAGTGGACGAATTGGCTGCGAAGACGGCTGCCGATCTGGACGCCCAGGTCAACGCCCTCAAGGCCATGATCAACACTCTCGAGGAAAACTACAAAAAGGCTGACGAGGCTCTCAAGTCGCAGCTCGAGGCTAAGATCGCTGAACTCAACCAGCAGATCACCGATCTTAACAATCTCAAGCTCGACAAGAGCACCTTTGACGCTTACAAGGCCGAGACCGCCGAGACGCTCCGTCTCTTGAACGAGGCCGTGGAGGCTATCAAGGCCAACTACGCCACCAAGGCCGAACTCGAGGCCGCCGTGGCTGAGGTCACCGAGAAGCTCAATGACTATGTCCTGACGACCACCTTCGAGGAGTTCGTCAAGATCGCCGCCACCAAGGCCGAACTCGAGGCTGCCAAGACCCAGCTCGAGGCTGACATCGCCGCCACCGAGGCTAAGCTCGAGGGCGAACTTGCCGAGGCCAAGGCCGCTGTCGAGGCTGAGCTCCAGAAGCTGAACACCGCCCTTGCTACCGTCAATTCTCAGATCGAGGCCCTTGACGAGCGTGTTACCGTTCTCGAGGGTGCTGTCGCTGACATCGTGGACGAACTCGCTTTCGCCGAGGGTGACCTCCAGGGTTACATCGACGATGGTGACGCCGCCACCCTTGAGGCTGCGATCGAGTATGTTGACGAGTACATGGAGTGGCTCATCGACGCGCTCAACGAAATCCTCGACGAGATCTACGACCGTCTTGCGATGGCTCTCCAGCGCATCCAGAGCATCCAGTATGTTCCGGACTACGACGACCTCAAGATCACCGTCAACATGGCTTACATCAGCCAGGAAGTTGAGGGCGAAGAGGAGCTTCTTAGAGCTGAGGGTGAGGAAGCCGATGGCATCCTCGTCGTCGACCAGCCTACGAAGGTCACCTATCAGTTCCTCCCGTCCCAGTATGCCAAGACCATCGCTGATGGTATCAAGGCGAACATCGAAGATAAGTACACTCGTGAGGATGCGAAGGATTATGGCATCACCAGCGCTGTCGTTGCTTTCTTCAATGTGAAGCCCGTCAACACCCGTGCCGAAGAAGCTGGCGAGGAAGTCGAGTATGGTTTCGAAATCCTCGATGTCCTTTCCGCTGACAACACCACCGGTGAGGTCACCTTCCTCGTGCTCCCGAAGAACATCGCTTCCGCCGAGTTCGCCGCCAACGGCCTGAAGCCGGTCAAGGATGTCTATATGTCGCCTGTGGGCTACTGCCCGAACTATGGTCTGATCAGCTATGGCCTCTTCGACGATGGCGAGGATTGGGGCTGGTACAGCTCCATGAGAGAGCAGGATTGGGCCTACTATGTGTATGATACCGCCGAACTGAAGGCCTTCGAGGCCCGCAGCGCTTTTGCCGCTCAGCTCCGCCTGTATCGTTTCCAGGATTTCGATATCGACTGGGATGCTTACTATGAAGATGATTGGGATAATCTCTTCATCGACTACGAGAACGAACTCGCTTCTCCGTACAACACACTCTATCCGAACGCCACGGAGATCAACATTCTCCCGGATCCGTACAAGCCCGAGCTTGACGAGGATGGCAATCCTAAGACCGACGAGGAAGGCAACACCGTCCTGGTGAAGGCCGTTCCTGAGTACCAGTATCTCCCGTACAGCGCTCTCCGTGAGAACCCGGTGGGTGAGAAGGAAGACCAGGATCCTAAGGGTTACCGCATCATCCTCGACCAGGCTGTCCCTGGTATCGAGATCGATGGTAATGTCTACACTGTTGAGGATGCCGCCAAGAAGGGTTATGTCCTTCCTGAGATCAAGACCGTCTTTGACGAGTTCGAGTATGAGGCTGGCTCCGCCGCTGATGTCGATGAGGATAACTTCGTCGAGACCAACAAGGTCTACGCCGAGATCGAGATGAATCCGGAGAAGTCCGCCGCCGTGCGCAAGCTCGCCGTCGGTAACATCATCACCGGTTGGTATCATTTCGAGACCATTATGGGTGAGACCCCGTTCTACGGTGAGGTCGAGATCACCAAGCCTCAGGGCGAGGTGAAGGTCGACGCCGAGATCGTCTGGACTTACTCCCTGGATGCTGACATGGATCACGAGGTCTTCTACAACGAGGCCGAGCCGGCTTACGCCCGCGTCGAACTCCCTGTCAATGTTGACGAGACCAGCGCCGCCACCCTCGAGGAGACCCTTGGTATCACCATCGAGGACTTCCGCAAGGCTGTTGCTCAGAACGTGAAGATCGTCTACACCGACGACGAAGGCGAAGAGGTTGATGCCACTGAGGATATCACCATCGAGAACGTCACGATTGACGAGGATGGCAACCTGTTCATCGACATCAAGGGCTTCGAGTGGGATAAGGTTTACACCATCACCGCCGACTACGAGCTCGAGGCTGCCCTCGTGAACGTCATTGGTACCCTTACCACTGTCGACCGTAACCGTGAGCTCATGGTTATCACCCTGCCTGAGTACGCTGTCGTCCTGAACGGTGACAACTACGATGCCGAGACTGATACCTACACCACCGAACCTGAGGAGGGCGACTTCCTTGAGGATCTCTACAAGCTCTTCATCGAGCGTGCGATCATCAACCAGAACGATCCTAAGGACTTCGACGACGCTGAGGCCTTCTTGGGCGAGCAGACTGGTAAGGAAGGTCACCTCGAGGCTTACGAGGATGACGAGGTTGAGAACAGCGAGTATGTCACCATCGGTGATGACTATGCCGTCCTCGAGATCACCTCTCCTGAACTTTACGAGGTCTGGAAGGCCGGTGAGGCTCTGACCAGCTTCGTCACCTCCTACATCGGTCAGGAGATCGAGATCATCTGGCCTGTCACTGTCGACCTGCCTGGTTACGACTTCCTGCACCTGAGCTACTACACTTTCAATACTGAGAAGGCTAACGGTAACTTCATCCAGAAGTACGACTTCGCCGACAATGACGGTTCCGTGATCTGGTGGACCCAGGTGAACCCGTCTTACTTCACCGAGCCCGCTGAAGAGGGTGCTTCCGAGGATGAGGCCCAGAAGCGCGTCAGCTTCCGTCACGCCCTCGCCGACTACGATGTTTCCTACATCAACCTCGCTGAGCTTGCCTTCAACGTGGTGGATGAGAAGGATGTCCCGCTCACCGATGAGGAGATCGAGGAGAACAACCTCGTTGTCGAGTTCGTCTACACCGACGAGGCCCAGGCCGCCAAGGATCTGCCGAAGGTTGATCAGATCGATCCTGACTTCCTGATCTACGAGAGCCTGTGGGTTGACAACACCGTCTTCTACTACAGAACCAATGAGAAGAAGTTCATCCCGGCCCTCGGTACCCTCGGTATCAAGTCTGGTGAGACCGTCTTCGAACTCCCGACCCGTTTCGACACGCCTAAGGCCGCTGTCAAGTATCCGGAGGAGGTTCTCGACTACAGGACTTACGCGATGGTTCGCTGGACTCCGTTCCAGGAGCCGGTTGCCAACGGTTACACGATCGTTCTCGACGAGAACAAGATCTACCGTGTGCCTCTGTTCAAGGGTATGGAACTCAAGGACAACCGTCCGAACAAGGTTTCCTACTTCGTGATCAAGGACGGCGAGTGGGTCGTGGGTAATGTTACCGAATTCGATCCTGAGGCTGGTACCTACACCACTGGTGGTAACGGTTACATCGATGGCATCCTCGCCAACGAGGCTTACCACATCAACACCACCTTCGACTACAGCGATCTGGATCTGCCGGTCGAACTCCGCAAGCTCCTGTCCGTGAAGTACAGCGCCGATGGCGAGGAATTCGTGGATGAGCAGGATGAGGAAGAGACCCTGACTCCTTACATCGTCTTCGATTACACCTCCGAGGTTCAGTTCCGTGGCACCGTCACCATCCCGGTGGTCGTGAAGCTCGAGAATCCTTGGCAGGAAGCGCTCCTCTTCAGCTACGACATCACCATCAAGGGTGTTGAGTAGTCCAGAGCGAATCGTATGAAATGGGCCGGTCCTTTTGGGGACCGGCCCTTTTTTTATTGGTTGTTTCTTGTTAACTTTGTTAAAACAACCCGTTTGAATGATGAAAAAGACGATTGCTTCCCTCCTTGGCCTTCTGATGGCCTTTGCCGTTTCGACGCCTGTTTTCGCCGCAGAACCGGACGCCCCGGGCTCCAAGATGATTACGATCCAGGCGGGTGGATTTCCCGGCTTCGGCGGAATCCTTTCCGCGCAGCTCGCTATGGCGAATGTGGGGAACGGCCATCTCTACGGCGGTCTCCAGTTCGGCGGTAATCTCCGCCATGGAAAGGCGACAGATACGCAGAAGATCGATCTCTCTTTGGCGCCGCGGGTGACGCTGGGCTGGAATCTGGGCCGTGTCGTGGAAATCCATGCCGGCGCTCTCGGCGGCGTAGCCGCCCAGCGCTTTGACAATTTGAAGACGCAGCTCGCCTTCTGCTATGGCGGTCTCGGCGGCCTTCGTCTGAACCTGAGCGAATCTATGGGAATCGTCCTGGAGGGCTGCTATTCCAACTGCCTCCCTTACGCAACCGGTGGCATCGCCATCCGCTTCTAGCAGGAGCTGATTTCGGAGGCCGAAGGCCGACCGGGGGTGTTTGAGGGGGCGTAGCCCCTTCATTAGATGATAGTTATAAAGGCTGGCACTTGCCAGCCTTTATATACATTGGCCGGGTCTCCTCCCCAAGAGACCCGGCCGGTATATAAAACGAACTTAACAAATAGACATCAGCTGAACTCGATGTCCAATGCAAAGGTATAATCTTTTAATCGTATAAACAAGATTCTTTTCGTTTTACAAGCAAATAAATTTCTTTAGTTATAATTTAAAAGTATTAACTACTTAACACTGAACGCGAAGACGCAGTGGCTGCGGTAAGTCTCTCCCGGACGGAGGACGGCCGACGGCCACTCGGGCTTATTGGGGGTGTCGGGATACTTCTGGGTTTCGAGGCAGATGCCGTGACGCTGGTTGTACACGACGCCCTTCTTGCCGGTGACGGTGCCGTCCAGGAAGTTGCCGGAATAGACCTGGATGCCGGGCTCGTCGGTATAGACCTTCAGGTCGATGCCGGTGGCGGGGCAGTAGAGCTCGACGGCGACAGCGTTGATGTCGCCGGCGGTGTCCAGGACCCAGTTGTGGTCGTAGCCGTTACCGTTGCGGATCTGCTCGTTGTCAGCCGCGATCTGGTCGCCGATGGCGTGGGCCGTCGTGAAGTCGAACGGCGTGTCCGCGACCGGGGCGATCTCACCCGTAGTCATATAGGTGTCGTCCACCGGGGTGTAATTGGAGGCGTTCACGTACATGACGTCCTCGGTGATGGCGTGGTTCGCCGGATCGCCGGAGAGGTTGAAGTAGGAGTGGTTCGTCATGTTGATGACGGTGGTGGCGTCGGTCGTGGCCTCGTAGGCGATGTCGATCTTGTTGTCCTCGGTGAGGGTGTAGGTGACGTAGGCCTTGACTTCACCCGGGAAGTTGTTGTCGCCGTCGGGGGAGACGCGGAGGAGCTTCACGTGGGAGGCGTCGGCCTCGACACACTCATATACCTGATACTGCCAGCCGGTGGGGCCGCCGTGGAGGCAGTGGCCGAAGTTGTTCTGCGGGAGCTGGTACTCGACGCCGTCCAAGGTGATCTTTCCCTGGTTGATACGGTTCGCGTAGCGGCCGATGGAGGCGCCGAAATCCGTCTGGTTATTCTCCGGGAAGTAGTCGGAAACCTTGTCGAAACCGAGGACGACATCCTTCATCTGCCCCTGGTTGTCCGGGACGAGGATGGAAACGATGCGTCCGCCGAAGTTGGTGATACACACTTCCATACCGTTCCCGTTGGTGAGGGTGTACAGGGCGGTGGGGGTGTCGTTGTAGGTGTTCACGAAGTCTTCGGGGTTGAGCCCGGAAGCCGTCAGGGCCGGCTGCTTGGGCGTGCACGCTGCCAGGATGAGGAGGCAGGCGGCGGGAATGAGTGCTCTTTTCATATTGGTGTTATTAGTATTACAAATATAATGAAAAACACCCCAAGACCGGGCTAATCCGCGAAAAATTGCTTATATTTGAGAGATTTTTAAAGACTACGAACTATTTTTAACAATAAAAACACAAAACAATGACTGAAACCAACAAGAAAAAAACCAATCTGGTAGCCATTATCACGATGTGCTTCATCTTCGCGATGATTTCCTTCGTGACGAATATGGCCGCTCCGTTCGGAAACATCTGGAAGGGCCAGTACTCCTGGGCCGGCATGATGGGCAATATGATGAACTTCGCCGCCTACCTCTTCATGGGTATCCCGGCCGGTAAGATGCTGCTCAAGGTCGGCTACAAGAAGACCACCCTCATCGCCCTGGCCACCGGCTTCGTGGGCGTCGTCATCCAGTGGCTCTCCAGCCGTTCCTTCCTGGGCAACGCCGCCATTTATGTCTACCTCCTCGGCGCTTTCGTCTGCGGCTTCTGCGTCTGCATGCTGAATACCGTGGTGAACCCGATGCTCACCATCCTCGGCGGCGGCGGCAACAAGGGCAACCAGTACATCCAGATCGGCGGCACCCTGAATTCCCTGACCGGCACCCTGACTCCGCTGCTCGTGGGCGTTCTCATCGGCACCGTCACTGCCAATACCGCCATGTCCGATGTGGCTCCGCTGCTGTTCATCGCCATGGCCGTGTTCGCCATCGCCTTCATCATCATTTCCTTCCTGGACATCCCGGAACCTGCCAAGGAGCGCAAGACCACGGTTTATGAGCACAGCGCTTGGAACTTCCGCCACTTCGTGCTCGGCGCCATCGCCATCTTCTTCTATGTGGGTATCGAAATCGGCATTCCCGCACAGGTCAATTTCTTCCTGTCCGACGCCACCTCCAAGGGTGCCGGTATCCTCGTGAACGGTGCGGCTGTCGGCGGCGCCGTCGCGGCCGTGTACTGGCTGCTGATGATGGTCGGCCGTTTCTGCAGCACCCTCATCTCCGGCAAGGTCTCCCCGCGCACGCAGCTCGCTTTCGTCAGCGCCGTGGCCATCATCCTGATCCTCGCCGCCATCTTCACTCCGAAGACGGTTACCATCAGCATGCCTGGCTATGCTGCCGGTGAAGGCTTCACGATGTTCGAGAATGTCCCGCTCAGCTGTCTCTTCCTGATCCTCTGCGGTCTCTGCACCTCCGTGATGTGGGGCGTCATCTTCGCCCTGGCCGTCGAAGGACTCGGCAAGTACACCGAGGCCGCTTCCGGAATCTTCATGATGCTGGTCGTCGGTGGCGGTATCATGCCGCTCATCCAGGAGTTCATCGCCAAGAACGTCGGCTACATGCCCAGCTACTGGCTGGTCGCCGCCATGCTCGGCTACCTGCTCTTCTACGCCCTCATCGGCTCCAAGAACGTGAACAAGGACATCCCTGTTGATTAATCAGCTATGGCACAAGATCTCGTAATCGGCATCGACGTCGGTGGACAGACCACCAAGTGCGGCATCGTGGACGCGCGCGGCACCGTGCTCGCGCAGACCGTGATCCGCTCCGACACCTACAACACCGTCGAACCTTATATCGCCGAACTGGCGGAAGCCCTGAACCGCATCATCGTGGAAGCGAAGGCCGAAGGCCGCATCCGCGGCATCGGCGTGGGCGCCCCGAACGGCAACTACTACACCGGCACCATCGAGAACGCCGTGAACCTCTCCTGGGGCGGCACGAACACCATTCCGTTCGCCAAGACGCTCTCCGAGCAGATGAACGGCATCCCCGTGTCCCTCACCAATGACGCGAACGCCGCCGCCGTGGGCGAAATGACCTATGGCGCCGCCCGTGGTATGAAGAACTTCATCATGATCACCCTCGGCACGGGCGTCGGCTCTGGCATCGTGATCAACGGTGAGGTGGTCTACGGCCACGACGGTTTCGCCGGCGAGCTCGGCCACACCTGCGCCGTGCGTCACAACGGCCGTCCGTGCAACTGCGGCAAGTCCGGCTGCCTGGAGACCTACGCCTCCGCCACCGGCGTCGCCCGCACCGCGCGTGAATGGCTCGAAATGAGCGACGAACCGTCCGTCCTCCGCTCCCTGGACAAGATCACCTCCAAGGATGTCTATGAGGCTGCGAAGGATGGCGACAAGCTCGCCCTCAAGATCTTCGAGTTCACGGGCCGCATCCTCGGTGAGAAGTTCGCGGACTTCATCGAGTTCTCTGCCCCTGAGGCCATCGTCCTGTTCGGCGGTCTCGCCCGCGCGAAGGAATTCCTCGTGGAGCCCATCCAGAAGGCGATGGACGAGAACGTCCTCCCGCTCTGGCGCGGCAAGGTGAAGCTCGTCTTCTCCCAGCTCAAGGAGTCCGACGCCGCCATCCTCGGCGCCTCCGCCCTCGCTTGGGAATTGTAACCCGCTGAGTTGTAGCGTAATAAATGAAGAGAGGTGCACCAACCGGTGCACCTCTCTACGTTTAATGCGTTGACCGTGAATTACTTCTTGCACTCCACGGCCGCTTTCTCCACGGGGATGGCGGCCTTGTAGGCCTCGAGCCAGGTGTTGAAGCCGGCGACGTCGGCGGGGTCGGGGGCGATTTCCACGCCGGTGTTGCCGGCGAAGACGATCTGCTCCAGGAAGTCGGGGAGCGTGAGCCCGTCCGGATTGTTCACCACGAAGGAGGCGAGGAGGGCGATGCCCCAGGCGCCGCCTTCGCCCGCCGTCTCCATGACGGAAATGGGGGAATCCAGGGCGGCGGCGAGGATACGCTGCGCCACGCCGGGCGTCTTGAACAGGCCGCCGTGGCCGGTAATGCGGTCCACCTGGACATTCTCCTCCTTGAACAGGATGTCGTTGCCGATCTTGAGGACGCCGACGGCGCCGTACAGGTGGGCACGCATGAAGTTCGCGAGGGTGAAGTTGTCCGAGGCGCCGCGCAGGAACATCGGGCGTCCTTCCGCCAGGCCGGTGACCGGCTCGCCGGAGATGTAGTTGTAGGAAAGGAGGCCGCCGCAGTCGGGATCGCCCGTCAGCGCATGGTTGTACAGTTTCCCGTAGATGTCGCGCATGTCGGTCGGCAGGCCCAGCAGCTCCTGGAAATCACGGAACAGATGCGCCCAGGCATTGAGGTCCGACGTGCAGTTGTTGCAGTGGACCATGGCCACGGGAGCGCCGTCCGGCGTCGTGACGATGTCGATGACTTCGTAGGGCTTGGACAGATCCTTCTCCATCACGATCATCGAGAAAGAGGACGTTCCGGCGGAAACGTTGCCCGTACGGGGCTTTACGGCGTTCGTAGCGACCATGCCGGTGCCGGCGTCACCTTCCGGCGGACAGAACGGCACGCCGGGCTGGAGATGGCCGGTCGGGTCGAGGCGGCGGGCGCCGTCCTCGGTGAGGACGCCTGCGCCTTCGCCGGCCAGCAGCACCTTCGGCAGGATGTTCCGCAGCTTCCAAGGGAAGCCCTTCGGCGCCACGAGGGCGTCGAACGCATCGACACGCTTCGCGTCAAAGTCCTTGGTGGCCGGGTCGATGGGCATCATGCCCGATGCGTCACCCACGCCCAGGACCTTGCGTCCGGTGAGTTTCCAGTGGATGTAGCCCGCAAGGGTGGTGAAGAAGTCCACGTCCTTCACATGCGGCTCGCCGTCCAGGACGCACTGATACAGGTGCGACAGGCTCCAGCGCAGCGGCATGTTGAAGTTGAACAGCTCCGACAGTTCTTTGGCGGCCGGTCCGGTGTTCGTATTACGCCAGGTGCGGAAGGGGACGAGCAGGCGCTCGGCGGCGTCGAAAGCCATATAGCCGTGCATCATGGCGCTGATGCCGATGGCGCCGAGCGTCTCGATCTCCACGCCGTAGTGGTGACGAACGTCCTTGCGGAGGTCGGCGTAGCAGTCCTGCAGGCCGTTCCAGATGGCGTCCAGGCTGTAGGTCCACAGGCCGTCCACGAGCTGGTTCTCCCACTCGTGGCTGCCCTGTGCGATGGGCTTGTGCTCAGGGTCGATGAGCACCGCCTTGATGCGGGTGGAGCCGAACTCGATACCGAGAACGGCCCTTCCCGCGGTTATGACTTCCCTAGCGTCCATATTACTTGAGCGCCTTGTTGAGCATGTAGTACACCTCGTTCATCTTGAGTTCCTTCTTGAACTCGGGGATGGTGGTGTTCTTGTTGATGTGGACGAACTCGATGCCGGTCATCTCGGCGAAGTCATCCCAGTAGTCGGCGTTGATGTCGTAGCTGAAGGCGGAGTGGTGCGTGCCGCCGGCCAGGATCCAGGCGCCGGCGCCCACCTCGAAGGTCGGCTGCGGGACCCAGAGGGCGGAGGCGACGGGGAGCTTGGGCATCGGCTTGGGCTCGATGCACTCCACGTCCTGCGCGATCAGGCGGAAACGGTTGCCCAGGTCCACGACGGTGGCCTTGATGCCGGGGCCGGTCTTCGAGGTGAAGACGAGGCGGGCGGTGGGCTGCTTGCGGATGCCGATGCCGAGGAAATGGACCTCGAGCTTGGGCTTGTCGACGGCGATCATCGGGCAGATCTCCAGCATGTGGCTCTGGAGGCAGGAGCTGCGGTCGCCCGCGAAGTTGAGGGTGTAGTCCTCGAGGAAGGAGCAGCCGGTCGGGAGGCCCTGGGACATCACCCACAGCGTCCGGACGAGGCAGGCGGTCTTCCAGTCGCCTTCGGCGCCGAAGCCGAAACCTTCTTCCATCAGGCGCTGGGAAGCGAGGCCCGGGATCTGGTCGAAACCGCAGAAGTCGGGGGCGTCGATGTCGGCGTCGCCGAGGTCGTCGAAGTTGGTGGTGAAGGCGGTGGCGCCTTCATCGGCCAGGACGCGGCGCAGGGCGATCTCCGCCTTGGCGGAATTCCGCACCTTCTCCCAATAGACCTTCTCGCCGGTCTCGTCGATCTTGACGGTGTACAGTTTCTTGTACTCTTCGACGAGGGCGTCGGTCTCGGCGTCCGTAACCTTCTTGTAGTACTCCATCAGGGAGGAAACAGGGTAGTAATCAACGTGATAGCCCAGTCTCTGTTCGAACTCGACGCGGTCACCATCGGTCACGGCGACGTTGTTCATGTTCATGCCGAACATCAGGCAGCGGACCTGCTTCGCGTCGGCGACGCCGGCGGCCACGCGGGCCCAGACGGCGATCTGCTTCTGCGCGGCTTCGTCCTTCCAGTAGCCGACGACGACCTTGCGCTGGATGCGCATCCGGGTGCAGATGTGGCCGTACTCGATGTCGCCGTGGGCGCTCTGGTTCAGGTTCATGAAGTCCATGTCGATCTTGTCCCACGGGATCTCCGCGTTGTACTGGGTGTGGAAGTGCAGGAGCGGCTTCTCCAGGGACTGGAGGCCCTTGATCCACATCTTGGCGGGAGAGAAGGTGTGCATCCAGGTGATCACGCCGACGCACTTGGGCTCGTTGTTGGCGGCCTTCATCACGGCCTCGACCTCCTTGCTGGAGTTGGCCGTGCCCTTATAGACGATCTTGACGGGAATGTTGCCCGACGCGTTGAGGCCTTCCACCATTTCCTTGGAGTGGCCGTCGACCTGGACGACCGCGTCGCCGCCGTACAGCAGCTGGGCGCCGGTCACCCACCAAAGTTCAAAATTCTCAAATGCCATAGTATTCAGTGTTTTGTTATTTTTTCTTTTGACCGTAGTAAGCGTTGGGGCCGTGCTTACGGCTATAGTGCTTCACGATGAGATTTCTGTTCATCGTGGGGGCGGGGACAGCCAGGTAGGGGTTCCGCTTGGCGCTGAGGAAGTCGTTGTGGACCGTCATGGAAACGAAGGCCATCTTGGCGACTTCCTCGAGGACGACGGCGTTGTGGACGGCGTTGTCGGCGTCGGTTCCCCAGGCGAAGGGACCGTGGTTGCGCACGAGGACAGCGGGGGTG